>DASYJY010000212.1:0-18156 GCA_035995985.1 Thermoanaerobaculia bacterium | reverse complement strand
CCGCCGTCGACTACGCGCAACCTCCCGTCGGTTCCATTCGCACGACAGGGGAGCCGGAGTCGGTCGTGCATTTTCGGATCGAAGAGATCGTGAAGGGCCGGAACGCACCAACGGATCTCGATCTCCGCGGTTATCTCGGCTCATCGGATGATTTCAACGAGCTTCCGGTCCCGTACCACTTCGTGCGCCGCGGCGGCAGGTCGGGAAGCTGTTTCGCGAACACGTATCGTCAGGGAGGCCGTTATCTGCTGGTCCTCAAGCTGGCCGCGAATGCATACACGGTTGACTGGTATGCGCTGGGACCGACGAATGAGCAACTACATTCAGTCGACGATCCGTGGCTGAAATGGGTGCGAACTCAGGTCGGCCCGCGAATCAGCGCCCTGCATTGACGCGCGCTTTCGTTCACCTCGGCCACGCCGTCGCCGGAGGCGACTCGTACGGTAGCCGGCGGTCCGAGCGAAGCAGCGACCGCCGGATGCATGTTCGTCGAGGGATCCGACTCCGGCAGCAGTCGCGTATCAAACCAGGAGGAGTGAATTCCCTCCGCTGGAACCGCGTATCAGCCCGCGTATGCGCGCGAAGGCGCGCCTCACAATCCAGCCCCGCGCTCGGCGCGGGGAAACGAGGCGTGAACGGAGTCGTGGCCGCGGAGGCGGCCACCACAAAAACGTTCGCCGAGATCTTGTAGCGGCCGCCTCTGCGGCCGCCAACTTCCACGCGAACCAAAACCCCACGCAGAGCGTGGGGCTGGATTGTTGTGCGCGCCTTCGCGCGCGACCGAACGCTCACCCCGGCCACGCCATCGCTTCCGCGAAGCCAGGCAGCGCAGACGACAACTCCTCGATGTGGGCACTGGCGATGCCGTCCAGCTCGCGGGCGAGCACGCCGCTGACGGTGGTTTCTTCTTGGTCTGCCCGGTACTCCAGCATGTCGATGTGATGCCGCGGCAGCCGGACGCGCAGCTCCGCGGTGCGGATGGCCTGCGGGAGGACGCCATCCGCCTCGGCGCCGAGCGCCTCTTCGATCACGTGCAGCGGCCAGATTTCGAGCGCCTTGGCCATCATCTCCGCCCGAGGGAACCACTTCCCAACGGGCGTCGTCCACAGCTCGACCTCGCCCGCCTCGATGGCCGCGGACGTCTGCCGTCGCGTCCACCCGAGGAGCGCCGTCGCCTGCGAAATGCTGACATGCGGCCGTGGGTGTAGGAAGATGTGCCGGATGCGGTCGATGACGTCGGTTTCGAGCATGGTTGGGTGCCTCTCGCGTAGTTGTAAAAGGGTATATTCACGCAGCCGGTTTGTCAAGGCACAATGAGGCGCTCACGTGACACAACCGCAGCGGGAGAACTCTTTGGAGCACGCGTTCGTGAAGTGCGTTTAAAGCGCGGCCTGAGTCAGCAGGAACTAGCCGAGCGCGTGGGCATCCCGCAGCCACACGTGAGTGCGATGGAGTCGGGAGTGAAGTTTCCGAATCTCCTCACCGTGCTTCGGCTGGCCGCCGCGCTCGAATGCAAGGTGACGGAGTTAGTTCGCGTCTTCGACAACGCTGACCTGCCGTCGTTGGTGCCTAAGCCTTAGCTTGTTCCGGCCTCGAAATATTCGAAAGCAAAGTGAGGCGACTTAGCGCGCAATCGTCGTGCCGTTTCCGACACGTCATTGACAGATCCAATCGCAAATGCCGCAAGAAACACTTCAAAAGCGACATCCACTACGGATTTAACTTTCCCGAGTGCGCTTGATGAGAACTCCGTTATATCGGCGTGAACAAGGGATTCTTCGAGGTAAGCGTTGAAACTAACGGGTTGAACCGGCTCGGGAACTTGGGTGCCGTACGTCGCATGCTCTTCAGGAACGAACGGCCACGCTTTGGGTATGAAGATGCCTATTTCGCCTGACTTCGCCTGAAGGCCGACATTTTGCCAAGCCTGATGCCCGAGGTGAGCGGCCTTATTTCGCAAAAGCCGAAGCAGTTCAAACCATTGGCGTTCAGGACCCGCTGTCGGCACTACGAGCGGTGCGAGCCGTTGATGTAACTGCTCAGCAAAGTGGGTACTCGGCACGACTATGCCTTGTGGCGCCGGAATCGGCTTCATCAGCCACGTGTACATAGATGAAAAAGAAGACCAGCCTGCCGACAAGTTGGGAACCGATCCGGGAAGTAGTAGCTCGGTGATTTCGGCCAGCGAGTCGAGTGCGCCGCATAGATCAATCATCAAGAGGCGGAAGGCTGACCGTTGTTTGTAACTGGCACGTCGGTCCCACTCCTGACCTGTTATGCTCTTTTCTGGCGTGTATGCGTTGCGCCCTTGCTCCGACACCTCAACTACGAGTTCTGCGGATTCCACCAAGCATTCTTTTAGGCCACGCATCACGCGGGCAAAGTACCCTGACACGAGACGCTGATCCTGAGTCGCGAAACCGGCTATACGTGACAGCGAAAGATAATTGGTCGTCCTATAGAAGCTGAAGAAGTTCGCAGGTAACTCGCCACGAGTCTGAGGCTCGATCCAGTCGGCTTCAGCCTCGTCTTTTTCTAGTGGCGAAGACCATACTTCGTCGAAGTCCAGATTGCAGTCAGTGAGCTTCATCGGTCCTTTCCGGCGGGAGTCTGTAGCGCCTCGTTGAGGGCGACTGAATCGGGCAACACCTCGGCCACGTCCGGAGCGAGCACGATCACATTCGTACGTTCCGCGTAACGCGCCGCGTACTTGCCACGTACACCGTTCGAGAAGTCGTAGCGCCTTCGCATCTCGCCGTTCTTCGTTTTGCGCGCCATCGTGTCCGCCCATTCTCCCTCGGTGTTCCTTCGAATCGCGCACACTTCGTGCTTCGTCGAAGCCCATGGCGAAAACCACATCTGACTTTCTCATCGAACGGCTCCAGGCTTGGGGTGTGAACCGCGTCTACGGCTACCCCGGGGACGGCATCAACGGGATCATGGGGGCGCTGGAGCGGGCGGACGGGGCCATTGACTTCGTGCAGGTGCGGCATGAAGAGATGGCGGCGTTTATGGCTTGTGCGCACGCCAAGTTCACGGGGGAGGTCGGCGTCTGCATGGCTACGTCGGGGCCGGGGGCGATTCATCTTTTGAACGGGTTGTATGACGCCAAGATGGATCATCAGCCGGTGGTGGCGATCGTCGGGCAGTCGTCGCGGCTGGCGATGGGGGGGAGCTATCAGCAGGAAGTCGATCTGCAGAATTTGTTCAAGGACGTGGCCAGCGACTACTGCCAGACGGCGATGGCGCCGGCGGCGTTGCGGCATCTCATCGATCGCGCCTTTCGGATCGCGCGGGCGCAGCGCAGCGTCACGTGCATCATCATTCCGAACGATCTGCAGGAGGAGGCGTACGGCGATCCGCCGCACAAGCACTCCACGGTTCATTCGGGCGTCGGCTACACCAGTCCGCGCATCGTCCCCGAGGATGTGGATCTGCGGCGAGCGGCAGAGGTGCTGAATGCGGGCGAGAAGGTGGCCATGCTAATCGGCGCGGGCACCTTCCGGGCGATGGATGAAGTCGTCGCCATCGCCGACATCCTCGGCTGCGGCGTCGCCAAAGCGCTCCTCGGCAAATCGGCGCTGCCCGACGCGTTCCCGTTCGTCACCGGCACGATCGGCCTCCTCGGCACAAAGCCGAGCTGGGAAATGATGTCGGGCTGCGACACGCTGCTGATGGTCGGGTCGAGCTTTCCGTATCCGGAATTTTTACCCGAGGACGGGGCGGCAAGAGGAGTTCAGATCGATATCGATGGGCGGCAGCTTTCGATCCGCTATCCGATGGAGGTCAACCTCATCGGCGACAGCAAGGAGACGCTGCGCGCGCTGATCCCGCTGTTGCAGCGGAAGACGGATCGCACGTGGCGCGAGAAACTGGAGGCGTCGATCCGCGACTGGTGGACGCTGATGGATGCGCGGGCGATGGACGACGCGGTGAACGGCATCAATCCGCGGCGTGTGTTTCATGAGCTGTCGAAGCGGCTGCCGGATGATTGCATCCTCTCGGCTGATTCGGGATCGACAGCGAGCTGGTATGGGCAGCACGTCCGTTTCCGCGCCGGCATGATGGGATCGCTGTCGGGCAATCTCGCCACGATGGGTCCCGGCGTTCCGTACGGCATCGCGGCGAAGTTCGCGTTTCCCGATCGCGTCGCCATCGCCTGCTGCGGCGACGGCGCGATGCAGATGAACGGCACCGGCGAGTTGCTGACGGTGGCGAAGTACTGGAAGGAGTGGAGCGATCCGCGGCTGCTGGTCTGCGTCCTCAACAATCACGACCTGAACATGGTGACGTGGGAGGAGCGGGTGATGGCCGGCGATCCGAAGTTCAAGGCGTCGCAGGAGCTGCCGGAGTTCAACTACGCGGCGTTTGCGTCTTCCATCGGATTGAAAGGGATTCGTGTCGAAGATCCGTCGCGCGTCGGTGCGGCGTGGGATGAGGCGTTGTCCGCCGACCGTCCCTGCGTGCTCGACTTTCGCACCGATCCCGAAGTTCCGCCGCTGCCACCGCACATCACGTTCGAGCAGGCGAAGAACTTCGTGACGTCGCTGCTGCACGATCCGAGTCGCAGCGCGATCATTCGGGATTCTATGAAGCAGCTGATGGATACGTTTACGAAATAGCGGACGACCAAAACAAAAACGCCCCGCCGGGTGGCGGGGCGCTCGAAAGAATTGCGGGGAAGGTTAGTGCTTCTTCGTCGTCGACTTCGTGGTGGTCTTCGATGAGGTCGAGGTCGTGCCGGTGGTTCCGGTCGACGCGGTACCGCTGGTGGACATTGCGCCGCCGGTGCCGGCCGTGTCGGTCGACATCGCGCTGGTGTCCGTCGCGCTCGTCATCGTGCTGCCGGTGCCGGTCGTATCGGTGGACATCGTGCCGGTCGTGCCGGTCATCGAGGTGTCGGTAGACATCGTGGTCGAGCTGCTGGATGACGACGAGCTGTCGGTGGCGACGGCGCCGGTGTCGGTCACGTTGTTGTTGTTCGTCTCGCTCTTGCAGGCGAAGCCGAAGACGGTCAGGGCCAGGATGGTGACGAGAATCAGGGTCTTCTTCATTTGTATTTTTCCTCTCAGATGGTTACTTGTGAATCGGTTGCTGCGACATGAAGTGCGATGTCGGATTTCTGGGAGTGCCTGCCTCACCTCCTTCGCATCTGCTGAAATTTGAAACTCTCGGCGAGACCACAGCGCCTCGCAAGGATCGTTTGCAGGGACAGGAGGAAATTAGCAAGAGAAATGCCACGGCGGGCCGAAACAAAAACGCCCCGCCGAACTTCGGCGGGGCGTTGTGAACTGCGGAAAATCGATGATCAGTGCTTCTTGGTGGACGACGTGGTGGTCGTGCCGGTGGTGCCCGAGGTCGTCGTAGCGGTCGTGCCGGTGGTCGACGTAGCCGTCGTCGACGTCATGGCGGTGCCCGAGGTGTCGCTCATCGTGCCAGCCGGCATCGAGGACGTGGAGGTCGAGCCGGTCGTGTCGGTGGCCATCGTGCCGGTGGTGCTGGCAGTGTCGGTAGCCATCGTCGACGCGGTGTCGGTCGAAGACGCGCTCGTGTCGGTGTTGTTGTTGTTGGTTTCGCTCTTACAGGCGAAGCCGAAGACGCTCAGTGCGAGAACCGTGACGAGAACCAGAAGTTTCTTGCTCATATGTTTTTTTCCTCTCGATAGTTGTGTTTTTTGTTGGAAGTCGGGTTAGTCGGAAAAGAGTGCCTGCTCACCCCCCTTGGCAATCGTGAATGGGTTTCCGCGAAGCTGCTGCTTCGCAAACTGGGATTCAGAATCGGATTTCTACACTATTCGTAGCACAGATGGGCAACGCTGATGCCAGTTGGAAAGTCAACGTGTGCTCGTCGTCGCGCTCGTGGCCATCGTATCGGTCGAGGACGCGCCAGTGCTGGTGGTGGTTCCGGTTGTTGCTGTCGTGCTCGTGGCGGCGGTGTCGGTGGCGCTCGTTCCCGTCGCGCTCGCGCCGGTCGACGACACGCCCGTATCGACGGCGGCGGTGTCGGTATTGGCGTTGCTTTCCTTCTTGCAGCCGGTGGCCAGCGCCGTGACGACGAGCAGGACGGCAACCAACGATCTCTTCATGCGGAGCGACTCCTCAATGATTTTTACCGGGGGCGTAGCGAGGAAGGATGAGCGTACGGCGCTCAACGAGCGGCTATAGTCTAGGACGAACGCCGCCATGTCAAGCGCTCCCGCTCCGCTCCACCCCGTCCCGCGGCCGCCCGTGGCCGCCGTCGTGACGTCGTTCGACGGGACGCAGATCGCCTACGACCTCTACGATCACACCTCCCGCTCGCTGGTGCTGGTGATCCCGGGCTTCTGGCGCGACCGCCGTCACCCTTCGATGCTGGCCCTCGCCTCCCACCTCACGGCCCTCGGCTACCGCACCGCCATCACCGATCCGCGCGGCCACGGCGACAGCGGCGGAACATACGGCTTCAATCTGTACGAGCATTACGACACGGCTGCCGTGGCCGAGGAGTTGCTGCGCAGGCTGCCGGTCGAGTCGATCACGATCGTGGCGCTGTCGTACGGCGCGTCGGTGGCCATCTCCACCGCGGCGCGGCACAAGCTGCCGATCGCGTCGCTGCTGCTGATCTCCGCGGTCGCCGATTTCAGCAAGATCATGCCGCGCATCAATCCGTTCACGCTGCACCGCCACATCGCGCTGTCGCAGGCGCTGAAGCGTCCGCGATTCGACTGGCAGTTCCGCCGCAGTCCGAAGTTGCAGGCCATCGATGACGTCCGCGACGTTCATGCGCCGATCTGCCTGGTGCACGTAAAGAACGATTGGCTGATCGGACACGATCACTCCCTCGCGCTCTACGAAGCGGCGAACGAGCCGAAGGAACTGCACGTGATCGACATCCCCGGCAACTACCACGCCGACCGGATTTTCTCCGTCGCCGCCAGCGAGATCGATCCGCTGTTCACGGACTTTCTCAGCAAGTACACGGCGGTGTGATGAACGCCGGCGACGAAATCACGATCACGCCGACGGAATTGGTGGCGGGCGGCGCGGCGATTGCGCGCGTCGATGGCTTTCCTATCTTTGCGACGAATGTCTATCCCGGCGACATCGCGATCGTCCGGCTGCTCGAGGTGAAGAAGGGATTCGCGCACGCCGATCTGGTTCGGGTTATCGAGCCGAGTCCGTTGCGGCGTGCGGTGCCGTGTCCGGTCGCGAACGAATGCGGCGGCTGCGACTGGACGGCGCTGCGGCTCGACAAACAGCTCGAAGCGAAGCAGCGGATTCTGACGGAGTCGCTGCGGCGCATCGGCAAGATCGATCCGGCCTCGCTGCCGCCGATCGCGATCCATCCGTCGCCGCTGAACTACCGGCTGCGCAGCCGGCTGCATCGTGACGGCGACAGGGTCGGCTTTTACGCGATGCGCACGAACGACGTCGTGCCGCTGCCGCGCGAGTGCGAGGTGGTCGGTTTGCAGACGCGCGAGAATCCGCGCGAGGGCGAGACGTGGGAGGTGGATGGGAAGTTGATCGCCGAGGGCGAGTTGGTGATCGACGGCTTCCACGTCACCACCGATGCGTTCTTCCAGGTCAATCGGCATCTTCACGCGACGATGCGCGAACTGTTGATGAAACTCGCTGCGCGGGTGTCGGGAGCCGGGAGTCGGGAGTCGGAGAAATCCACGCCGGCCTTCTCCGACACCCGACACCCGACACCCGACACCCAAAAAACCGCCATCGATCTCTACTCCGGCGTCGGATTTTTCACGCGTCCGCTGGCGGAGTTGTTCGAACACGTCACCGCCGTCGAAGGCGCCGCGGCGGCGCACGAATGCGCGAAACGCAACGTGCCGGCGAATGTGACGCTCGTGAACGCGCCCGTCGAGTGGTGGGTGAATCGGATGCCACGCGCCGATTTTGTTTTTCTCGATCCGCCGCGCAGCGGAGCGCGCCGCAACGTCATCGACGCCATCGCCGAGCGCGCGACCGCGATGGTTTGCTTCCTCGCCTGTGATCCGGTAACGTTCGCCCGCGACGCGAGCCGGCTGATTGCGTCAGGTTGGCGACTCGCTTCGCTCGACCTCCTCGACCTCTTCCCCAATACGCATCACGTGGAAACGCTCGCTTCGTTCGAGCGTGCGTAGCGACAACCCCGCCGCACTTCCGCTGATCTTCTACGCCGCCGGCTTGGCGCTCGGGCGTTCCTATGCCGAGGCGATCGGATTCGCGTGCGTGGCTGTGCTGCTGATCGCGATTCGCAAACCGCGGCTGGCCATGCTCGGCCTCGCGCTCGCGGGCGGCGTGTGCGCGGCCACGCATACGCGCGCACGAAGCGATGCGAACGACCGCGCCATCGCGCCGCTGATCGCCGATCGTTTCGTGACGGTGATCGCGCCGATCGATCGCGACTGGTCGTCGCGTGGCGAAGCGCACGTTCTGCGTTGCGCGCGATTCGTCGCCGACGGCGTCACTGTCGAATTGCCGATCACGATCTACACGCGCTTTCCGCCGCCGGCGATCGACATGCAGAGATCCGTTCGTGCCGAGGGATTTCTGAGGCGCAACGAAAAAGGGGATGCGGTGCTGACGGTGAAATCGCCGCGGCTGATGTCGTACGAAGGGTCGCTGAATCTGTCCACGCCGTCCGCCTGGAACCGCGTGCTGGCCAATCGCGTCCGCCCGTTCGCGAACACGTATCCGACCGAGGTCGCGTTGGTCGAAGCGCTGGCCCTCGGGCGCGGAGAGCGGCTGAGCGACGACGTCCGCGACAGTTACAAACGCGGCGGTACGTATCACCTGCTGGTCTTTTCCGGACTGCAGATCGCGTTCGCCGCGGCGTTGATCGCGCTGGCGTTGCGCTGGCTGCACGCGCCGCGCGCCGGCGACTGGTCGCTGCTCATTTTCGCGATCGCCGCGCCGCTGTTCATCGGACCGACGGCGTCGGTGTCGCGCGCGAGCATCGCCATCGGCGTCTACGCGATCTCGCGAATCCTGCATCGTCCGACGACACTTGAGAATCTCTGGTGTGTGGCCGCGTTGCTGCGCCTGATCATCGCGCCGCACGATCTCGTCGAATCTGCGTTTCACCTGACGTACGCCGGCGCCGCGGCGCTGCTCTTCGCCGGAAAAGCGTTCGCGATGCGCCGCACGCGCTGGCTGACGTATGCGGCGTCGGCGGAGCTCTCGATTACGCCGCTCACGCTTTTCCACTTCCACCAATACGCCCTCGGCGGATCGCTGATGACGCTGCTGCTGACGCCGATCGTCTTCGCGATGTTGATGACGTCTGTCTTCGCCTGCGCGATCCCGTGCGCTGCGCTGTTCGGCGTCATCGGCGCGCTTCACAAAGTCTGCACGTTCGTGAACGGCGCCGCGTCGCCGATGTGGGGTTACTTCGCCGCGCCGCCGGTGGTCGCGATCGTGTGCGGATACGCGATGGCGATGCTGGCGATCGCGTTTCTGCGAGGACGCATTCGCGCGGCGGTGATCTTTGCGGCGATGTTGATCCCGCTCCTTGCCGCACTGATCGCCGGACGCGCAGACGTGGCGAACCCGCGCCTGACGATGCTCGACGTCGGCCAGGGCGATTCACTCCTCCTTCGCTCCCCGCATCACGTCGTTCTCATCGACGCCGGCGGCCGCCTCGGCGACGCACATTTCGGTGAGCAGGAGCTGCTGCCGATGCTCGTCGATCGCGGCGTACGTCACGTCGATGTCGCCGTCCTTACCCACGTCCATCCCGATCACTGCGGCGGACTGCCGGCCGTGCTCGAAAATCTCAACGTCGGCAGCGTCTGGATTTCGCCGCGCCGTTTCCGCGGCGATTGCGCGCAACGCGTGCTCGCCGCTTGTTCGCGCCGCGCCATTCCGATTCACCTTGTGCGCGACGGCGACGTTCGCAACGCCGGCGGCATGACGCTGCGCGCGTTCGTCGACGATCACACGTTCAAACACTCGCCGGAGAACAACAGTTCGGTCGTACTGCGCGTCGTCATCGGCCGCTGGACGGCGCTGCTCACCGGCGACGTCGAACGTGATGCGGAGGAGTCGCTGGCGTCGCGCGACGTTCACGCCGACGTGCTGAAAGTCGGCCATCACGGCAGTAAAACGTCGTCGACGCCGCTTCTGCTCGACGCCGTCCATCCGCGCGTCGCGCTCATCTCGTGCGGGCTGCACAACCTGTTCGGACATCCGCATCCGGGCGTTCTCGAATCGCTGCGAAGCCGGGGGATTCGTTCGTGGAGGACGGATCGCAACGGCACGATCGACGTCGACTTCCTCCCCGCGCAACTCATGGTCCGGCAGCAAGTTGACACTCCCCGATGAGCGTCCTACAGTGAATTTTCCTCATGTCGACCACACTTCTGCGCCTGGGCCTCTGGGTCATCCTGCTGGTAGTCGTGATGTACGTGCTGCAGCAGACGTACGAAGAGGCGCCGTTCGTCGATTTCTTCGCCCCGGTCATGCTGCAAAAAGCGCTGGCCCTCGGCGGCATCCTCATCGCCGCCGGCATCGTGATGCGCATCCTCGAACGCGGCGCGAAAACGGTCGTGGTGAAGAACCGATGCCTGGTCTGCAAAACGCCGATCGAGCACGGCGCCATCTACTGCCGCGAGCACCTGCGCCGCATGCTCAACCGCGAAGACGACCGGACGCATCGGACGCGCGTTCGCAAGGGGTAACGTTTTCACGCGGAGCACACGGAGAGGCGGAGAAAGGCGCTCCGCCACCTCCGCGTGAAAGCTTTTATGGCGTCGAAGAAGGTGGAACGCGTTTCTTCGTCGCCTGCTCAAACGCATACGCGAGTTTCAACAACGTCGGCTCGCTGCACGCCATCCCGGTGAAACTCACACCGAACGGCTGCGGCAGCGCTTTGAACGATTCCGGGAACGCCGTCTGCGGCGCGTTCGGGACCATCGTCCAGGGGACGATCACCGTCGGGTAGCCGGGGCGGGCGGCGATCGAGGCGCCGCTGGGGCCGGGGAAGAGGATGGCGTCGAGGTTCTGCGACTTCATCACCTCGTCGATGCCGTGCGTGGCGCTGAGTCGGATGTCGTTCGCGCGATCGGATTCGTAGCGCGCCTTGAACAGATCGAGATCCATGGCGTCGGAGATGTCGAGCAGCGACTGGCCGTATTTGATCGCGCCCATCTTCTGGTGGTCGGTGTTCCATTTGCGCAGCTCGGCCAGCGACTTCACCGGCGCGGCGGTGCCGAGGGATGCGAGCCACTTGTTGAAATCGCGCTCCATTCCGTAGGCGAGATCGATCGAGCACTTCTTCCCCTTCACGTCGTCCATGTCCGTGCAGACGCCCCAGAGGAAGTAATTATCGGCGGCGTTTTTGTCGACGACGCTGGGGATGTCGGCAGGATCGACGACGATCGCGCCTTCATTTTTGAGGACTGCGATGGCGTCGGTCATCGCCTTGGTCTGTTCGGGATTGAGTCCGCCGCGCGGCGTGGTCGCGCCGGGCGTCGTGAACTTGTCGTAGAAGCCGGAGCGCGGGATTCCGATGCGCGCGCCTTTCAGTCCGTCCTTTTTCAGGAAGACGGTGTAGTCATGGTTGGGCGCCGGCGTGCAGCGCGTCGTGGCCGCGTCGTTCGGATCGGGATTGTTGCCTTCGAGGACGCCGAACATGATGGCCGCGTCGGTGACGAACTTCGCCATCGGACCGGCCGTGTCCTGATCGGCGGTGATCGGGATGACGCCGTAGCGCGAGATGCGGCCGACGGTCGGCTTGATCGCGGCAAGCATGTTCTGGTTCGCCGGGCTGAGGATCGATCCCGAGGTTTCGCTGCCGACGTTCGCGGCCCAGAAGTTGGCGGTGGTGCCGGCGCCGGAGCTCGATCCGCCCGTTGCGAGCGCGGGACGGCCGTCGCCGGTTTCCGTGCGCGGATCGCGGCGCGGATCGTACGGATTGAAGCCGTAGCCGTTCAGCGCGTTGTAGTTCGTCGGCATCGGCGGATTGCCCGCCACCCAGTTCGCAAGCTCGGTGAGCTGCGTCTTGGCCATGATGATCGCGCCGGCATCGCGCAGATTTTTCGTCAGCGTGGCGTCGTACGGCGGGACCAGATTCACGAACGCTAACGCTCCGCCGGTCGTCGGCAGATCGGTGGTCTGGATGTTGTCTTTCAGCGCGATCGGAATGCCGTGAAGCGGTCCGCGAATCTTTCCGGCGGCGCGCTCGCGGTCGCCTTCATCCGCTTCCTTCAACGCATTCGGATTGACGGTGATCGCGGCATGCAGCTTGTCCTCGTACGTGGCGATGCGGACGAGGTACTGCAGCACCAGCTCGTGCGACGTGACGCGCCCATCCTTCAACGCGGCCTGCATGTCGGAGATGCTGGCCTCGACGACGTTGAACGGCTTCGGAACCGCTTTCGGTTTCGTAGCGGCGGATGCGGTGAATGTGATGGCGAGAACGAGGAGGGCGGACGTTACGGCGCTCTTCATGGGCGGGGATTGTACGGGCTCCGCAAAAGTCTGCGCTACCATTCGCCTCATGTGGGTTTGCATCATCATGGGTAGCGATTCCGACGCCGAGGTCATGTCGCAGGCGTGTGCGGCGCTGGATGAAGTGGGCGTCGCGTACGAGATGAAAGTCGCGTCCGCGCATCGAAGCCCGGAACGGACGAAGCAGATCGTCAGCGACGCCGAGCGCGATGGCGCGGGCGTCTTCATCGCCGGTGCGGGGATGGCCGCGCATCTGCCTGGAGTGATCGCGTCGCTGACGACGAAGCCGGTCATCGGCGTCCCGCTCAGCGGCAGTGCGTTGCAGGGCGTCGACGCGCTCTACGCCGTCGTGCAGATGCCGCCGGGAATCCCTGTCGCAACGGTCGCCATCGGCGGCGCGCGCAACGCCGGCATCCTCGCGGCGCAGATCATCGCGCTGACGGACGACGCCCTTGCGTCGCGGCTGCGCGAGCAGCGCGTTTCGATGGCCGAGGGAGTGGCGGCGAAGTCGAAGAAGGTGGAGAGGTCGACGAGATAGTGGATTCGTCGATTAGTGGCGGTCCTAATCCACTAATCTACTGATCCACTGTGTCCCACCATCATCACCACGCGAGCGGATCGGCGGCATCGCAAAAACTGCTGATCGCCTCCATCGCCACCGCAGCATTCGTCGTCGTTGAAATCGTCGTCGGCATTCGCGCCAACTCGCTCGCGCTGATCGGCGATGCGCTGCACAACGTCACCGACACGCTCGCGCTGTTGCTCGCGCTCTTCGCGGTGCGCGTGGAGCGGCGTCCGGCTACGAGCGCGAAGTCGTATGGATGGCATCGCGCCGGTGTGCTCGCCGCGTTCATCAACGCCGGCGCCCTTGCGGCATTCACGATTTTTCTCTTCGTCGAAGCGGCACAGCGTCTTCGCGCTCCGGCGAATGTAAACAGCACGGCGATGCTCGTCACCGCGGCTGGCGCGCTCGTCCTCAACGGCGCGATCACGCTCTGGCTGCGCCGCGAAGGGCGTCACGATCTCAACATCCGCGGTGCCGTCCTCCACATGCTTGGCGACGCCATCTCCTCGGCCGGCATCATCGCCGCCGCGCTGCTGATCCGCCGCACCGGCGCTCTGTTCTGGGATCCCGCCGTCTCGATCGCCATCGGCGTTCTCATTCTCTGGAGCAGCTGGGGCATCCTGCGCGAGGCCATCAATCTGCTGCTCGAAGGAACGCCGGAAGGGATCGATCCCGAGGCCGTGACGCGGGCGATCGCGGAGCTCGAAGGCGTCGACGGAGTCCACCACCTCCACATCTGGGCCCTCGGCGCATCGCGTCCCGCGCTGTCGTGTCATCTGATGGTCGGCGACATCCCGGTGCGCTCGACCGGCAACCTGCTGGCGCGCATCAACGCGATGCTCGATCGCGAATACGGCATCGCGCACACGACCATCCAGTTCGAATTCGCGAGCTGCGATGTAGATGACCCGTACTGCGTTCCATACGGGGAAAACGCGAAGAGCGACGCGTAAGCGACGTTCCATCCCAGAGCTTCGCGCACCATTTGATTTACTACAACTTCGCGCGCAACGCCGCTTCGTGCGCGCGAGCGCGTTCGAGCGCGGCTTCGAGCGCGCGGACGACTTCCTGCGCGGATGCGAGCAACTCTGAGGCACGAGCGGCGAACGGATCCGAAGCTGGCTCGTCGGCGACCATCACTCCGAACGGATTTTCGTCCTCGACTGACACTTCGGTTGGCTCCACCTCGAACGGCGAGACCGTGATCGTCTCCTCCGCATCGAACGACGGCGTCGACTTCATCGACAACTTCGGCGTTCCTGCGGACGACGATGTCACGCCGGATTTGGCCGACATGTCCGGCGCTTCGAGCTCCGGCTCTTCGTGCAGCGTCGTGTCGACGTTGTTTTTGAGATTGTCGAGAATGCGCGCGACCGCAGCGCGCAACGTGGCGGTCACGCCCGTGCCGGTAATCGCGGAAGCCTCCACGGTCGGCACGCCGTTCGGATTGAGGTAGCCGTTCATCGTGTCGACCGAATCGACGTTCGGCAGGTCGCGCTTGTTGTACTGAAGGACCAGCGCCACCTTCTGCGGATCGATGCGGTTGAGGCGCAGATTGGTCTTCAGATTCGCCAGGCTGTCGAGATTCGAATCGCGCATCGACGACTGGGAGTCGGCCACGAACACCACACCGTCCGCGCCACGTAACACCAGCTTGCGCGTGGCGTCGTAGAACACCTGGCCCGGCACCGTGTAGAGCTGCACGCGGACCTTCTGACCCGCGATCGTGCCGAGCTCCATCGGCATGAAGTCGAAGAAGAGCGTGCGGTCCGTCTCCGTCGACATCGAGATCATTTTGCCCTTGTTGTCGAGCTTCGGATTCCCGTAAATCTTCTCGAGATTGGTCGTCTTTCCGCAAAGCCCCGGCCCGTAGTAAACGAGCTTGACGGTGACTTCGTTGATCGCTTTGTTGATGAGGACCATGGGTTGGTAGCTTAACTGATGGGGGGTGGGGAGTGGGGGGTGGGGAGTAGGAGTTGAAACACGAACGATCGCTCCAGACGCGGCGCAACTCCCACACCCCACTCCCTACTCCCCACACCCCATCACCTGATATCGTTTCCGCCATGTCTCGCAAAGAGCTGTTCGAAAAGGTAGCGATGGAGCAGATCATCGGCGTCGTGCGCGAGAACAGCGTCGCGGCCGCGGAGTCGGTGGCCGAGGCGTTCGCGGGGAATGGGATACGGATCCTCGAGGTGACGTTGACCACACCCGAAGCGTTCGGACTCATCGAGCGATTCGCGGACAAGTACGCGCCGATGGGTGTCGTCATCGCCGCCGGCACCACGCGCAGTGCGAACGATGCGGCGCAAGCGCGGCGCGCCGGCGCAAAGATCATCGTCTCGCCGCACACGGACGTCCGCATCATCGAATACGCGAATGAGCACGACCTGCTCTGCGTTGCCGGAGCGGGCACGGCCACGGAGATCATCTACGCGTGGGAAGCGGGCTGCGACATCGTCAAAGTTTTCCCGGCGCTCTACCTCGGCGGGCCGGACTACATCCGCACGCTGCGCGGCCCCATCCGCGACGTGCCGATGCTCGCAGGCGGTCCGGTGCCGCTCGACACGATCGAGAGTTACCTCGACGCCGGCTGCATGGCCGTCAACCTCGGCGCGTCACTCGCGGTGCCCGACCTCGTCAACAACGAGCAGTGGGAAGAGATCGGCCGCCGCGCGCTGCTGGCCACGTCGATCATCCAGTCGCGCAACGTCGCCATCACCGCCGATTCGTACGTGCACTAAATCGTGAGCGGATCGATTCACAAGGCGTATCTCGTTCCGGGGCAGCCGCACATCCTGCTCGCGGCCGATCAGAACGCCGGCTGGGCGTCGCTCAAGCAGAGTTACGAGGCGATCGGACGCGAGATCGAGCAGTCGGGCGCGGAGCTGATGCTCGTTTATTCGACGCAGTGGTTCTCGGTCATCGGCCATCTGTTTCAAATCGCCGCGAATCCGCAGTGGACGCTCGTCGATCAGAACTGGTACCAGTTCGGCGAGATCCCGTATTCGTTCCGCATCGATCCGGAGTTCGGAAAACTCTACGCCGGCGTTTGCAAAGACCTCGGCATGCAGACCGCGACCGTCGACTATCACGGCTTCCCGATCGATACCGGCACGGTCGTCGCGCTCAAGCTGCTCAATCCGAACAATGCCATTCCGGCGTCCGTCGTGTCGTGCAACATCTACGCGGAGCGCGACGAAACGCGCGCCCTCGGCCGCGCCGCGCGAACGGCGATCGATCGCTACGGCAAGAAGACCATCGTGGTGGTCGTGACGAATCTCTCGAATCGCTACGAAGTCGGCGAGATCGATATCGCGAACGATCACATCTCCTCGTCGAAGGACGACGAGTGGAATCGCAAGATCCTCGAGATGCTCGGCGAAGGGCGGCTCGAAGATGTTGCGCAGGTTGCGCGTGAATTCGGCCGCGAGGCCAACGCGGACATGGGCTTCAAAGCGATCTGGTGGCTGGCCGCGCTGGCCGGCGAGAACAACAAGTACGACGGAAAGGTGTGGGACTACCAGCCGGTCTGGGGCACAGGCAACGGCCTCGTCGAACTGACGCCGAATCCCAACAAGGAGCTCGATTTCGAGAAGGAGTTCGACGAAGGCGCGGTCGAGATTGGAACGGGCCTCGAGTCGCACAACGTGCTCGAAGGTGGACCCGACGTCGGACGCGCCAGCGAGATGTCGTCGCAGGAAGAGTGGCCGGAAGATCGCACCGCTCCCATCATGGCCACCAACGCAGCGTCGCCGGTCGGGCCGTATCCGCACGCCCGCCGCGTCGGCGATCTGCTGTTTCTTTCGGGCATCGGCCCGCGCCGTCCGGTCACGAACGAAATCCCGGTGGGCATCGAGGCGCAGACGCGGGCGACCGTCGACAACGTCAAAGCCATTCTCGAAGCGGCCGGCAGCTCGCTGGAGAAAATCCTCGACGTGACTGTCTATTTGACTGACATGAAAGGCGACTTCGATCGATTCAATCGCGTTTACGCGGACGTGCTGGGCAAGATCCAGCCGACGCGGACCACCGTCGGCGTCGACTCACTGCCGACTCCGATTTCCGTCGAGATGAAAATCATCGCAGCCGCCTGATGGCACTCATCGACATCTCACCTGTCATCGACGCCGCCATCAACGTCTGGCCAGGCGACACGCCGTTCGTGCGCACCATCAACGCCGACATGAAGTCCGGCGCGAACCTGACGCTCAGCGACATGCGCGTTTCGCTGCACGTCGGCGCGCATGCGGATGCGCCGAGCCACTACCTCGCGGACGGCGAGGACATCTCCATGCGTCGCCTTGATCTCTACCTCGGCCGCTGCATCGTCGTCCATGTCGACGTCGCGCGCGGCGAGCGCATCATGCCCGATCACGTCGCCGACAAGATCGAAGCGCTCTGTGCGCCGCGCATCCTCTTCCGCACCGGCACGTTCCCCGATCACCGCAAGTGGAACAACGATTTCGCCAGCCTCTCGCCGGAGCTCGTCCACGATCTCTACCACCACGGCGTCCGCCTCATCGGCATCGACACGCCCTCGGTCGATCCCTTCGACTCGAAAGCGCTCGAAGCCCACCACGCCTTCGCCCGCAACGACATGGCCATCCTCGAAGGCCTGGTCCTCGCCGGCGTCGAAGAAGGGGAGTACGAACTGATCGCGCTGCCATTGCGCATCAAAGGCGCGGACGCAAGCCCGGTAAGGGCGGTGCTGCGCACGTTGTAGTCGTTTTCGCGAAAACGAAACGTGTCAGGCGTAACGGTTGTTTCGACGTAGTTCGAAACTGCCACGTATCGTGCTTGCGATGCGCTTCACACGCCGAAACGACGCCGGATGGCGTCTCGTACGGTAGCCGGTGGTCGCGTGCGAAGCACGAGACCACCGGACACGCGAGTGCCCACGAACCCGACCCCGGCAGGGGTCGCGGACCGTGCTCGCGCGCCGTTGTCATCACCAGAGATACCGTTCGTCGAAATCGATCCCGTGTTTTTCGAGGAACTCGCGGTACTCCTCCTGGAACGTCCGCTTCTGGTGATGCTTCTCCTGCTCCTGAATGTATTGGCGCACTGACAAAACCGCGGACTTGCTTACCGAGAACGCGCCGTACCCTTCCTGCCACGCAAATTGAATGTGTTTCGAATCGCGGATCCATTCGGTGGATATGC
>DASYJY010000211.1:0-61103 GCA_035995985.1 Thermoanaerobaculia bacterium | reverse complement strand
ATCTACACGATCTCAGACGACGGCATCCTCCGCTGGTTCAAGCACAACGGTTTTCGGACGGGTGCAGGCTTGACAACGCCGGGCGCGTGGACGGGTCCAAATGATGTAGGCCGAGGTTGGGGGGAGGTACTGCATGTGTTTGCATTGATGCCGAGCGATCCGCCGCCGGTTCGGTGATCAGTTCGGTAGAATCGTTCTCTCGCGCTCTTTCTTTGGCACACGGCAGCCCAGCAGTTTTGCGCGGAAACAGGCGTAGTAACCATTCCACAACGTCATGCGATCCCGTCCTCCAGATGAATGGGGAGGTCACGGGCGTGAAAGCGACGACCTTCACGACTGTGGTAGGCGTGGTTCGTGACAGAAGCGTCTACTTCATCTATGAGAACCTCCATGGCGAGAGCGGAATCATTCGCGGGCTCGTTCCAAACGATACGCCCAAGGCATTGACACTTCTCTACACGGATCTTGTAGGTCATGCCTCAATGGCGACCCGTCTGGCACGTTAATCCTAACCAGGCGTCAATGAATTGGCTCCGTTAACTTTCTTAGGAATGCCGACGCGCGTCAGTTCGACGGCTTCTCGATCCTCTTGTGCGTTTCGGGCACGAGCATCATCGCGGCGGAGGCGTACCAGGGGGTCAGTTCGTAAACGAACACGCCTGCTTTCACGGCCGGATCGAGGATGACGAGCTTTTCGGCTTCTTCAAGAATCGGGACGTTGAAGATGTACAGACCGCGATAAGACCTGTCGTTCTTGCCGAAAGGGCCGGCGACGACGAGCTTTCCTTCTTTGGCCAGCCGTCCGATGTTGGCAAAGTGACCGGCGAAGACGGTCTCACGCTCTTTCCCCAGAACCTTCGCGTCGTTTGGTCCCGTTTTCAGGATGCAGAGGACGTAGGTCTTCATGCCCCGTTCATCGGCGCCGAGCTTCCTGGCGAGCTCCGGATCGAATGACGGCGTCTTCGCGGAGGGCTCCTCCGCGATTGCAATCATTGAGGGAACGCAGAGGAAGAAGAGGATCAGCAATGCCTGCATACGTTTCATTCGTCATTCCTTCGGCTTAATTCACAGACTGAGAAGTGAGCATGACCGTCAGCTTGAGGCGCGATTCACTCCTGCGCTCCTTCGCCAGGCCCAGTCTGCGTAGTAGTTTTTCCATTTGTGACGGTGGCTCGGACCGTTGTTCCTTTTGCGGAGTCCGACAGTTTAGTTCAGCGGCGCCGGTTTTCTTTCGCGTTCAAAAACTCACTTCTCCTTTCCCGCTTTCGGCCACTCCGATGCATAGAACATCGACGTGTTTCCCTCTTTGTCTGTGAGGTTTACGAGCATTCGCTCGGACGCGATCACATCAAGAACGCGGAAGGTCCCGTTGCTGCCCGGCTCGATGGCCTTGACGAAGCTGGCGGAGGTTCGGTTGCCGCTGGACTCCGCGTAGATCTCGACGGTCGTTCCGGCGCAGGCTTTGCCGTTGAGGGAGCCTAGGCTCGCGGGAACTCGTTCGTAGGAGCGAAGAGGATGGGGGTGGCGATGCCGCGGTTGGCCGCCTCATCGTCGTACGCGCATGAACCGGCTTGGCCGACGATGGTTTGCCGGTGCTGCCGGCGAGCGTACCGACCGATACGAAATCAGCCTCGCTGATCCGGTTTCTCGCGGGCCGTGCGCTCCCCGTCGGATCGAAGTGGATCGCGGTTCCGATAACGGTGGCGGCACCGCGCCGGCAACAAGGTCCAGCTGTGGCAAACGGTCAACAGAGGTCATGGCACTCATTCCGGCACTCGCCACGCTGGGATGATGAAGGGCGGACGAATTGACACCGGCCGCTCGTCGACTCGAGCGGCCGGCGTTTCGTGCGCGTGCGACGCTGGAAGATGATCTGAATCAAACAAAACGGCGGCCTCACGGCCGCCGTCTGAACTGATCTTCGTGATTTTGGTGGAGCCGAACGGGATCGAACCGTCGACCTCCTGAATGCCATTCAGGCGCTCTCCCAATTGAGCTACGGCCCCACGATGCCTACGGGAAGGTACGGAAACTAACGCGAGTGGCGTTTCAAAATTTCCGTCGCGGCGGCGGATTCTAGCCGAGAATCCGCACCGAGGGAGTTCTAACAGCACTGCCGGCGGAGCCTTTGGCAACCAAGCCTCCGTCCGCTGGCCGGGCAATTGCGTGGACGGGATCGCTTGAATCGACTTACGCGCGCGCTGCGCCATCGCAACTACCGTCTCTTCTTCGGCGGGCAATCGATCTCGCTGGTCGGCTCGTGGATCACGCGCATCGCCACGAGTTGGCTCGTCTACCGCCTCACCGGCTCCGAGCTCCTCCTCGGCATCGTCGGATTCGCGGGACAGATTCCGATGCTGATCCTGTCGCCGTTCGCCGGCGTGCTGGTCGATCGGTGGGACCGGCATCGCATTCTCGTCATCACGCAAGTTCTGTCGGCGCTGCAATCGGCGGCGCTGGCGGTGCTGGCGCTGATGAACGTGATCACCGTGGCCGAGGTCATCGTGCTGCAGCTGGTGCAAGGGGTGATCAATTCGTTCGATACGCCGGCGCGGCAGTCGTTCGTCGTGGAGATGGTGGAAGACCGCGACGACCTGCCGAACGCGATCGCGCTGAACTCCTCGATGATCAACGCGTCGCGCATCATCGGACCATCGATCGGCGGCATCCTCATCGCGACGCTGGGCGAAGGGTGGTGCTTCGGCGCGGACGCGATTTCGTATCTCGCCGTCATCGCGTCGCTGCTGGCCATGCGCCGCACGCGTACGGTCCGGGCGGAGGTCGACACGCGCATGCTCGAAGAGCTGCGCACCGGATGGACGTACGTGTCGCGCTTCCCTCCCGTCCGCGCGCTGCTGCTGATCGTCGCGCTGGCCGGGCTCGCGGGAATGCCGTACGCGACGCTGATGCCGGTCATCGCCTCGAAGGTGCTGCACGGCGGACCGCACACGCTGGGCATTCTGATGACGGCCTCTGGAGTCGGCGCGCTGGCCGGCACGCTCTACCTCGCCTCGCGTCACACCGTCGTCGGCCTCGGCAAGGTCATCGTGGCCGCATCGATCGGCCTCAGCCTCGGGCTGATCGCGTTCGCGTTCTCGCACGTGCTCTGGTTGTCGGTGGTGATCCTTCCGATCATCGGCGCCGGAATGATGCTGCAGGCGGCGTCGGCGAACACGATCCTGCAGACGGTTGTCGACGAGAACCTGCGCGGACGGGTGATGGCGTTCTACAGCATGGCCATCATGGGCGTGCAGCCGATCGGCAGCCTGCTGTCCGGAATCGTCGCGGACCGCATCGGCGCCGAACGAACGATCTTCTACGGCGCGATCATGTGTCTCGCCGGCGCACTCTGGCTGGCGGTGAAAAGGCCGATGCTGGCGGAGCACATCCGACCGATCTACATCGAGCGCGGGATCATCGATCTCGCGGCGGAGGAGGCAGCTCCGTGACCGAGGCGCCTATGATGTGCGCCATGCGCAGTCGCTACGTCGTAGCAATGGCCATATTCACGTTCATGGTTGCTGCACCGAATGCGCGGGCGTTCTGCTTCGGAACGATTCACGTGCACGTTTTCAACGATACGAATCTGAATGGTGTCGTCGATCCCGGGGAAACGGCGCGGCCCGGTGTGGCCGTGCAACTCGATCAGCTTGGTGACGGTACGATCGAACAGACCCTGATCACTAACGTGAACGGCGACGCCGATTTCCTGGCGCCTGCGGTCGTCCCGTATGCGATGAGTATCGTGTCGCCGGCGGGGACGGTGCAGTCGTCGGCGAACCCGCCGCTTTTGAATCTCACGTGCAACGTGACGACGAACGTTTCTTTCGCGTTGGTGCAGGCGGTGCCGGCGCTTTCACGGACGATGCTGGCTCTACTGACACTGGCTCTCGGCAGCGTTGCTCTCATTGCGATGCGCCGCGCGACCTGATCTTCGACTCGCCTTTGGAAGAGGGGCGCTGATTCTCGATGTTCAGCTGGCATGCTGAATATCGTTGACAAACATTCAGCCGCGTGGCTGAATGTCGTCCGATGCCGAAACAGGAGTCGAAAGGGAAGCTGGATGCGTACGAGGCCGTCTTCAGCGCTCTCTCGCACGCGGCGCGGCGCAGGGTGCTGATGGCCGTCTACTTCAACGGCGGATCGATGACCGCCGGTGAGATCGCGTCGGTGTTCTCGCACGCATGGCAGACCACAACGCGGCATCTGCAGGTGCTCGAAGCGGCCGGCCTGCTCACGCACGAACGGCAAGGCCGCATGCGCATCTATCGAATCGAACCGAAGCGGCTGAAGCTGGTCAACGACTGGCTCAGCCATTTTTTCAAGAAGCCATAACAGAAAGAGGACGACGATGAATGACGATGTACCGCAGTTTTTCAGACTCAACGTCGAAGTGGGCAACCTCGAAGAAGCGATCACCTTCTATTCGACGTTGCTCGGCGTTCAGGGACGGAAGCAGCCGGGCGCGCGCAGCTACTTCGAGTGCGGTCCGGTGACGCTCTCCGTGATCGACGTGTCGTCGGTCGGCAGTCCGCACACGGCGGCGAAGGCGCTCTATTTCACGGTGCGCGATCTCGATGCAGCCTTCGTACGCGCGAAGGAACTCGGATGCCTGTCGCAGGAATCCGTTCACGACGCGCCGGGCGGCGGCATCGTTGTGCGACCGTGGGGCGAGCGGTCGTTCTACGCCGTCGATCCGTGGGGAAATCCGCTCTGCTTCGTCGAAGAGGGCACGGTCTACACCGGTTGACGCGAATGCTGGTGCCGCCGCGCGGCGGCACCAGCGGAGACGCTACGGTTTCAACATCGCCGCGAGCGCGTTGAGGCGCTCCGTCCAGAACGCACGCATGCCATTGGCCTCGGCCTTCGAGGCCAGCTTGCGATGTTCCAGCGCGACCTGACTCTTCGACTCGCCCTTGGCCATGAAGCCGACGTCGATCGGCGAGCCGTCCTCCCAACGAAGGCGCATCGACTTGTTCGGCGTCGCGCCGCGTACGGTCAACTTGATGCCATCCATCCACTTCGCGCGACCGCGTGCGTTGAACGCCGCATACAACTTCGCCAACGGAACGCCGACGGTCTTGCTCTTCGAGATCGACCAGTCTCCGCTGCGCTGTTGCCCCTGCGCGCGCAACCCGCGAATGCGCTCGTAGCCGACCGCCACCATCTGCGTCCACCACGACGGCGTGTCGTACGTCGCGCGAATGTGCTTCGTCAGCGCGGGATGCGACATCTCTTTCGCATCCGCTTTGTCGAGCAGCGCGACCCACATCGCCCATGCGCGGCCGGTCGCTTTTTTCACCGACTCATCGCTGAGCCTCGCCAGCGCCGCGTAGTCGGGAGGCGGCGTATCCTGCTTTTTGACGAGATGGAGCCGGGCGATGGTGTACGACTCGCCCGTCTTCTGCATGCGCGCACGAACGACGCGCTTGAAATCTTTCTGCTGAGTCATCGCGAAATCTCCTTCGTTCAGTTCGCGAGCATCCGCCCCCAGCAACGAAGCCCTCGAACGAAGGTCCGCAAGTCCCAAACCCGAGGGTCCGTCCCCCTTTGCCTCCGCGGTGGACCTTCGCTGGGAAAGGTCTCAGGAGGTTAGGCGCTGGTTGCCGCCGAATGAGGATTGTAGCGAATCACTTCGGAAGCGTCACGATGAATGTCGCGCCGTCGCCGATTGCACCCTCCACTTCGATGTTGCCCCGGTGCTGGAGAATGAGGTGTTTGGTGATGGCGAGGCCGAGGCCGGTTCCGGCGATTTCCTGGGAGCGGCTTTTGTCGATGCGGTAGAAGCGGCGGAAGATTCGGTCGCGTTCTTCGGCAGGTATCCCTTCGCCGTGGTCGGTGATGCGGACGATGCCGCGGTCCGAGGTTGATGAGACGTCGATGTCGATCGTGGCGTCTTCGCCGCCGTATTTGATGGCGTTGTCGAGGAGGTTGGCGAACGCTTGCTGGAGGCGCATGGCGTCGCCGTGGACGTGGGCGCCTTCGCCAGTGATGCCTAAGCGGAGGTTTTTCGCCGAGGCGCGGTCGCGGAAATCTTCGCAGAGGTCTTCGAGGAGGCGGCGTAAGTCGATGTCCGTGCGCTCCAGACTGAGGTCGCCGGCTTCGATGTGACTGAGCTCCGATAGGTCCTGCGCGAGGCGTTCGAGTCTGGCGAGCTGGCGGGACATGATACGGCGGAGCTGCGCTTCCTGATCGCCGGTGAGGAGGCCGCGGTCGAATTCGAATGTTTCGACGGCGGACTTCAGTGCGGCCAGCGGCGTGCGGACTTCGTGGGAGAAGTCGGCGATGAATTCGCGGCGGAGCTCTTCGAGGCGCTCGACGTGCGTGACATCGATGAAGAGAGCGACGGCGGCGAGGTCGTGCGACGGGAGCGGGAAGGCGCGCATTTCGATCTGGCGCTCTTCGATGCCGCTGCGGATGGAGAAGCGGCTGGCGGAGTCGGCGCGGTCGGCGAGTGCTTCATCAAGTCCGGAGAGGATCGACTGGTTGCGAAGGATGCTGGCCAGCGGCTGGCCGACGAAGCCCGGCTGCAGCGTGAACATTTCGGCGAAGCGGCGGTTGGCCAGGACGACGCGGCGCTGACGATCGATCGCCAGGACGCCTTCGCCCATGCCGTTCATGATCTGTTGCAGCAGCGCGTTCTGAAATTCGGCGCCGGAGAGTTGGCGGGCGAGGTCCGTTCGCGAGCGGTAGAAGCGCGAAGCGATTTCGTCGAGCGCGCCGAAGGAGTCGACGTCGAGCGATGCGGAGGCTTCGCCATCCGGGCGGCCGAGGCGGTCGGAGAGGCGGGCGATGTCGGCGCGGGTGCGCGTCCAGAGGAGGGCGAAGAGGATGGCGGCTCCGGCGACGACGATTGCGATGATGGTGAGGGCGATCATGTTTTACCGGAGCGGCAGGTTGACGGTCGCGCGCGGCGGCGCGCTAGACAATCCAGCCCCGCGCTCGGCGCGGGGTAGGGGCGCGGTCGTGGATGCGCGGCCGCGGAGGCGGCCGTTACAAGATCTCGCGCGGCGCGAACATTTTCTAGTGGCCGCCTCCGCGGTCACAAATGTCATTGACACTCGTTTACCCCGCGCCGAGCGCGGGGCTGCATTGTCCAGCGCGCCTCCGCGCGCGGCCGTGCTCAGGTGAGGATGGATGGGTCGGGTCATTCGTCTCAGCTTGCTTCGTCCCCCACCCTTTCTGGGTTTCAACTGGGGGTCCTTCGACCGTCCTTCGGCGTTCCGCGCTTCGCGCTCCAACGCCTTTGGCGGCTCAGGATGACAGTGGCGGATCGTAGCGGTATCCAAAACCGACCACCGTCGTAATCCGCTCAGTGGCGATCTTCTTCCGGAGATTGCGGATGTGCGCATCGACCGTCCTCGTCTCGACGTCATCGCTCATCTGCCAGACCTCGGACAGGATGCGGTCGCGCGAGACGACGGAGCCGCGGTTGCGGACGAGGAGCAGGAGCAGTTCGAGCTCTTTCTTCGCGAGCTTCACTTCGTTGCCGAGGTGGTAGACGCGGAAGGCTTTTTCATCGATGCGCAGCTCGCCGTCGTCGTAGCCGGAGACGTCGGTGGAAGGTTTCTGCGTGCGGCGCAGGATTGCGGCGACGCGCGCGGTCAACTCGCGGATGGCGAACGGTTTGACGAGGTAATCGTCGGCGCCGAGCTCGAGGCCGGTGATGCGGTCGCGTTCGGATCCGCGCGCGGTGAGCATCAGGATCGGGATCGACGTCGTGAGCGGATCGCGGCGCAGTTCGCGGCAGATGGTGAGGCCGTCGACGTCGGGAAGATTGAGATCGAGGATCACGAAATCGAAGCCGCCGCCCTGCACGGCGACCAGGCCTTCGTGGCCGTCCGCGTACACCGTCACGCGATAGTTTTCGCGCTCGAGGTTCAGGCGGACGGTGAAGGCGATGTCGGCGTCGTCTTCGATCAGGGCGATCTTCGTCATTCGTCCGCCGCGGCCAGGGCCGTGTGCTTGATCATTTTTCCTTCCACGAGGTAGACCACCATCTCGCAGATGTTCGTGGCGCCGTCGGCCATGCGCTCGAAGTACTTGCCGATGAAGGTCAAACGAATGGCCGACGAGATGTTGCGCGCGTCTTCGAGCATGTACGTCAGCAGATTGCGGAACGAGCTTTCGGTGAGGGCGTCGACGTTGTCGTCCTGCGCGATCACGCGGCGCGCCAGCGCGGCGTCGCCGCGGACGAAGGCATCGAGCGCGTCGCGGACCATCGCCTGCGCGTCGAGCGCGAGGCGCGGGAGGTCGGAGACCGGCTTGAGCATCGGCTCGCGATTGAGCTCGATGGCGCGCTCGCAGACGTCCTGTGCCAGATCAGCGATGCGCTCAAGTTCCGGAGTGATCTTCATGATCGTGGCAACGAAGCGGAGGTCGCTGGCCGTCGGCTGCATGATGGCGATCAGCTCGATCGTCTTCTGATCGATGACGATCTCCATGCGGTCGATCTCATCGTCGCGGGCGATGACTTCGTTGGCGAGGGCGGTATCGCGCTCCAGCAGCGCGCGGATCGAGCGCGCCATGGCGTCCTCCACCATTGCACCCATGCGCAGGAGGAGGTGTTTCAGCTCATCGATATCTTTGTCGAAATGGCGTTGCATCTCAGCCGAACCTTCCCGTTACGTAATCTTCGGTCATCTTCTCGCGCGGGTTCATGAAAATCGCGTTGGTCTCGGCGTACTCCACGACGCGGCCGAGCATGAAAAACGCCGTGCGGTCGCTGACGCGCGCGGCCTGCTGCATGTTGTGCGTGACGATCACGATCGTGTAGTTGTCCTTCAATTCGTAGATCAGCTCTTCGATCTTCGACGTGGCGATCGGATCGAGCGCCGAGGCCGGCTCGTCCATCTGCAGGATCTCGGGATCGACGGCGAGAGCGCGCGCGATGCAGAGGCGCTGCTGCTGACCGCCGGAGAGCGCGAGCGCGCTGGCGTGCAGGCGGTCCTTCACTTCGTGCCAGAGCGCGGCGCGCGTGAGCGAGCGTTCGATGATGTCGTCGAGCTGCCGTTTGTTGCGCAGGCCGCCGATGCGCAGGCCGTACGCGACGTTGTCGTAGATCGACTTCGGGAATGGATTCGATTTCTGGAAGACCATCCCGACGCGGCGGCGCAACTCGACGACATCCGTGTCGCCGCCGTAGACGTTCTTGCCGTCGATGAGGATCGTTCCCTTGCCGCGCGCGTCGGTGATGATGTCGTTCATCCGGTTGATGGAGCGGATGAAGGTCGACTTGCCGCACCCCGACGGGCCGATGAGCGCAGTGACTTTGCGCGCCGGAATGTCGAGCGAGATGCCGTGCAGGACTTTCGCGGTGCCGTAGAAGAAATCGAAATCGCGGACGGAGATTTTGGTGTCGTCGTTCATCGGCACTGCCACTTGCGGCATCGCGGCTTTCTGTTCCGGTTCGAGGACAAGAGTGATCACGAGCGGTTCATCCTTTCGAGGCGGCGGACCGCCAGGCGGGCCAGAATCGACAGCGTCAGAATCATCATCACGAGCAGGAACGCGCCGGCCCACGCCTGCCGGTGCCAGTCGTCGTACGGAGAGATCGCGTATGTAAAAACCTGCACCGTCAGCGACGCGATCGGCTGCGTGAGGCTGGTCGACCAAAAGCGGTTGTTGAATGCGGTGAAGAGGAGCGGCGCGGTTTCGCCGGCCACGCGCGCGAGCGCGACGAGGATGCCGGTGAGGATGCCGGGCAGCGCGGCGGGGACGATGACGCTGAAGACCGCGCGGCCGCGCGTGGCGCCGAGGGCCAGCGCTCCTTCGCGAAGGCCCCCGGGCACGAGACGAAGCAACTCTTCCGTCGTCCGCACGACGATCGGAATCATCAGCAGGCCGAGGGCTACGCCCCCGGCGATCGCGCTGAAGCGTTTCACCGGCAGCACGAGGATGCCGTACGCGAAGATGCCGACCACGATCGACGGCACGCCGTTCAGAACATCGGCGGCGAAGCGAACGACCGAGGAGAATTTCGTTCCCGGATATTCGGAGAGGTGGATGCCACAAAGGCAACCCACCGGCACCGCGAACGCCGCAGCGATGCCGATCAGGATCAGCGTGCCGGCGATGGCGTTGGCCATGCCGCCGCCGCTCTCGCCGACCGGCTTCGGCATCTTCGTGAAGAAGTCGAGGTTGAGCGCGCCGAAGCCTTCCTTGATGACGTAGAAGAGGATCATCGCCAGCGGAATGAGTGCCACGATGACCGCGAGCGCGCACAGCGTCTCAAAGATCCTCGAGTAAATCTTCCTCCGCCGCAGATTCGCCGTCACGCCGCCACCTCGGCCACCACCGGCGCAATCACCGTCGTCACCGCGCGCCGTTTCGTCGACCAGATCAGCAGCCGCGAAAGCAAGTTGACGCCGACGGTGATGATGAAGAGCAGCAATCCGATCTCGATCAGCGCGTGCAGATACAACTCATCCGCCGCTTCGGTGAACTCATTCGCGATGACCGCGGCCATCGTGTACTGCGGCTTGAAGAGCGACGCCGAAATCTGCGGCGAGTTGCCGATGACCATCGTCACGGCCATCGTCTCGCCGAGGGCGCGGCCGAATCCGAGCATGACCGCGCCGATGATGCCTGTGCGTCCGAAGCCGATGGCGACCTTGATCGCTTCCCAGCGCGTCGCACCGAGGGCGTAGGCGGCTTCGCGTTGCGTGGTCGGAACGTTCTTGAGGATTTCGCGCGCGACGGATGACGTGAACGGAATCACCATCACCGCCAGAATCAGCGCCGCGGCCAGCATGCCGACGCCGAGGGCCGGCTTCGCGCCCATGGCGATTTCGACTTTGCGCACAATCGGGACGAGCACGAAGATTCCCCAGAGCCCGTAGACGATCGATGGGATCGCCGCGAGCAATTCGGTGAGATACGCCAGCGGCTGACGCAGCATTCGCGGCGACAGCTCGGAGATGAAGATGGCGATTCCGAGCGCGATCGGCGTCGCCACGAGCAGCGCCAGAATCGACGAGTACAGCGTGCCCCAGATGAATGGGAGCGCTCCGAAATCGCCGGAGACCGGATCCCAGACTTTCGTGGTCCAGAACTTGAGGCCGAACTTCGTGATCGAGAGCGTCGACTGGCGCGTCAGCTCGAAGGCGATGCCGGCGACGATCAACAGCACGAGCGCCGCGAAGGCGCCCGTGCCGATCCGGAAGCTGCGGTCGTCGGAGGAACGCGTCATTGAATCTTGCCGAGCGCCTGCATTTCTTTCGCGACGACCGGCTGCGGCAGCGGCGCATAGCCGAGCAACGGCGCGAATTTCTGGCCGTCGGTGAGCGCCCATTTGAGGAAATCGACCATCGCCTTTCCGCGCGCGGCGTCCTTCGGATGTTCGTAGAGCAGCAGCCACGTGAACGATGCGATCGGATACGCGGCCGCGCCGTCAGCGTTCGTGATGGAGACGCGGAAGTCGTCCGGAATCGCGGCGCCGGTCGCGGCGGCAGTGACGGAGTCGAGCGACGCGGTGACGAACTGGCCGGCTTTGTTCTGCACTGAGCCGTACGTCATCTTGTTCTGCAGCGCGTAAATCAGCTCGACGTAGCCGATCGCGCCCGGCGTTTGGCGCACGAGACCGGAGACGCCTTCATTGCCTTTCGCTCCGACGCCGGCCGGCCAGTTGACCGAGGTGGCCACGCCGACTTTCGATTTGTAGTCGGCCGAAACCTTCGAAAGGAAGTCGCAGAAGATATAGGTCGTGCCTGAACCGTCGGAGCGATGAACGACGGCGATGTCGTCAGCCGGCAGCTTCACGCCGGGATTCACAGCTACGATCGCGGCATCGTTCCACTTCGTGATCTTGCCGAGGTAGATGTCGGCGAGAACGGCGCCGGTGAAACGCAGCGGCTGCGTCACGCCGGTCACGTTGTAGACCGGAACGACGCCGCCGAGGACTGTCGGGAAGTGCAGGACGGCGCCGGGCGCGGCTTTCAACTGCGCGTCGGTCATCGGTCCGTCGCTGGCGCCGAAGAAGACCGTCTGCGCGGTGAGCTGCTTGATGCCGCCGCCCGATCCGATCGACTGGTAGTTGATACGCACATCGGGATGCGCCTTTTGATACTCGTCGAACCACTTCGAGTAAATCGGATAGGGAAAAGTCGCGCCGGCACCGTTGATGGTCATGGGAGCCGCGGCCGTCGGTGTCTTCGATTCATTCGACTGACACGCGGCGAGAGCGATCGAAAGAAGGACTGCGAACGTCTTGAGTTTCATCCCGTGCAGGGTACGGACCGCGTCCGAAGTGCAAATGCACTGGATGTAAATTCGGAGTGAAGTGGGTCAACGCGCGCTATAGCTCTTCGGTATCGATCTGCGCACGCTGCAGCGAGCCGGAGTAGTCGACGTAAATCGATTTCCATTCGCTGAAGACGTCGATGCCCGCGACACCCGCCTCGCGGTGCCCATTGCCGGTCTGCTTCGTTCCGCCGAACGGCAAATGGACCTCGGCACCGATGGTCGGCGCGTTCACGTAAAAGATGCCGGTGTACATGTCGCGCATGGCCACAAAGGCCTTGTTGATGTCGCGCGTGTAGATCGATGACGACAGTCCGTACTTCACGCCGTTGCCGATGGCGATGGCCTCTTCGAGCGAGTCGCAGCGCATCACCGCGGTGACCGGACCGAAAATCTCCTCCTGCGCGATGCGCATGTCCGGAGTCACGTCGGCGAAGACGGTCGGTTGGTGGAAGTGGCCTTTGCCGTAAGCGCCATCGGTCAGCGTCGCGCCGCCGGCGGTGACGGTCGCACCTTCGTCCTGACCGATCTTCACGTACTCGGCGATCGTGGCAATCTGCGATGCTGAGATATTCGGTCCCATGTCGGTCTGCGGATCGAGGCCGTTGCCGACGCGCAGCGACTTCGCGCGCGCGGAGAGTTTCGAAACGAATTCGTCGTAGATCTTGCGATGCGCGACGATGCGCGACGCCGCCGTGCAGCGCTGGCCGGCCGTGCCGAATGCGCCCCACAGCGCGCCGTCGACGGCGAGGTCGACGTCGGCGTCGTCCATCACCAGAATCACATTCTTGCCGCCCATTTCCAGATGCACGTGCTTGAACTGCGGCGCGCAGGCGACGGAAATCTGGCGGCCGACATCGGTCGAGCCGGTGAACGAGATCACGGCAACCTTCGGATGCGTCAGCATCGGCTCGCCGACTGCCCTGCCGCCTCCGGTCACCACATTAAATACACCGCGCGGCAGTCCCGCCTCCGCAAACGCCTCGGCCAGCATGACGACAGACAACGGCGTCTGCGATGCCGGCTTGATCACCACCGTGTTGCCGCAGATCAGCGCCGCCATCGACTTCCACGCCGGAATCGCGATCGGAAAGTTCCACGGCGTGATCATGCCGGCCACGCCGAGCGGCATGCGCACGGCCATGTTGAATTTGTTCGGGAGCTCGGAGGGTGTCGTCACGCCGTGCAGGCGGCGGCCTTCGCCGGCCATCAGGAAGGCCATATCGATCGCTTCCTGCACGTCGCCGCGCGTCTCCTGCAGCACCTTCCCCATTTCGCGCGTCATCTCCGTCGCGATCGCTTCTTTGTCGCGCTTGAGAATGTTGCCGACCGCGTAGAGGTAATCGGCGCGGATCGGCGCCGGGGTGAGGCGCCACGGATGGAACGCGCGATCCGCGGCGTCGACGGCTTCATTCAGATCGTCGGCGTTCGACTCCTGAAACGTGCCGATGAGGTCATCGTTGTCGGCCGGGCTGCGATTCTCGAACGTATTGCCGGTCGCCGAGGCGACCCACTGGCCGTCGATGTAATTCTTGTAGTCGCGCGTTTCGCGCAGAGCGGGAGTGCTCATGATTCCTCCGTGTGGGACAGACATTCCGTGTGGCACTGACACTCCGTGTGGCACAGACACTCCTGTCTGTGCGGGATTGCAGGATTGGCGGGTTACTTCTTCGGCGGCTCCGCGGACACATTCGGTTTCGGCGATCCCATATCGACCGAGCCGCGGAACCGCGCGCCCTCGGCTACGACGATCTTCGGCGCCTTGATGTTGCCTTCGACCGTGGAGCTGGCCACGAGCTCCACCTTTTCATCCGCGGAAACGTCGCCGGTCAGCTTCCCTTCCACGGTCACATTCTTCGCGTGAACGGTGGCCTCGATGCGTGCTTTCGTTCCGACGCGAAGCTCGCCGGTGAGGTTGATTTTCCCGCGGACCGTGCCTTCGATCAGGATTGATTCGGAGCCGGTGACCGTGCCGTCAATCGTCACATTCGGACCGAAAAAGGTGCCGCTCTGCGCGGTCTGCGGCTCCGCACTGCGGGGCTGCTGAGGAGTGTCTTTCGTCGAAAAAAGCGCCATGGGCCGCGAAGCATAGCAGAGCCGGCACGGCCGGCAGCGCAGGTGACGAATCGGTATCGGCTTGCCGCGCGGCGGAGTAGGCGGGAACGCTGCATTACACTTCGCGCGCTCGTTCAACGCCCGAGGAATCGGGTCGTAAGGAGCGCGGAGGGAGTCTTCAGCGTGAGACGTTTTGCAGTGATTCTGACGATTGCTGCCCTGACATTTTGCAAGGGCGGCGGCAACAAAAACGAGCAATACCGAACCGAGAAAGTTGACCGCGGCAACATCACCATGACCGTCACCGCGACCGGCACGTTGTCGGCGGTCACGACCGTCCAGGTCGGAAGCCAGGTATCGGGCGTGATCGCGCGGCTCTACGCCGATTTCAACAGCCGCGTCACGAAGGGACAGCTTCTCGCCGAGCTCGACCCGACTCCGTTTCAGCAGCAGGTAGAACAGCGCCAGGCGGACGTGACGAAGTCGAAAGTTGAAGCCGCGAATACGCGCATCAACTACGACCGCCAGTTGCGCCTCGTGAAAGCCGGCCTCTCGCCGCAGTCCGATCTCGACTCCGCGCGCGCCGCGTACGAAGGCGCCAACGCGCAGGTGCAGCAATCGACCGCCGCGTTGAACTCCTCGCTCACGAATCTGAAGTACACGAAGATCGTCTCGCCGATCGACGGCATCGTCGTCGACCGCCAGTACGACGTCGGCCAGACCGTGGCAGCGTCGTTCTCCGCACCGACGCTCTTCTCCATTGCTCAGGACATGACCAAGATGCAGGTGCAGGCCGACGTCGATCAGTCGGACATCGGCCGCATCGCCGTCGGTCAGCCGGCGCGATTCACCGTCGACTCGTATCCCGATCAGGAGTTCCGCGGCCGCATCTCGCAGATCCGGCTCAACGCCACCGTCAGCCAGAATGTCGTCACGTATCCGGTCATCATCGAAGTGCCGAATCCCGACGAGAAGCTCCGTCCGAAGATGACGGCGAACGTCACCATCGACGTGGCCGTCGTGCGCGACGTCCTGCGCATCGCGAACAGCGCGCTGCGCTTCAAGCCGGATACGGCGCTCACCGGCGGCGCGACCGCGACAGCCGCCGGCGGCAACGCCAGTTCCACCGCCGCGACGGAGACGACGTCGACGCAGACCGCGTCGACATCGACCGACGATCGCGCCGCTCGTTGGCGTAATCGGCAGAACGGACAGACGGCAACGTCGACTGCCGGCGGCATGACTCCCGAGGAGCGCGCGGCGCGCTGGGGCAATCGCACGCCGGGAGTCGGCGGCGTCGCAGGCGCCCTCGGCGCTCCGCCGGCTGCCCGCAAACGCCCGCAGCCTGTCTACGTCCTGGGCGCCGACAACAAACTCACCGCGGTCGAGATCCGCACCGGCATCACCGACGGTCACTACACGCAGGTCGTCTCCGGCGATCTCAAACCGGGCGACAACGTCGTCACCGGCCTGGCTACGACCAAGGTCGATTCCAATCCTCCTCCGGGCAGCAGCAACCCGGTCGGTGGACGTCAGGGCGGCGGCGGAAGAGGTGGGCGGTAGTGCCGGATAAGGTCATCGAGATCCACGGCCTCACCAAGGTTTACTCGATGGGCGAGGTCGAAGTCCGCGCACTGGCGGGCCTCGACCTAGTCGTCGATGAAGGTGAGTTCCTGGCCGTCATGGGGCCTTCGGGCTCCGGGAAGTCGACGCTGATGAATATCCTCGGATGTCTCGATCGGCCGACCGACGGCTCGTACAAGCTCGATGGCATCGACGTCTCCACGCTCGATCGCGACGAACGCGCGGTCATCCGCAACGCGAAGATCGGCTTCGTCTTTCAGAGTTTCAACCTGCTCGCGCGCACCTCGGCCGTCGAAAACGTCGAGCTGCCGCTCATCTACGGCGATCTCGGGTGGTCGCGCGAACAGCGCCACAAGGCGGCGATGGATGCACTGCATCGCGTAGGCCTCAAAGGGCGCGAGCACAATCATCCGTCGCAACTTTCCGGCGGTCAGCAGCAGCGCGTGGCCATCGCGCGCGCGCTCGTCACCGATCCGGCCATGCTTCTCGCCGACGAACCGACCGGCAACCTCGACTCGCGCACCTCCGAGGAGATCATGGGGATTTTTCAAGCGCTGAACGACAGCGGCAAGACCGTCGTATTGATCACGCACGAACCCGACATCGCGCAGCACGCCAAGCGCGTCATCACCGTTCGCGACGGCGTGATTCAGCACGATGAGAACGTGAAGCAGCATCGCGTCGACGTGCGCGGCATCGCCGCTCCGGCCGCGCCCATCCCGGTGGAGGCAACCCGATGAAGAGCTCCGTCATGCGCATCAGCAACATCACGCTGGTCGGACTGCGTGCGATCGCGCGCAACAAGATGCGCTCGTTCCTGACCGCGCTCGGCATCATCATCGGCGTCGGCTGCGTCATCGCCGTCGTGGCCATCGGCAACGGCGCGACCAAGTCGATCGAGAACACGATCAACGCCCTCGGCACGAACTACATCATGGTCTTCCCCGGCGCGTCGACGTCGAGCGGCGCACGCATGTTCACCGGCAACTCCACGCTCACCGCGGATGACGCCGACGCCATCAAGAACGAATGCCCGGCGGTTGCCTACGTCGCTCCGACCGTCCGCAGCGCCGCGCAGATCGTGGCCGGCGAGTTGAACTGGGGAACGTCGATTCAGGGCGTCGGCGTCGACTACCCGCTCATCCGCTCGTGGAACGTTGCGGATGGATCATTCTTCACCGATCAGGACGTGAAGAGCGCCTCGAAGGTGGCCGTCCTTGGCAAGACGGTGGCCGACAATCTTTTTCCCGACGGCCAGGCTGTCAATCAGATCGTCCGTATCAAGAACGTTCCCTTCAAAGTGGTCGGCGTCCTCGAGAAGAAGGGCGGCAACATGATGGGGCAGGATCAGGATGATGTCGTCGTGGCGCCCTACACGACCGTGATGAAGCGTCTCTCCGGCAAGACCAAGATCGACATGCTCCAGGTTTCCGCGGCCTCGGCATCGCAGGTTCAGGAAGCACAGAACGAGATCGAAGCCGTCCTTCGCCAGCGCCACCGCATTCCGCCGCACGGCGACGCCGACTTTCAGATGCGCTCGCAGGAAGAGATCGCCCAGGCGCAGGGGCAGCAGGCGACCATTCTGCGCATGCTCCTGATCTGCATCGCCGCCATCTCCTTGTTCGTGGGCGGAATCGGCATCATGAACATCATGCTGGTGTCGGTCACGGAGCGCACGCGCGAGATCGGAATCCGTATGGCCATCGGCGCGAAGGGGCGCCACGTCCTGCTGCAGTTCCTCTTCGAAGCGGTGACGCTGGCGATCGTCGGCGGTGGCGTCGGCGTGGCCTTCGGTATCGGGGCATCGTTCGCGGTCAAGCACTTCCTGCAATGGCCGATCGTGGTGACGCCGACCTCGGTCGCGCTATCGTTCGGAGTGGCCGCGTTCGTCGGGATCTTCTTCGGGTTTTACCCGGCGCGGAAAGCGTCCCGGCTCGATCCGATCGACGCGTTGCGTTACGAGTGAGCGTCTAGTTCGGCTCGAGCTGCTGCGAGGTGTCGGTCTCGACCGGCAACTCGGCGACGGCTTGCGTCGTTTGCTGCGCCGGTGTCCTCGTCAGCGCCACTTCGCGAACCATGGCCACGAGCTGCGGCACATCGAACGGCTTGCGCACGATTCCGTGGACGAGGTTCGGCGCGATGTGGCGGACGGTGGCGTCGTCGAATGCAGTCATCACGAAGATGACGGTGCGCGACGTCGGATGCGCTTCATGAAAGGCCTGGAGAAACTCCACGCCGGTCACCATCGGCATCATCAAGTCGAGGAGGATGACCGCGTACTCCGCGGACCGCGTCAGCGTCAGCGCCTCGGCACCATTTACCGCGGCATGCACGTCGAACGGTTCGCGGCGCAATGCGGCGATGAGCAGCGCGCGGATCGCATCGTCGTCTTCGACGACCAGAACTTTCGGGGCCAGGGACATTCCGTCCCGTGCATGCGGATTTGACGCCAGCCTGCTGAGAACGCTGCCGTCCCGAGAAAAAGTTGTGCTCGATATTTGCAATGGATGCAAAATGCCAAACGATCCATGAAGCAAATCTGCGAAGAGATCCGGGTATTTGAGGGAACCGCCGAGCGGACCGGCGAGCAGCTGGAGTTGCGCGGCCTGAAAGCGCACAAGAACGGTTGCACCAGCATGCGCGACCTCGTCCGCAAATACAAAATCCTCGGCGACGGCCACTTCTACCTCCCCCTCGGCAACTGGCCCGACGGCGCCCCCACCGTCTCCCTCGACAACGTCAAATGGATCGGCCTCGACAAAGCCTTCCACGCCCGCCAGCGCTTCGCGCCGCGCGTGGAGGACGACAAGTCGTAGATAGCGGTCCTGGAACGGGTAAGAAACCCTCGTGACACGTACCGTCCGTTCATGCCGAATGGCTTCGGCAGACGTTTACGAGCGCCCTGGCGTCAGTGCCGTCGCTGATCGTGCTGAAATTGCGGAAGGACCTCCGTATACGCGACGGCGGCGGCCCCATCTTCGGCATGCCTGACGGATTCATTGTCAGGACCAGCGCCGGACCTCACTCCTGCTCGGCCTCTCTTTTTTTTGTTTCGGCAGGGAAAAGATCGTGCTCGCAGTCGACTACTTCAGCATGGCAATCACGCCATATGTCAGCAGCCTAATGAACTCAACGGATAGGAGAGAGAATCATGGCGTCATTCACGGTGGATATCCCTGTCGGCCCGATTTTCAGCAACGAAGAAGCGCAGCAGAAGTGTCCCATCGCATGCGCCGCGCACCTCGGCACATGGAACGGCCAGTGGACGACGGTCATCGAAGGCCAGATGAGCGTCTGCGGCTGCACGTACCAGGTCCCGCCTGGCGGTTCGTCCCAATTCACAATCGACGTCATCGCCGGCCCGATCTTCAACAACGACGATGCGAAGGTGAAGGCCCCGATCGCGTGCGCGTCGTACGGCGGCACATGGAACGGTCAGTGGAAGACCGTCGTCGAAGGCCAGATGAGCGTCTGCGGCTGCACGTTCTCCGTGTAGACGGCCGGCGGTCGACCAGGAGGGCGGGAGGCAACCCTCCCGCCCATTCGTCAGGGAGAAAAGCAAATGACACCAATCATCGAAGCGTTCGGAAATGGTCTCTTCGGCACCAATGATCCCGCCACCAACGATCAGCAGTTGTCGGAACTACAGACGTCGGCCTTCAATTCGATCATCCTCTGGTCCGTCCACGTGCAGCCAAACGGCGATCTCACCTACAACGACACTCCGCTTGTCACCGGCGGCACATTCAACGCCGACCTGAATTACATGACGCCATACGTGGCCGCTCTTCGGCAACAGGGCGAGGTCTGGTGGGGCGTAGGCAGTTACGGCGCGACCGATTTTCAGAACCTCGGAGCTCTCCTGTCCACTCCCGCGGGAACCGCGACTGTCACGCAGACCTTCGCTGCCCTGTTCGACGCCATTCCGGCGGAAGGAGTCGATTTCGACATGGAGGAGTCGTACGGACCGGACATGCAGAATACGATCGTCCAGTTCACGCTCCTGCTGGCGCAGTCCCTGAACCTGAAGTCTACGTACTGTCCGTACATGTTCGAGAACTTCTGGCTCGGATGCCTGGCTGACGTCTACGCCTCCGCAGGCCAGCAATACGTCCAGCGCTTTAACCTGCAGTGCTACGCGGGTGGTACCGGCAATACCACAGCCTCGTGGCTTTCTGCGCTCCAGACATATGGAAGGCCGCTCGGCATTCCTGATGTTAACGCCTTCATCCTCCCCAGCAACTGGGTGCAATCCGACGACGGTACCCAGAAGTACACACCCGCACAGACTTGTGCGTTTTTCAGCGACCCGAACATGCGCCAGAACGCCGGAGGAGCCTTTCTCTGGAACACCTCCGAGATTTTCTCCAGCGGGTACACGGCGACCGACTACGCAACCGCGTTGGCCAATGGCCTGGCGGATCAGTGCTGAAGGCGACGGCGAGTTCCTTCTCCGCGAACGCTTCGCAGGAGCTGTTCGTCGTACATCTGCGCCATGCCGCGCGCTCGCGGACCTTCGACTCCATGAGATAAGTGACGTATCCTCGCGCGATGAGGAGCGCTATCGATCGCTTCCGCCAGCTTCACGAATCGGGATGTTTCGTTCTACCGAACCCGTGGGACATCGGCAGCGCGCGCCTTCTCGTGCACCTCGGCTTTCACGCGCTCGCGACGACCAGTTCGGGCTTCGCGTGGACGCTTGGACGCCGCGACAATCACGTCCCGCTCGACGAGGCGCTCGCGCATTTCCGCGCCCTCGCCGCGGCGGTCGACGTACCGGTCAACGCCGACTTCGAGGGCGGCTTCGCCATCGAGCCTGACGAAGTCGCGGCGAACGTCGCCGCCGCGGCGGTGACCGGCATCGCCGGACTCTCGATCGAAGACTCCACCGCAGACAAAGACAATCCGCTATTCGACTTTGACCTCGCCGTGCGCCGTATCGAAGCGGCGCGTGCGGCAATCGATCGAAGCGGCACGGGCGTGCTTCTCACCGCGCGATCCGAGGGCTTCATCGCCGGCCGGCCGGACCTCGACGAAACGATTCGCCGCCTAGACGCGTTCGCCGCCGCCGGCGCCGAGTGCCTCTACGCACCCGGACTGAGGACGATGAGCGACGTCAAAACCGTCATCGACGCCATCGCGCCGAAGCCGTTCAACCTCCTCGCTTCCCCCTTCACCGACGGCACGACCGTCGCCGAGATCGCTGCTGCCGGAGTCCGCCGCATCAGCGTCGGCAGCGGCCTGGCGCGAACCGCATGGACCGGCTTCCTCGCCGCCGCGAAGGAAATCGCGGAGCACGGCACCTTCACCGCCCTCGGCCGCGCGATACCCGGCGTAGATATGAATGGGTATTTCGACTGAGCGATGGTTGCAACTTTTTCGGGTTTCTCGCTGTTCCGGCTATCCTTACAACCTCACCGATGACGCAGATTCGATTCAAGTTCGACCCTGAAAAACTCGTCCAATCGATCGCGTTTTTTGCATCGCGCGGTGTGAGCGATCTCGACACGCTCAAAGCCGTCAAGCTCCTTTACTTCGCCGATCGCCAACACCTGCTGCGCTACGGCCGTCCGATCCTCGGCGACGACTACTACTGCATGAAAAACGGCCCGATCCCGACGAACGCGCTCAGCCAGATCCAGGACGCGCTTTCACCGAATCCGACCGGCGATCACGACGTGTTGTTCGATGAATACCTCGGCGTCAATCGGACGCATCAATATCCGCGCTTCACGGCGAAGAAAGAGCCAGACGTCGATGTGTTTTCTGCGTCCGACCTCGAAGTGCTCGGCGAGGTTGTGGCGGCCTACGGCAGCACATCCGCGTGGGCGCTCCGCGATCTCACTCATCTCGACGAATGCGTCAAACGCGCCGACGAGGAACGCCTCGCCCGCGGCGTCGGCAGCGTACGAATCCCATTCGAATTGTTCTTTCTCGGCACCGACAGCAAGCTGCTCCCTCTGGTCGAAGCCGATCAGGAAAATAGAGACTTCGCCGAATCGCTGAGCTGGTGAGCTGTTGAGGTCGCGCGATGACCAGCATCCCGACATTGCTTCAGCGGGGATGCGTCTTCAGAGCGGAGCACGACGCTTCGTACGAATTCTGGAAGTCGCCTGACGCTCGCTGGAAACTCTGTCTGGCCTTCAACTCCATTCCGGCCGATACGACGAGTGATGTTCACTATTTCATCGCCACATCGAAGCTGACCTACTTCCGCGAGAATCCTCATCTGCTCTCTGAGGTGCTGATTGTTCCGCCGAATTTGTACAGCTTCTTCCCCGAAGAAACGGCCATCGATTTCCGCGATCTTCACGTTGTGCCCTTCTCAAAACTTCAATCGAACGGACTTCGCGTCCTCGGTCATTTGACGCCAGGAGACATTCAACGATGCGAGGCGACGATCCGTGCCGCACGTCTCCTGTCGAATCGTGACCGGCGGCGGCTCAACCTGCTCGACTAGGTCACGTCGATCACACGAGTCCCGTCATCCTCGACGCGGATGGCAATTTCCACATGCCGGTCTTCGAATTCAGCGAAGTCGCGCTTGGGCCATTCGACCAGTTTCACGCCGGGACCTTGCAGCAGTTCGGGGATGCCGATCTCCATCCACTCGCGGCGATTTTCGGAGAGGCGGTAGCCGTCGATGTGGATGATCGGCGCGCGGCCGGCGATCGGGTACTCATGCACAATCGCGAACGACGGCGACGCGACCTCGAATGGATTCGCGCCGAGCTCCTCGGCGATGGCGCGGACGAGAAACGTCTTGCCCGCGCCGAGGTCGCCGACGAGGTGGACGATGGCATCGGGCGTGAGGGTGCGCGCGATCTCGCGGCCGGCGGCTTGCGTTTGCGCTTCGGTGGCGCAACGGTAGGTGGTCATCGGCGCTTTCCGCCCACCCGCACAGACAAGAGTGTCTGTGCCACACGCTTCGCGTTAGTCAGCAGGGCAAAAATGTGGCACAGACACTCTTGTCTGTGCTTTTGCAACCGCGCAACTGCTTCCTGATAAGCCACGAACTAAGACTCCCTTAGCCGCTTGACCGCGAACGGAATCCGTTCCGCGAGATCGAGGGCGGCCAAGCCGATGTCGCCCATCTCGTCCTTCAGCATGTCGCCCGCGAAACCGTGGAGGTAGACGGCGGCGATGGCGGCTTCAAATGGATCGATGCCGCGGGCGAGCAGCGCGGCGATCATTCCGCCGAGGACGTCGCCCATGCCGCCGGTGGCCATGCCGGGATTGCCGGTGGGATTGACGTTGACGTGGCCGTCCGGCTCGGCGATTAGCGACTGAAATCCCTTGAGCACGACGATACAGCCAGTGGCGCGGGCCGCTTCGCGCGCGGCGTCGATGCGATGTGCGTTGATGTCCTTCGCCGTCGATCCAACGATGCGCGCCAGCTCGCCGGGATGCGGCGTAATCACGCGCGGACGGCGTTCGGGATTCAACTCGGTCGCCCGGCCGGCAAACGCGTTGAGTGCCGAGGCATCGATGACCAGCGGCAACTCGATGTTCGCGACGAGTTGCCGGACGCGCACGTAGCTGTCTTCGTCGTCCGCGAGTCCCGGTCCGATCAAAACCGAGTTTTTACTTTTGATGAATTCGAGAACGTTATCTCCGGAAAACGTCATCGACTCGATCGAGCCGGCGTTCACGAGCTTCGCGGTTTCGCTATCCGTCGCAACGGTGACCAAGCCGGCGCCGCTCCGAATCGCGCCGCGCGCCGCGAGCACCGCGGCGCCGCTGCGTCCGGGCGAGCCGGCGATGATGGCGACATGGCCGTACGTTCCCTTGTGCGTCGCCGCCAGACGCGGCTCGATGTACGGCCGCACGTCGGCCGGCGTTGTCAGCCCGAGCGTAACGTTTTCGTCTTCGATCGCAGCGTGCGGGATGGAGATGTCGGCGACGATCACCTCGCCGCAGTTCATCGCAGCGGGCTCGAAGACATGGCAAATCTTCGGCGCGGCGAACGTGATCGTGAGCGCCGCGCGAACGCACGGCTCGAACGGATCGGCCGTCGACGCATTCGCGCCGCTCGGCAGATCGACCGCGACGATCGGCAAGCCGAAATCGTTGATCGTTCGAATCGTCTCCGCATACATCCCCTCGGGTGCGCGATCGAGTCCGGTACCGAAGATGGCGTCGACGATGAGGTCCGCGTCCGCGGCGTGGACGAGCGCCTCGTTCAGCGAGTCGTCATCGACGATCTCGTACGACGGCATCGCGAATCGCTCGCAGATCTCGAGATTCGCCGCCGCATCGCCGCGAATCTTCGTCCGATCGCCGACGATGAAAACACTCGCCACGACGCCGCGCTGCTCGAGATGCCGCGCGATCGCAAACCCGTCGCCCCCATTCGCGCCGAGACCGCAGAAGATCGCCGCGCGATCGCAGTCGGGATAGTGCTCGCCGATCGCATCGACGACGGCCAGCGCTGCGTTCTCCATCAGCACAATCGACGGAATGCCGAAGCGCTCGGTCGCGCGACGGTCGATCGATTTCATCTGAGACGATGTGAGGATGTGCATCGCGGCGACACTTTAACCGAGGCAAGACAGCCGCGGAGCGGCTTCGGGTGCGGCGAAGCGCACCTTCGGACGGAGAGCGCGCAAATTTGTTTGTGCGTCGCCACCATCACGTTTCCAAGGGTGCGCGCTTCGCCGCACGCTTGGCATTCGACAAGGACGCAGTGCGTTCGAGTCGAATCAGCCGTGATGCAGCGTTGTGCGCGCATTGTTTCAGCCTGTCGGGCAGTGTGTTCGGCGTGTGCGCACGGTGTTTCGGCGTGCGCGCGTGTTTTTCAGTACTCCGCGCAGCGTGTTTCGGGCTGCGCGCGCTGTGTTTCGGGCTGTGCGCGCTGTGTTTCGCGCTGTGCGCACTGTGTTTCGCGCTGTGCACAGCGTGTTTCGCGCTGTGCGCATTGTGTTTCAGGCTGTGCGCACTGTGTTTCGGGCTGTGCGCATTGTGTTTCGGGCTGTGCGCGCTGTGTTTCGGGCTGTGCGCGCTGTGTTTCGGGCCGTGCGCGCTGTGTTTCGGCCGTGCGCGCTGTGTTTCGGGCTGTGCCCACTGTGTTTCGGGCTGTGCGCGCTGTGGACTTGAAGAAACCAGCCGCGGCGAAGGAACCAGTTCGAACAGCCAGACCCGGGCATGTGGACCCAACGGTCGGCCGAACTTGATCTTCACGCGGCCTCACCCGCAGGAGCGCGCCGATGATCCGGACGATAAGGGCGTCAGCAGCGCGGCGGATCAGCGAGACCGGCGGATGGTCGGCGGAAGAGCCGTGCACGAGTTCGGCTCCGACGACGTCGGCGGGAGGGATAGGCAGCAACCTTCGATTCCCGTCCTCTCCGAGGCGCCGTTAGTGCCCAGGCGTACGGATTCGTTCGAGGTAGTCAGGTTGATCCGTCACGAACCTGCTTTCGCGTTCTCCACCACGTCCACTTTCTTCGTGTTGTCGTCGGGATTGCGGTCGACGAGTTTGTTGAGCGGGTCGATGCCGGCGCGGTCGGGTTTGGTGGCGATCACGAATGAGAACGTTGCTTTCGGTGTCGTCAGGTGGTGCTTTTCCAGCGCGAGGACCGGTTCGTTTCCTTTGGTTTTTGATGCGCCGAGGACACCGATGTCGACCCAGTCGTTGACGGGGGTGGCGGTCTCTTTGCCGCGGTCGTCGGCGCGGAACTTCTTCGACTCGACGGTGACCGTGACGACGTACTTGCCGTCGGGGCGTTTGCTGACTGTCGCCGACGTCGCTTTGTTGTCGTAGAGCGTGATCGTTTCGAAGAGGTCGGTGATCAGCGACTGTTTCTCGGGCGGCGTCACGGCGCGGAAGTCGGCGATGAGAGCGCGCGTCGTGGCGTACGGAGGCTGTTCGAAGGCGTGGTCGTGGATGAGTTGACGTAGCGCGGCGTTGACCTTGTCCTCGCCGATTTCGTCGCGCAGCTCGTACATCACGAGACTGCCTTTGCGGTAGTGGATGTAGCCCTGATTTTCGACGAGCATCAGCGGCATCTCGGCCACCAGCTCGCCGCCGCGTCCGGCGAGGTAGCGATCGAGCTCGTATTTCAGGAAGCGGCGCATCTTGTCGCGGCCGTACTCCTTCTCCATCACCATCAGCGCCGAATATTGGGCCAGCGTTTCGGCGAGCATCGAGCCGCCCTGCACGTCGGCGCCGATGACCTGATGCGCCCACCACTGGTGCGCGACTTCGTGCGCGGTGACGTAGTAGACGTAGTCGATGTCTTCCTTGTTGCGGAGATCGGCCACGAAGCCGATCGACTCCGAGAACGGAATCGTGTTCGGGAACGACTGCGCGAACTGCGCGTAGCGCGGGAACTCCAGGATGCGCACCTGCTTGTGCTGGTACGGCGAGAAGTTGGTGGTGAAATAGTCGAGCGACTTCTGCACGCCGTAGATCATCCGGTCGACGTTGTAGGCGTGCGACGGGTCGTAGTAGATCTCGATCGGGATACCTTTCCATGTGCTCCGCTTCACCTCGTAGCGCGCGGAGAGGTAGGCGAAAAATCCGAGGATCGGCGATGTCGTTTTGTAGCGGAAGTACCGGCGGCCGTTGATCGTCCACTCCTTCTGCAGGTATCCCGGCGCGAGGGCGATCTGGTCGGGCGAGGTGCTGACGGTCGTATCGAGATTGATCCAGTCGGCGTCGCGGGTGATGCCGTTGTCGAGGCGCGCTGTCGGATCGTCGATCTTCGCTGCGCGCACGACCGGCGCGAGTCCGTACTTGCGGCGCTTGGGCGTTTCCTGCAGCTCGACGTTCGGGCTGTAGCCGAGGTGCGGGAAGGTGGCGAAATTGTTGATGAAGGTGCCGTTCGCCACGATCGTGTTGTCGCGGCTGACGTTCTCGAATCCCTGATGGTGAATCGTGACCGTGAACGACATCGGAATCGTCGCGCCGGGCGCGAGCGGCTGCGCGAGGTGGTAGATGAAGTAGCCGTGATCGGCGTCGTTCTTCGCCAGCGTCGCGCCCGGGATCTGCACCGACAGCGGGACGTCGGGAACCATGACCACGTGGAGATCACTGATCGGCTGCTGCGTCTTATTGACGAGCGTGTACGTGCCGCGGATGTCCACCCATCGCTTTTCGGGGTAGATGTCGACATTCGCCTGCACGTCGGTGATGCGCGGCTGCGGGATGCGGTCGTACTTTTTGTACAGCTTCTCCGTTTCCGCGGAGCGTTTGTCGCGCTGGTCGTCCGTCGAGTAGTGATTGAGGACGTTCGTGTTGTAGAAAATGAAGCAGCCGGTCGAGACGAATGCGATCGCGAACAGCGCCAGCATTGTCACGGCCGGCATCCCTAGGCGTCCGCGCGCAACACGCGAGCGGATGCGCATCGCCGTCTCCGTGCCGCGAACCCAGAAGAGATGGCCGATGATCAAGAGGATGGCCGCGAAAAACGTCCAGTAGAGACTGAACCACTCGAACGGACGCGCGAAATGGCCGTAGCCGTTCATGTCGGAGTAGGTCGTGTCCGGCAGGACGAACACCTGATAGAGATGATGCTGGTAGTGCAGCGCGTCCAGCACGACCTGCGCGACGATGTAGAAAAGCGCGATCAGGAATCCGACGTAGCGGTTGTTGGTGATGATCTGGCCGAGGAACATCAGGATCGTCACCAGCAGAAGCTTCATGCCGAGGATCAGGAAGGCACCGCGGAAGTAGAGGCCGAGCTCGAAGTGGTGGTAGTGCTTCGTGGCCTGCACGGCGATGGTGGTCAGCACGGCCGCGAACAGCGTGAAGTAGAGCGTGATGCAGAGCGCCGTCAGCTTCCCGGCCCAGATCGCCCAGGTCGGCGACGGCATCGCGTCGGTGACCTCGTTCAGCTTGAGCATTCGTTCACGCCATACGATCTCGCCCGCGTAAAACGCCGCGATGATCACCGCGAAGAAAAAGAAGTTGCCTTCGATCACTTCGAGCATCTCGTACGTGACCGGATAGAAGCGCGTCCCGAAAATCGGTCCGGCGAAGACTGCGCCGCCGACGGTGTTGAGCACGGCCAGCAGCATGATCACGATGAACGGCAGGCTCTTGAGAATCGCGCCGGTTTCGACGCGGATGGTGGTGAAGTACTGGCGCAGTGAGGCCATGCCGCCGAAGCGTTGCGACACGTGCGGGATGGCGACGCCGGCGGGAACGAGCGCGGCATCATTCACGGCCGACTTCTTCTTTTTCTTCCCCGAGCCGCTTCCCACTTCCATCTTGAAAAAGACGAACGTCAATCCGAGTAGCACCAGCGCGACGCCGATCCAGAGCAGACGATTGCCGAGGAAGACGCCGTCGAGTGGCAGAAGGTTGTTGTTCTTCTCGAACACCGTCCAGTAGCGCGTCGTCCGAGCGAACGGCGAGAAGCCGAAGGGATCGAGCAGGATGCCGATCTTCTCGCTGTCGAGATCGCGCAGCGAAACGCGCGAGACGATGTACGCGACGTAGAACGCGGCCACCGAGGTGTAGGTAGCCATGAGGCTGCGCGTCAGCGCGGCGACGGTAAAGAAAATCGCCGCGAAGAGAAAGAGGTTCGGCAGGATCAGGATGAAGTACGAGAAAACGTAGGGCTTCAGAGCAAACGCGCCGAGCCGTTCCTTGTCCAGCCACGGCATGAACGAGCCGACCATGATCGCCGTCACCACGCCGAGGTAGACCAGGCTGGAGACGATGAACGCGGCGGTGAAACGGCCGAAGAGGTATTGGCGTTTCTTCACCGGCGACGAAAAGAAAAGCGAGTCGGTGTTGTATTCGAAGTCGCGGTTGATGGCGCTGGCGACGTACGCGGTCGTCGTCAGCACGCCGAAGGTCGACATCACCAGCAGCAGTTGCATGATCACGAACGGCGCGTTGCGATTGACGTTGCCGAGCGCGCCGCCGATCTGCACGGCGTCCGAGGTCACGGCGCCGAACGTCATGAAAAAGAAAATGATGAAGAGGATGTAGAACAGCGGCTGCCGCAGGTGGTAGCGCAGCTCGAACTTCAGAATCTCCCAGCTCATCGTCAGGCCGCCTCTGCCTGCGGCTGGCTGTCGTGCTTGATGTAGTGGAAGTAGACGTCTTCGAGCGAAGCGGTAATCGGCTCGAACGTCGGATCGGGCTGCGCGTCGCTCACTGTATGAATGACAGTTCGCCCGCCGACGAGCCGCGTGGAGATGACGGTGTAGCGTCGCTGGAAATCGTCCAGCTCCTGCTTCCCGATTACGCGCCGCCACACTTTTCCGTTCAGCTCGCGCACGGCGGCCTGCGGGTCGCCGCTCATGAGCACGCGGCCGCCGGAGATGATAGCCATCTGCGAGCAGAGGTCGCTGACGTCTTCGACGATGTGGGTGGAGAGGATGACTACAACGTTCTCGCCGATCTCCGCGAGCAGGTTGTGAAACCGCACGCGCTCCTCGGGATCGAGCCCCGCCGTCGGCTCATCGACGATGATCAGTTTCGGATTTCCGAGCAGCGCCTGCGCGATTCCGAATCGCTGTCGCATGCCGCCGGAGAAGGTGCTGAGGTTCTGCTTCCGCGCGTCGTAAAGGTTCGTGCGTTGCAAAAGTGCGTTGACGGTGTTATGCCGCTCGCGCGCATTCATGATTCCCTTCAGCACCGCGAAGTGATTCAACATCCCCTCGGCGGTAATCCTCGGATACACCCCAAACTCCTGCGGCAGATATCCGAGCAGCCGCCGCACTTTGTCCTTTTCGCGAAGGACGTCGATGTCGCCGAGCGCGATCGAGCCCGAGTCGGCTTCCTGCAGCGTGGCGATCGTGCGCATCAGCGTCGACTTGCCGGCGCCATTCGGCCCGAGCAGTCCGAACATACCGGTAGGAATCGCCAGCGATACATCCTGCAGCGCCTTGACGCCGTTCGGGTACGTCTTGGATAGACCTTCGATGCGCAGTTCGAGCATGGCTTCTCCGTTCGGGACGATTTTGGATCGCTACCGTACTACGGGAGGAAGCGCGGAAGGTTGTCTACACCTAGTTGTCTTTGATTTCGCTATATGGCGCGTCGCGATTGATGAACCAGTAGACGAAGAGTCCCAACGCCGGCTCTGCCAGCACGAGAACGGACCAAACGATCGGAGGGATCCGGAACTCCAGCGCTTCTCGTCTCACGCCATTGCGATAGACAGCCACTGCGAGAAAGAGCGAGACCAGGAGGCGGATTGGGAAAATCACCCACGACGAATACGTACCGACCTGCATCAACCAGGAGAAATTGCTGTTCATGGGCGTCGCCTTTCTCAATCGCAGCCTCCGAGGTTACGACACCTCGCGGTCTTGTGCCACGCCTCACGCGGTGGCCGGCAACGCGATCCTCGCGATCTCATCGACGAGGTGGAACGGGTCGATCGGCTTGGTGAGGTATGCATCGAATCCGCTGCCGCGGTCGCCGGTGGCGGGGAACGCCGACAACGCCACGATCTTCATCTCGCGGCCGTACGGACGTTCGCGCAGCGTTCGCGTGAAAGCGTAGCCGTCCATCTCCGGCATGGCGATATCGGTCAGGACGATGTAGGGACGATGCTGATCGATGGCTTCGAGAGCCGCGGCGGCGGAGTCGAACGCGGAAAGATTCGCGCCCGCGGCTCGAAGAACGGCCGCGACCATCTTCCGCGACTCCTGCTCATCGTCGACGAGGACGATCTCGACGCCGCGCAAGCGATCGCGATGCATGAACGTATTGCCGAGCGCGTTGCGGACAGGACCCGTGCCGTTGGTGACGGAGCGTACCGGCAGCGTCACCGTGAACGTCGATCCTTTGCCGCGTCCCTGGCTCTCCGCCGACACCGTTCCGCCATGCGCCTCGGCGATGTAGCGGACGATGGAGAGGCCGAGCCCGAGGCCGCCGTGCACGCGCGTCTGCGGCGACTCGGCCTGCCGGAACGGCTCGAAAATGTGCGGCAGAAACTGCGGGTCGATTCCTTCGCCGCTGTCCCTCACCGAAACCTGCACCTGCGATGCCGTGCGCCACGCCGAAACTTGCACCGTGCCGCCGCGGCGCGTGAACTTCACCGCGTTGTTGAGCAGGTTCCAGATCACCTGTTGGATGCGCGTCGGGTCGGCCACGATCATGCCGAGCGTCGCCGGAAGCGACATCGTGATCGCGATCTGCTTCGCTTCGGCCGTCGCATTCACCGCCTCCGCCGCGTTCATGATCACGCGCGCCACCTCAATCGTTTCCGGCGCCAGGCGCAGCTTGCCGGAGACGATGCGCGAGACGTCTAGGATGTCGTCGATCAGCCGCGCCTGAAGCTGCGCGCCGCCGGCGATGGAGAGGACCGCCTCGTGGAACATCGGGTCGTCGGGCGACATCGACGGCAGCATGCGCGACCAGCCCAGGATCGCCGTCATCGGCGTCCGCAGTTCGTGGGAGAGCGTCATCAGGAAGTCGTCTTTGGCGCGGTTCGCGTCCTGCGACACGCGATACGACTCCTCGGCGCGGCGGCGTTGCTCTTCGGCCTGCAGGCGCGCCTCGCGCTGTTCGAGCAGCGCGCGCCGCGTCTCTTCCGCCTCTTTGCGGTCGCTGATGTCGCGCGTGACTTTCGCGAAACCGCGCAATTCGCCGCGGGCGTCAAAGACCGCCGTGATGACGACGTTGGCCCAGAAGCGCGTGCCGTCCTTGCGGATGCGCCATCCTTCGTCTTCGACGCTCCCCTCCGCGCGCGCGATCTCCAGCTCGCGTTCCGGTTTGTGGTTGGCCCTGTCTTCGTCGCCGTAAAAACGCGAGAAATGGCTGCCGATGATCTCCTCCGGCTTATAGCCCTTGATCCGTTCGGCACCCTTGTTCCAGGTCGCGATGTGCCCGGTCGGGTCAAGCATGAAGATGGCGTAATCGCGCACGGAGGAGACGAGCAGCTGAAAGATCTCGGTGCTCTGGCGAAGCTCCTCCTCCGCGTGGCGGCGTGCGGTCATGTCGCGCGTCACCTTTGCGAAGCCGGTGATCTTGCCTTTCTCGTCGCGGAGCGAGGTGATGACCGTGTTCGCCCAGAAACGCTGGCCGTCGTTGCGAATGCGCCACCCCTCGTCCTCGACGCGGCCTTCGCTCGCGGCAGTCTCGAGCTCGCGGCGCGGCTTTTCCGAGGCAAGGTCTTCGGCACCATAGAACATGGAGAAGTGCCGGCCGACGGCTTCGTTCTCGGCGTATCCCATGATCCGCGCGGCGCCGCGGTTCCACGAACGGATGGTGCCCTCGGGATCGAGCAGAAAGACCGCATAATCCTCGACCGCGTCAACGAGGATTGCGAATTCTTCCGCCCGAGGAGCGGAGATATGTCTATCGCTGATTGGTGGAGTCATCGGATCGGCTCCTTTTCTCCGTGCAGAGATCATACCGGCACTCGTTTAGGGCATGATCTCTCTCGTGATTCGAACCGTCACCGCCACCGAATACGTGACACCTCTGCGCGAGGGCGGCTCGCTCCCGGCCATCGTGAACGGCGACGACGACGGCACGTACGTGGTGAAGTTTCGCGGCGCCGGACAAGGCGTCCGCGCACTGATCGCCGAACTGATTTCGGGCGAGCTGGGACGCGCCCTCGGCCTGCCGATTCCGGAAATCGTCTTCGTCCAACTCGATGGACGCATGGCGAAGACCGAGCCCGATGCGGAGATCCAGGAGTTGCTGAGGAAAAGCGAAGGGGTGAACATCGGCCTCGACTATCTCCCGGGCTCGATCACGTTCGATCCGATCATCGCGAAAACCGTCGACGGCGAGTCGCGGCTGGCATCATCGATCGTCTGGTTCGACGCGCTGGTAACGAACGTCGACCGCACGCCGAAGAACACCAACCTGCTGGTCTGGCACCGCGCGTTGTGGATGATCGATCACGGCGCGACACTGATCTTTCATCACAACTGGAGCGATGACTTTCTGAAACGCAGCCGCAACGAGTTCGCGCCGATCAAGCATCACGTGCTGCTGCCGTGGGCGACGGAGATCCGCAGCCTCGATACGAAACTCGCCGCGATGCTGACGCCCGAGGTCGTCGACGGAGTGCTGGAGCTGATCCCGAACGACTGGCTCAACGACGAGCCGCGCTTCAAAACGCCGGCTGAACATCGCGCCGCCTACCGCGACTATCTGCTGCACCGACTCGAATCGCCGCGACGCTGGATGGAGGATGCCGCTGATGCACAAGCGCTATCCGTTTGATTACGCCGTCGTGCGCGTGGTCCCGCGCGTCGAACGCGGCGAGTTCCTCAACGCCGGCGTGATCCTCTTCTCCTCCACCGCCGCCTTCCTCGCCGCGCGCATCGCCTGCGACCACAAGCGCCTCAAAACGCTCGCCCCCGGCATCGACACGGCGATGATCGACAGCTACCTCGACTCGATCCCGAAAGTCTGCGCCGGCACCGCCTACGCCGGCCCGATCGGAGCGCTGGCCCAACGCGCCCGCTTCCACTGGCTCGTCGCCCCACGCAGCACGATCATCCAAACGTCGCCCGTGCATTCGGGCGTACACCACGATCTGGACGCAGCGTTGGAGAGCTTGTTCGAAAAGCTGGTGCGATCGCCGAAGGGGTGAGTTCGTTACGCGATCTCTCGCGCTTGCGCCACCGTCACGTCCTTGTTGTAGACGGCGCTGTCCGGCTGCTGGCGGTGACTGGCGGCGAGTGAACCGAGGTCGTACGGACCGAAACCGATTTCTTCGATGAGGTGGGACACCGCCGCTTTCGCATCCGCGTCGTCGCCGGAGATGAAAATCGCGCGACGCTGATCGATCGGCGCGCTCTTGTTGCCTTTCGTCTTCAGGTGCTCGAACCAGATCGTGTTGAATGCTTTCACGACACGCGCGCCGGTGAGGTGGGCGGACACCATCGCGGACGATGTCGTTTCGCCCGAGTCGAGCGGCGCGATGTTGCCGTCGCGATCCGGGTAGTAGTTCATCGCGTCGATCACGATCTTGCCGCGGAGATCCTCGGCAGGAAGCGTCGTGTAGTCCTTCAGCGGAATGGCGAGGAGAACAATCTCGCCGAAGCGCGCCGCATCCTCTGGCGTTGCGGCGCGCGCGTTCGGACCAAGTTCCGCGATGAGATCGCGCAGCGTTTCCGGTCCGCGCGAATTGCTGATGGCGACGTCGTGACCCGCGTCGATGAAAAGCCGCGCCGTCGTGCTGCCGATGTGACCCGCTCCGATGATTCCAATCTTCATGACACCGAAGTGTAAGTTATTCGTGTACCCTGCTGCTCAACTCGCTGGCGCTTCCGCTCGCCGTCCACCCCACTCACATCCTCCCGATCCCAGCGGCCATCAAAGCCGACACAGGAGAAATAATGCGATCCGTTGAAGCTCGCCCGGCTTCCTTTAGCCGTGGTTTGTTTGTGCTTGTCATGCTGCTCGCCACGAGTGCGTCCGCCGCCACGTTCACCGTCATCAACACGCTCGATTCGGGCGCCGGATCGCTGCGGCAGGCCATCATCGATGCGAACACCGCGGCAGGCGTCGATACGATTTCCTTCGCCATTCCGGGCTCCGGCCTGCACACCATCTCGCCGGCCACGAATCTGCCCAACATCACTGGCGGCGTCATCATCGACGGCTACTCGCAGAGCGGATCGAGCGTCAACACGCTCTCGCTCGGCGACAACGCGGTGCTGCAGATCGAGTTGAATGGCGCGAGCGTCTCGGGCGGCACCGGCCTCAATTTCACGGCCGCGGTCAACGCCGGCGAAGTCAAAGGCCTGCTGATCACGAAGTGGAACAACGCCATCCTCTTCAACGGCGCGACGAACATCACCGTCGACGGCAACTTCTTCGGCACCAACGCCGCCGGCAGCGCGACCTCGTTCGCGACGGCGAACGGCAGCGCGTTCTTCATCCTCAACACCGCCACCGGCAACACCGTCGGCGGTGCGGCAGCCGCCGCGCGCAACCTGATCTCCGGCGGCACCACCGCCGGCATCACGCTCGGCAACTCGGGGACGGCGAACAACATCATCCAGAACAACTACATCGGCACGAACGCCGCCGGAACCGCGGCGCTGCCGAACTTCGTCGGTATCTCGTTCAACGGCGCCGGCGCGAACACCATCCGCGGCAACGTCATCTCCGGCAACACCTCCAGCTCCGCCTTCTCCGCCGGAATCCAGCTGGAAAACACGACCAGCAACATCCTCGTCGTCGGCAACAAGATCGGCACCAGCGCGGATGGCTTGACCGCCATCCCGAACATGTACGGCATCACGTTGCTGGACGGCTTCTCCGGCGGCGCGAACCAGAACACGATCGGTACGCTGGCCGAACCGAACGTCATCGCCTTCAACACCAAAGCCGGCGTGGCGCTCCAGGCGTTCACGTCGAAGGTGTCGCGGCAGAATACGATCCGCTACAACTCGATCTTCAGTAACGGCACGCTCGGCATCGACCTCGGCGACGACGGCATCACGCCGAATGACGTCGGCGACGGCGACGCCGGCTCATTCAACGACCTGCAGAACTTTCCCGTCATCACGTCCGCCCAATTCGGCGGCGGCACGGTCACGATCGCTGGAACGCTGAGCAGCGCGCCTTCGAGCACGTACGTCGTACAATTTTTCCAGAGCATCGCTTGCGATCCCTCCGGCGCTGGCGAAGGACAGACCTACCTCGGCGAAGCGACCATCACTACGGCCGCCTCGGGAGTGGGAACGTTCAACGTCACGTTCGCCGGCACGGCGGGCGGCTTCGCCACTTCCACCGCCACCGACTCGCTCGGCAACACCTCCGAGTTCTCTGCATGCGCCGCGATCAGCACTCCCGTAACGCCCTCGATCAGCATCAGCGACGCCCAGGTGGTCGAAGGCAACGCCGGCACGGCCACGATGACCTTCAACGTCTTCCTCTCCGCTGCCTCGGCGTCGACAGTCACGGCCAGCTTCGCCACCGCCAGCGGGACGGCGACCTCCGGCACTGACTTCACGCCGAACAGTGGCACGGTCACCTTCACTGCCGGCCAAACGATGCAGACGATCAACGTCTCCGTCCTCGGCGACGTCACGCCGGAAGCCGACGAGACACTGCTGGTGAATCTCACCAATCCCGTCAATGCCACGATCGCCGACAACCAGGGCGTCGGCACGATCAAGAACGATGACGCGCTCTCGGCGCTCTCCATCAGCGACATCACGCTGGCCGAGGGCAACTCAGGAACGACCAGCTTCGACTTCACCGTCACGCTCTCGCCCGTCTCGGCGTTTCCCGTCACCATCAACTACGCCACCGCGGACAACACCGCCATCGTCGGTTCCGACTACCAGCCCACCAGCGGCGCCCTGACATTCGCTCCCGGCCAGACCACGAAGACGGTCAGCGTCCTCGTGAACGGCGACGTTACGACGGAGCCGAACGAAACGTTCTTCGTCAACCTTTTCAACCCGGGCAACGCCTCGGTCAGCGACGCGCAGGGACTGGGAACGATCACGAACGATGACGCCAATCCGTCGATCACGATCAACGATCCCTCGGTCGTGGAAGGCAACGCCAGCAGCACGAACATGAGCTTCGTGATCACGCTGTCCAACCCGACGTCGATCACTCTCTCCGTCCCGTTCAGTCTCGCGGACGGAACAGCCACCGTCGGTTCCGACTACCAGACCAATAGCGGTTCGTTCACGGTCTTTCCCGGCGCCACAACGGCGCAGGTTTCGATCGGCATCAACGGCGACACGACGGTCGAGCCCGACGAGACGTTCTTCGTCAACCTCGGCGCCACATCCGGAGCGACGATCGCCGACAACCAGGGCGTCGGCACGATCATCAACGATGACGGCCTCGCGTCGCCCGGCATCTCCATCAACAACGTCATCGTCGCGGAAGGGAACTCGGGTACGGTGAACGCAAGCTTCACCGTCTCTCTCACCGCCGGTTCCGCCTCGACGATCACCGTCAACTACGCGACCGCCGACAACACCGCCACCGTGGCGAACAGCGACTACGTCGCGAAATCGGGCCTGCTCACCTTCACGCCGGGACAGACGTCGCAGAACGTCGTCATCGTCGTGAACGGCGATACGACCTTCGAGCCGAACGAAACCTTCTTCGTCAATCTCACCGCGCCGACCAACGGCATCATCATCAAAGCGCAGGGAACCGGCACGATCACGAACGACGATGTGGTCGGAAGCGCAGATCTCAGCATCACCAAAAACGGCGCGGCGACGGCAGCCGGCAACACGAACGTCACCTACACGATCACGGTGATCAACAACAGCGCGAGCGGCGCAACCAACGTCGTCGTCACCGACCCACCCGCGGGCGGCTCAACATTTGTCTCCGCGTCGTCGACGCAGGGCTCCTGCGCCAGCGGCTCCCCGATCACGTGTTCCCTCGGCTCCCTCGCCGGCGGCGCATCGGCGACGATCACACTGACGATGAAGATGCCGAACAGCACCACCACGGTTTCGAACATCGCCTCGGTCACCGCATCCGAAAGCGATCCGAATACGAACAACAACTCCGCCACCGCAGTCACGGCCGTAACGGTCGGCGGCCCCGCGCCGATCCCGGCGCTCTCAACGCTGATGCTTCTCGCACTTGCGGCGCTGCTCAGCGCCTGGGCCGTCACGCGTCTGCGATGACGTAGATCGATCGCATCACTGAACGGCCATCCGCGAGGATGGCCGTTTTCGTCTACCGCACGATCGTCTCTTCGCGGCGCGGGCCCGTCGAGATGATGGAGGCGGGGCACTCCACCTCGTCCTCGATGAAGCGGACGTAGTCCTTCGCCGCCTGCGGCAGATCGTCGTACGAGGTGATGCCGACCGTCGGCTGGTTCCACCCTTTGAGCGTGCGGTACTCCGGCTTGTAGTCGTGATAGGCGACGGCGAAGGCCGGGAACGTTTTCCAGAACTCGCCGCGGACGTTGTAGCCGATGCAGACCGGGATTTCTGCGAACGCGTCGAGGACGTCCAGCTTCGTCAGCGCAATCGCATCGAGGCCGTTCAGCATCGCCGACGTGCGGAGGACGGGGAGGTCCAGCCAGCCGGTGCGGCGCGGGCGGCCGGTGACCGTGCCGAACTCGTTGCCGCGTGCGCGGAGATGCTCGCCGTGCTCGTCGTTCAGTTCCGTCGGGAACGCACCGCCGCCGACGCGCGTCGTGTACGCCTTCGCCACGCCGATCACGCGGTGGATGTGCTTCGGCGCGACGCCCAGTCCCGTGCAGACGCCGCCGACCACCGTGCTCGATGACGTCACGTACGGATACGTGCCGTGGTCGATGTCGAGCATCGCCCCCTGCGCGCCTTCGAACATCACCTTCTTGCCGGCGCGGATCTGCGCATTGATCAGCAGCGTGCCGTTCGTGATGCGGTCGGCCAGCACCTCGCCGTAGCGCGTGTAATCGTCGTAGAGTTTCTGCGGGTCGTAGCCATCCTTGCCGTATACCTTCAGCACGGGATTCTTTTCAGCGCACGCGGACTCGATGCGGTCGCGCAGAACGTAGGGGTCGAGCAGGTCGGAGACGCGGATGCCGTAGCGGCTCACCTTCGTCTCGTAGGCCGGACCAATTCCCCGTCCGGTCGTGCCGATTTTGCCCTCGCCGGCCGCTTCCTCGCGGGCCATGTCCAGCGCCTTGTGATACGGCAGGATGACCTGCGCGGAGTCGCTGATCTTGAGGTTGGAATCGATCACGATCCCAAGCGCGCGCAGCTTCTCGATCTCGTCCAGTAGTGCCTCGGGATCGATCACCATTCCGTTGCCTAGGATGCAGAGCTTGTCAGGGTGAAGGATGCCGGAAGGGATCAGCCGCAACGCAAAATGTTTATCGCCGAATTTGACCGTGTGGCCGGCGTTGTGACCGCCCTGATAGCGCGCCACGACGTCGAAGGTTTCGCAGAGAAGATCGACGATCTTCCCCTTCCCTTCATCGCCCCATTGGGCGCCGATGACGGCCAGGTTCTGCATGCGGCGCGGAGACTAGCACGATGGGGAGTGGGGTGTGGGGAGTAGGGAGTAGGAGAAAAGCTGCGGCCGCGCGCACGGCCCCGTCCGCCTCTGCTCCCACGCCCCACTCCCCACTCCCCACCCCCAAAAAGCTATAGTTCTCCGAGCGAGGAAACTGATGGATCTGAGTAACACGACCGCGACCGCTCCCCAGCCGATCTATTCGCCGACCCCCGTCCCGGTCGAGCAGTTCATCGACGGCATCCGCGACCTTTCCGCGGGCCTTATCACCAAGCAGAAGATCTACGACTTTCTCGCCACGTACGAGATCCGTTCCGACGATCTGGAGCGCTACAAGATGTGGCTGCCCGACCGCCACACACGCAACAAAGTCTTCCGCAACGAGATGATCGAAGCGATGGTGATCTGCTGGCCCATCGGCGCGATCACGCCGCTCCACACGCACAACGGCCAGCTCGGCTGGATGACGATGATCGAGGGCAAACTGATCGTCGAAAACTACAAGCAACTCGGCTGCAATCGTCCTGAGAATCAGCAGGTCGTCGGCATGGATTGCCTGGCCGGCGCCACCCGCATCGAGATGCAGAACCTCGGCACGGAGCTGGTCGTCCCCGGCGGTCCGCTGAACACGGTCGACAAAACGCAGACGATTCATCGCATCAAGAACCTCGATGAGTGGAACGACCGTGCCGTAAGCGTGCACGTCTACTCGAAACCGATCGATTCCTGCGTCGTCTTCGACATCGAAGGCGGCCGATGTTTCAGGCGGGATCTGAAATACGACAACGAGCCGGCATGACTGTCATCCTGAGCCGCCGGAGGCGTTGGAGTGCGAAGCACGGAACGCCGGAGGACGGTCGAAGGACCCCCCCGATTGATAACCCAGGGGCGGGGGCTTTTCACGAGGCAAGCACTTAGGGGGTCCTTCGACCGTCCTTCGCCGGTCGCGCCGCGCTCCTCGGCTCCGGCGGCTCAGGATGACAAGAGTTGAGGTCACGACGTAAATGCCCGCCACCGCCATCCACCACATCCAACTTGCCATGCCGCGCGGCGAAGAGGAACGCGGCCGCGCGTTCTACCGCGACCTTCTCGGCCTTCCCGAAATCCCCAAACCCGCAACTCTCAATGAACGCGGCGGACTCTGGTTCGAAATCGGCGCGCTCGAACTTCACCTCGGCATCGAGGACGATTTCCGTCCCGCGAAGAAGGCGCATCCGGGATTGCTGGTGGACGATTTGGCTTCGCTCGTGGAGAGCCTCGAAGCGGCCGGATACGCGACGAAACCGGATCACTTGCTCGAAGGCTACGACCGCGCCTACGTTCACGATCCGTTCGGCAATCGCATCGAACTGCTCGAACGCCGCTGATAGAATCGCCCGCCGCAATTTCAACCCGCCGAGGTGACGCCATGTCGCTAGTCTCCACGCTGCAAACCGAGCTCGATCAGATGTCCGCCGCAGGCACGCTCAAACGCGAGCTGCTCATGAAATCGCCGCAAGGCGCTGTCGTCGACGTCGAAGGCATCGGCGAAGTGATCATGCTCACTTCCAACAATTACCTCGGACTGGCCGACCATCCCGCCATCATCGAAGCCTCGGAAAAAGGAGAGCGCGATTACGGATACGGACTGGCATCGGTCCGCTTCATCTGCGGCACACAGACGATCCATCGCCAGCTCGAAGAACGCATCGCCGCGTTCTTCGGCACCGAGGACACAATTCTGTATGGGTCATGCTGGAACGCGAACGAAGGGCTGTTCCAGACCGTCGCGCTGGAGCAGGACGCGATCATTTCCGACGAGCTGAATCACGCCTCGATCATCGACGGCGTCCGCCTCGCCAAGGCGAAGAAGGAGCGCTACAAGAATCGCGACATGGCCGACCTGCGCCGCGCGCTCCAGGCGACGCGCGAGTCGCGGAACAAGGTGATCGTGACCGACGGCGTCTTCTCGATGGAAGGCTCGCTGGCGCCGCTGCCGGAGATCGTGCAACTGGCGTCCGAATACGACGCCTTCCTCGTAGTCGACGACTCGCACGGAACCGGCGTCCTCGGCAAATCCGGACGCGGCACCGGCGAGGAGCTGGGCGTGTTCAACAAAATCCACGCACACACCTCAACGCTCGGCAAAGCGCTCGGCGGCTCGCACGGCGGATTTACAACCGGACCGAAAACACTGGTCGAATATCTCCGCCAGAAATCGCGTCCGTACCTTTTCTCGAACACGCTGCCGCCGGCCGTCGTGATGGGATCACTCGCAGCGTTTGATCTATTGGAAAACGACACCAGCTTCGTCACGCGGCTGCACGAGAACACCGCCTACTTTCGCCAGCAACTCACCGCGCGCGGCGTGGCCGTGCGCGAGGGGATCCATCCGATCGTCCCGATCATCATCGGCGACACCGCGAAAGCGATCGCCATCTCGGCGGAGCTTCTGAAGCGCGGCATCTACGTCTCCGGCTTCGGCTTCCCCGTCGTCCCACAAGGAGCCGCGCGACTGCGTTGCCAGATCAGCACTGCGCACACGCGCGAACACCTCGACCACGCCATCGAAGCGATCGTAGATGTGGGACGCGAGTTCGGAGTCGTCGCCTAATTCGCGTTTGTTGGTGTGGAATTTAAGAAATCGTTAAACTGACGGAATGGCTGAAGAAACATTCACCCGACAGTCGCTGCAACCGAAGCCCTACGTTTTTGTCCTGATGCCGTTCGGCAAGGCCTTTAGCGACATCTATCAGTTCGGCATCAAAGGCGCGGCAGAGGATGCAGGAGCGTATGCCGAACGTCTCGATGATCAGATTTTCACGGACGGCATCCTTGATCGCATCTTCAATCAGATCAATCTCGCCGACGTCGTCGTTGCGGATATGACGGGACGAAACGCCAATCTTCTACGAGGTCGGTTACGCGCATGCGCTTGGAAAGCTGGTACTGCTCTTAACGCAGGACGCCGAGGACATACCATTCGACCTCAAGCATCGTCAGCATGTGGTGTACGGGGAAAGCATCGAAATACTCCGTCGAAATCTGGCGCCTCGCATTGCATGGGCCATTCGCGAGGGCGCGTCCCGGCGAGCACCGACGACACGCGCTCTACGAGTGACTCTTTCCGGAGTTGAACTTTCGGCTGGAGTTGCAAAAGGTGACGTTCCGTCAATTTCATTCGGTGTTGAGGAATGGTTCGATCTGCCACTGGCTATTTGGAATGAATCAGTCAATCTGACCGCTCCTTTCTCGCACGTTTATCTATTCGCGGAGTCTGGCGCGAAGCTGGCGCCGTATCAGAAAGTGAAAACCACGATGTCCAGGATCGCCGATTGGGGTGATCTTCGACAAGGTAAACCCCCGAAATACGAGTATTACGAGGGACTCGACGAAGAATTCATCAAGAGCTACCGCGCAGCGGACTCCGATGCTCCCGATGGATTGAATGAGCAATATCGGTTGCCGAATGGCGTCGCCTCGATTCCGCCGGGCGCAGTTGAGCACGACGTTCTTCGGCTGGGCGTTCGCGAAGGAATTGCAGACGACTACGTCGGTACCTTTCGCCTCAGGCTGCACGGCAATGACGGTATTTTCGATTTCTCATTTCGATTGGCGCCGATACCTACGCCCGCGACATCCACATGACCCATGTGAAAGCGGCCACGCATCAATCTTCGTAATCTCTTAATCCACTCTTAATCGATTGCTCCGCTGCCCTTTCGCACTTCCTTGCGAGGGGCGCGCTGCGCGTGTGTTTGAGGAGTGAGGAGGACGGCATGACCGCCATGACTCACTCGCTCACATCACAACTCGCCAAACCGAAACGCCGCGCATCGGCGCGGGCAGCGCTGGCTGCCGCGTGTTGGGCGGCCGCGGCGTTGTTCGTGGCCGTCGCACATTCGATGATGGCGTCATCGCCGGTGTCGGCGGTCGTCATCGAAGTCATCGCCATCGTGTTGATGGCCGCGGCGTACATTCGGATAGCGGCCCCCGAGGCGACGCTCGATCACGCGCTGTTCGTCGGCACCACGTGGGTTCTGCTGGCCATGGCCACGGAGCTCATCATGACTGCGCGTTCCGGACGGCAATGGTTCGCGCTCCTCGGCACGCCGGCCAACGGCGGCCTTCGTTGCGTCCTGCTCATCGCCTGGCTCATCGCGCCGGCGCTGTTCGTCAGGAGTCACGAATGAGACTGTTTGCCGTCACCGCCATCAGTCTTCTCATCGCTGTAGTAGGTCGTGCGGATGATGCATCCAGACCGATGGTGATCCACGGATTCGTCGACGGCTACTACGCCTGGAACGGCAACCATCCGCCTTCGCATGAGAGTTTCGAAGCGAGCACCGGCTCGACGGCGAAACGCGCAAATGAGTTCGACCTCAATCTGGCCGAGGTCGAGATCACGCGCGACGCGCAGCCGGTCGGGTTTCATCTTTCGCTGATTGTCGGCAATGGTGCGGACGTCATTCACGCGAGTGAGCCGCAGGGGTATCGATTCATCTATCAGGCTTCGATTCTCTACAAACCGAACGATCGCCTCACGCTCGAAGCGGGCATCTATCCGTCGCACATTGGATTCGAGGGATTCTTCTCGAAGGACAACTGGAGCTACACGCGCGGATGGCTGGCGGAGTTTTCGCCGTACTACCAGACCGGAATCCGTGCGAACTACGTGTTCACAGCGCACTGGTCGGGCGAGCTTCACCTCCTCAACGGCTGGCAGATCATCGCTGACAACAACGGCGCGAAAGCGATCGGCGGCAAGATCGCCTACGCGAACGGGCGCCTGACGGCATCGCTGAATACCTTCGACGGACCGGAGCTCGCCGGCGATGACAAACGCTGGCGGCACTTCGGCGATCTCATCGCCACGTTCAACGCCACGCCGCGGCTGAGCGTTGGCGGCTCGCTAGACCGCGGACGGCAGGAAGCTGCGAACTGGTTCGGCATCGCGGCATACGGACGCTTTGCATTCGACTACCGCCGCGCCATCGCCGTGCGCGTCGAACGATTCAGCGATCCCGAAAACGGGATCACCGGCACGCCGCAGAAGCTGGCCGAGGCGACGCTGACGTACGAGTACCGGCCGGTCGCGAATCTCATTCTCAAAGTTGAAGGCCGCCGCGATCACTCGACAGCGCTGGTGTTCAACAGCGGCTCGGCGCGTAACGAAACGATCGTCGTGATCGGCGCTGTGGCTACGTTCTGAAGGAGCAACGCAATGTGGGATCTCCTCTTCGTCGCACTCACGTTCATCCTCTTCGCGGCTGCGGTCGCGTACACACGCGCCTGCGACAAGGTCTGACGCCATGACCTTCGAAACCATCGTCGCGTTCGCGCTGGCCGTCCTCGCGCTCATCTACCTGCTGTACGCGCTTCTCCGCGCGCAGGAGTTGTAGTGACTGGAATCGAGCTGCTCAAAATCGCCGTCTACTTTCTGCTGATCCTTGCTGCGACCAAACCGCTAGGGCTTTACATGAAGCGCGTCTTCTGCAGCGAGAAAACGTTTCTCGATCGTCTGCTGCGTCCGGTCGAGCGCGTCGTCTATCGCCTGTCCGGCGTCGATCCGAAGAAAGAGCACGACTGGAAGCAGTACACGATCGCCATGCTCGTCTTCAGCGGCGTTGGACTGCTGCTGACATATGCGATCCAGCGCGTCCAGCACATCCTGCCGCTGAATCCCGATCACATGCCGCAGGTCGCGCCCGATCTGGCGTGGAACACGGCCGTCTCATTCACGACCAACACGAACTGGCAGGCCTACAGCGGCGAGTCGACGATGTCGCACTTCACGCAGATGGTCGGCCTGACGTTCCACAACTTCGTCTCCGCCGCCGCCGGAATCGCGCTCGCAATCGCCCTGATCCGCGGCATCGCGCGCAACAGCGCGAAGACCATTGGCAACTTCTGGGTCGATCTCACGCGCGGCACGTTGTGGGTCCTCCTTCCGTTGTCGCTCATCTCAGCCACGTTTTTTCTGTCGCAGGGCGTGATTCAGAACTTTCATCCGACGATCGCCGCGACGACGATTGAAGGGACGACGCAGAAAATCCCGCAGGGGCCGATCGCGTCGCAGGAAGCGATCAAGGAGCTCGGCACGAACGGCGGCGGTTTCTTCAACGCGAATTCCGGCTTCCCCTACGAAAATCCCACGCCCTTCACCAACCTCCTGCAGATGTTTCTCATCTTCGCGCTCGGCGCCGGCCTTTGCTACACGCTCGGCGCGATGACCGGCAAGCCGCGCCACGGCTGGGCGGTCTTCTGGGCGATGTCCGTGCTCTTCCTCGCCGGCGCGTTCATCACCACGTCCGCCGAACAGCACGGCAATCCGATGCACCAACGCCTCGGCGTCGCCGCCGGGGACGGCAACATGGAGGGAAAGGAAGTCCGCTTCGGCGTCGGCGACTCCGCACTCTTCGCCACGATCACCACCGACGCGTCGTGCGGCGCGATCAACGCGTGGCACGACTCATTCACGCCGATCGGCGGATCCGTTCCTCTCATCAACATCATGCTCGGCGAGGTGATCTTCGGCGGCGTCGGCGCGGGGATGTACGGGATGATCCTCTTCATCGTCCTCGCGGTCTTCATCGCCGGACTGATGGTCGGCCGCACGCCCGAATACCTCGGCAAGAAAATCGAAGCGCACGACGTGAAGCTGGCGATGCTCGCGGTCCTCGTGCTCGCGTTCTGCATCCTGGTCGGCTCCGCGGCCGCGGCGGGAACGGCGGCCGGAACGTCGAGTCTCAACAACGCCGGTCCGCACGGCCTGAGCGAGATCAGCTACGCCTTCACGAGCGCGGCGGGCAACAACGGCAGCGCCTTCTCCGGCCTGAACGCGAACACGAAGTTCTACAACATCGCCCTCGGGCTAGCCATGTTCTTCGGCCGATTCTTGATGGTCATTCCGCTGATGGGAATCGCCGGCTCGCTGGCCGCGAAAAAGAAGATCGCCGAAACCGCCGGCAGCTTTCCCGTCGACGGCGCGCTTTTCACCTTCCTCCTCGTCGGCATCGTGCTCATCGTCGGCGCGCTCACGTACTTCCCGGTGCTCTCGCTCGGCCCGTACGTCGAGCACTTCCTGATGAATTCGGGAAAGGTGTTCTGACCATGGACAAGAAAAAACTGTCGCTCTTCGATACGTCGATTATGCGCCGCGCGCTGATCGACTCGATCGTCAAACTCAACCCGCGCCGGATGATGAAGAACCCGGTCATGTTCCTCGTCGAAGCAGGCGCTCTGCTCACGACGCTGCTGCTGATTCCAGGACTCTCGAATCACGTCGACTACCGCTTTCAAATTCAGATCACCTTCTGGCTGTGGGCAACAGTCCTCTTCGCAAATCTCGCTGAGGCTGTGGCGGAAGGACGCGGAAAAGCGCAGGCGGACGCGCTGCGGAAAGCAAAGACGGAAACGACGGCGCGGCGCGTCAACGGCGAAGAAATCCCGGCCTCGCAGCTTCGCAAAGGCGACCGCGTTGTGGTCGAAGCGAATCAGATCATCCCCGGCGATGGCACCGTCGTCGAAGGCATTGCCTCGGTCAACGAATCCGCGATCACCGGCGAATCCGCGCCCGTCATCCGCGAAGCCGGCGGCGATCGTTCCGCGGTCACCGGCGGCACGATGGTCCTCTCCGACCGAATCGTCGTCGAGATCACCTCAGAGCCCGGACAGACATTCATCGATCGCATGATCAAACTCGTCGAAGGCGCCGAACGGCAGAAAACGCCGAACGAAATCGCCCTCGACATCCTCCTGGCCGGACTCACGATCGTCTTCCTGCTCGCCACGGTCACGCTCAAACCGTTCGCGATCTACTCCGGCAGCGATGTCACGGTGACGGTGCTCATCGCGCTGCTGGTCTGCCTGATTCCGACCACGATCGGAGCGTTGCTTTCTGCGATCGGCATCGCCGGCATGGACCGCGTGCTCCAGCACAACATCCTGGCGATGTCGGGACGCGCGGTCGAAGCGTCGGGCGACGTCAACGTGCTACTGCTCGACAAGACCGGCACGATCACGCTCGGCAACCGGCAGGCGGTCGAATTCGTGCCGGCGCCCGGCGTCGATGCGCAAACGCTCGCCGACACGGCGCAACTCTCATCGCTCGCGGACGAGACACCCGAGGGGCGGTCGATCGTGATTCTGGCAAAGGAGCAGTTCGGATTGCGCGGCCGCGAACTGCAATCGCTCGGCGCGCATTCGATCGTGCCGTTCACCGCGAAGACGCGCATGTCCGGAATCGATTTCGCCGGCGGACGCGTGGTTCGCAAAGGCGCGGCCGATTCCGTCGCCGACTACATCCAGGCGATGGGCGGCACGTTTCCCGACCAGGTGCAGCACGACATCTCGCGCATCGCCGGCGAAGGAGGCACGCCGCTCGTCGTCGCCGACGATGTGCACGTCCTCGGCACGATCTATCTCAAAGACATCGTCAAAGGCGGGATGAAGGAACGTTTCGACCGCCTGCGGATAATGGGAATCCGCACGGTCATGATCACCGGCGACAACCCGCTCACCGCCTCGTTCATCGCGCGCGAAGCGGGCGTCGATGATTTCCTCGCGCAGGCCACACCCGAGGACAAGCTCGCGCTCATCCGCAAAGAGCAGGCGAAGGGAAACCTCGTGGCGATGACCGGCGACGGCACGAACGACGCGCCGGCGCTGGCGCAGGCCGACGTCGGCATGGCCATGAACACCGGAACGCAGCCGGCCAAGGAAGCCGGCAACATGGTCGATCTCGACTCGAATCCGACCAAGCTGATCGAGGTCGTCGAGATCGGCAAGCAGCTGCTGATGACACGCGGCGCGTTGACGACGTTCTCGATCGCGAACGACGTCGCCAAGTACTTCGCCATCATCCCGGCGCTGTTCCTGGTCACGTTCCCCGAACTGCAAGCGCTCAACATCATGCGGCTGGCCACGCCGCAGAGCGCGATTCTGTCCGCGGTGATTTTTAACGCGCTGATCATCGTGGCGCTGATTCCGCTCGCGCTGCGCGGCGTCAAATACCGGCCGCTCGGCGCGGGCCGCATCCTGCGCCGCAACCTCCTGCTCTACGGCGCCGGCGGCCTGATCATCCCGTTCATCGGCATCAAAGCGATCGACCTGTTGCTGCGCGCGATTCATCTCGCGTGAGGAGTGAATACGATGCTCGAACACATCAAGATTTCGATTCGCATCACGATCGTCCTGCTCGTGATCACCTGCGGCCTCTATCCGCTCGCGGTCTGGGGAATCGGTCAGACGTTTTTTTACCACCAAGCGAACGGCTCGCTCATCACGCGCGATGGAAAGGTGATCGGCTCCTCGCTCATCGGCCAGAACTTCGCCGGCGCGCGCTTCTTTCACGGACGTCCGTCGAGCAGCAACTACGATCCGAGCGCGAGCGGCGGAACGAACTGGGGTCCGACGTCAAAGAAACTGCTCGACGCCATCACCGACCGCACCACGAAGTACGCGGATATGAAACCGGCCGGCGGAATCCCCGCGGATGCCGTGACCGCGTCATGCTCCGGCGTCGATCCGCACATCTCCATTGCGAACGCGCAATCGCAGGCGGCGCGTGTCGCGCGTGAGAATTCACTGCCACCCTCGCGCGTGGCGGCGCTGATTCAACATCGCACCGAAGGCCGCTTCCTCGGCATCTACGGCGAGCCGCGCGTGAACGTGCTGCTGCTGAATCTCGACCTCATGGACGCCGCCGTGAAATAGATTCACGCACGCATGGTCCGCACAAACGGAGACGTCCGTCCCGATCCTGACGAGTTGCTGCGCCTCACGCGTACCGACAGCAGCGGCCGCGGACGTCTCAAGATTTACCTCGGCATGGCCGCCGGCGTAGGCAAAACGATGCGCATGCTCGAGGACGCGCACACCATGCGCCGCGCCGGCATCGACATCGTTGTCGGCCTCGTCGAAACGCACGGACGAAAGGAAACCGCCGCGCGCATCGCCGATCTCGAAGTGATCCCACGCGCCCGATTCGCCTATCGCAGCGTCACGATCGAGGAGATGGATCTCGCCGCAATTCTGGCTCGTCGCCCCGACGTCGTTGTCGTCGACGAGCTGGCGCACACGAACGCGCCCGATTCGAAAAACGAGAAGCGCTGGCAGGATGTCGAAGATATCCTCGGCGCCGGCATCTCTGTGATGACCGCGCTGAACGTTCAGCATCTCGAGGGCGTGCAGGACGTCGTCCACTCCGCCACCGGAATCGAGATCCGCGAACGCGTCCCGGACCGCATCGTCCGTGAAGCCGACTCGGTGGTGCTCGTCGACCTGCCCGTCGCCGAACTGCAGGAGCGCCTTCGGCAGGGAAAGATTTATCCGCCCGACCAAGCCTCGCGCGCGCTGGAAAACTTCTTCCGCACGGAGATGCTGACGCGCCTTCGCGAGCTCGCGCTGCTGCAGACCGCAACATTCTCCGGCCGCGCAAACGGCGAATTGCGCCTCGCCGTCGCCGTCCCGTTCGAGCCCGAAATCGCCCGCCCGCTCGTCCTGCGCGCCTCACGTCTGGCCGGCCGCATGAACACGCGCTGGTACGCCGTCTACGTCCGCCAGCGCCGCGCGCATCCCGAGAACATCAGCGCCGAGCAGCACCGCAAACTTTCCGAGAACGTGCAACTCGCGATCGCCCTGGGCGCCACCGTCATCACACGCGAATCCGAGGACGTCGCCGGCGCGCTACTCGACTTCGCGAAGGCCGAAGGCATTACCATGCTCGTAGTCGGCCGCCCCACGCGATCGGGATTAGTGAGCCGCGTCGTCCCCAGCACCGTTCACCGTCTGCTCGAACGCGGACGCGGTTTCGACATCGTCATCGTTGATGTTTGATTGGTTGGCAAGGACCCAATTCGACGTGCGTCGGTTTTCCCACGCTTGAAGCGTGGGCTACGGTTCTTACGATGGCTACGCCACCGAGGCATCACGCGCTTCGACGACACAGACCTAAAACTCGATCTGCGCGCACAGCTCCGCCACCCGTTCGGCGGGAGCCGGAAGGAGCGCGCCGCGCTCTCCGCGTTGCGCATCGAGGCTCGAACGTGCGGACCCAGATCGAGTTTTGAGACTCAAGCCGCATACGGCCGAGTAAGCGGCGCGTGTAGAGCATCGTCACCGCTCTGATCCCGATCGTTTCCTGAATGCCGACACCAGAAATGTGCGCGCGACCGACGATGTAGCGAAAGGAGAATCCTATGTATCCATGGGGCAACGGACACCTGACTGCTCTGCTCGCACTCTTGCTAGGTTTCTAACGCAATCGCGTGACAACGTAAGTCGGACTCGCCAGTCCGACGCTGCGTCTGTCACGCGATTTCTATTGACGCTAAAACTCGATTTGCGCGCCCAGCTCCACCACCCGATTCGGCGGGAGCCGGAAAAAGCGCGCGGCGCTTTCCGCGTTGCGCATCATCGAGGCGAAGAGTTTTTCGCGCCACGTGGCCATGCCGCTTTCACGCGACGTCACGATCAGCGTTTCGCGGCCGAGGAAGTAGGTCGTGTCCATCGGCGGGATCGCGACGTGAAGCTCGCGGCTGACGCGTTCGAGCAGCGCGGGGATGTCTGCTTCTTCCATGTAGCCGTAGCGGCAGGTGATGCGGAAAATGCCTTCGCCGAGGGTCTCGATGAGCAGGCGCTCGTCATCATTCAGATGCGACACCTCCTCGGTCATCACCGTCAGCAGCATCACCTGTTTGTGCAGCGCTTTGTAGTGCTTGAGGCTGTGCAGCAGCGCGGGCGGAATCACGCCTCCTGATCGGTGCATGAAGACGGCCGTTCCGGGGACGCGCACCGGCGCATGGCCGCGAATCGACGTCACGAAATCCTCGGGGGACAGCGCGCCATCGCGCAGACGTTCGGTGAGGATCTGCCGGCCGCGCCGCCACGTGGTCATGATCAGGAAGACGATCGACGCGACGAGCAGCGGGAACCAGCCGCCCTCGGCGATCTTGGCCAGGTTCGCACCGAGGAACGCTACGTCGGCGATGAGAAACGCCGCGGTGATCATCGCTGCGAACGGAACGCTCCAGCCGAGGAGATCGCGCGCCACGACGTAAGCAAGGATCGTGGTGATGATCATCGTCGTGCTGACCGCCAGGCCGTACGCGCCCGCCAGGTTCGTCGAGCTGCGGAAGCCGATCACCAGCGCGATCGTGCAGAACATCAGCGCCCAATTGACCGAGGGGATGTAGACCTGCCCGATCTCCGCGCGCGACGTGTGGACGATCTCCATCCGCGGCAGGTAGCCGAGCTGGATCGCTTGCCGCGTCAGCGAGAAAACGCCGGAGATGATCGCCTGTGAGGCAATGACCGTCGCCATCGTCGCCAGGATCACCAGCGGATAGAGCGCCCATTTCGGCGCGAGCAGATAGAACGGGTTGTGCGCCGCGCCCGGATCGCGAATCAGCAACGCGCCCTGGCCGAAGTAGTGGAGGACGAGCGACGGGCCGACGATGCTGAACCAATCCACCTGGATCGGTTTCTCGCCGAAGTGCCCGAGGTCGGCGTAGAGCGCTTCGCCGCCGGTGGTGACGAGGAAGACCGCGCCGAGGACGAGGAATCCGTGCATGCCGTTAGCGATGAAAAAGCGGATCGCGTGCATCGGATTCAGCGCCAGCAGCACCGACGGCTGCCACAGGATTCCGCGGATTCCCATCAGCGCCAGCGTCGAGAACCACACCAGCATGATCGGACCGAAGACGGCACCCACCCCCGCCGTTCCTCGGCGTTGGAAAAAGAACAACAGGATGAGGATGACGATCGTCAGCGGGATGACGTACGGTTTGAAAAATGGCGTCGCAATCTCGAGCCCTTCGACGGCGCTGAGCACCGAGATCGCCGGCGTGATCATGCCGTCGCCGTAGAGCAGCGCCGCGCCGAAAACGCCGAGGACGACGAGCGTCGAGCGAACGGCGGCGCGGCGCGATTTGTCCATCCCGACGAGCCCCATCAGCGCGAGGATTCCGCCTTCCCCTCGGTTGTCGAAGCGCAGCACGTAGATGTGGTACTTGATCATCACCACGACCACGAGCGACCAGAAGATCAGCGAGAGAACACCAAGGATGTTCGGCCGCGTGAGCGCGACAGGATGCGCGCCGTAGAAGCATTCGCGCATGGCGTACAGCGGGCTGGTGCCGATGTCGCCGTAGACGATGCCGAGGGCGAGCAGCGAAAGTGAAAAAAGGCGGCGGCCGGTTGGTTCTTCGCGTGTGTGATGTTCCGGACCCAGACCGTTCCCCCCGCGCCGATCAATGCAACGACAGCGCAACCGCGGAGTGTATGACCCGCCCGATTCGCACACGCATTAAGAGTTGCTAAAGGCGGCAGGGCGGCGATGAAAGAGGCGTCATCTGATCGAAGGCCGCATCATCGACAGTGCCTTTCCAGCGCCACGAGAGTCCGTCGTGCGATTCGAGTTCGACGTCGATCGGCGTTCCGGCTTCGACAGCAATCGGCGACTGCAGAGGCAGAAAGACGCGGTCCCAATGCGAGCCGGGCGCTTCATTCGATAGCTCGATTCCGTCCGCGAGCGTGGCGCGGAACCAGCCGGCGAATCCGTATGTCACGCCTGCGCGCGCTGCCTTGAATTGCGCGCCGCCAGAGACGTCGGCGGATTCGATCGTGGCGAGATCGACCGCGATCACGCGCGCAGGCGGCGCGAGGAACGAGGCGCTGCCAACGCTTCCGACGAACACGTTGTTCGACGCGAAAACGGACAGCGGCGAGAAGTCGAATCCGTAGGGCTTCCCGTTCCACCAGTTCACGCGGCGTTCGTAAATCGAGGCGTCGTCGACCGGCACGAGATAGAGGTCGATGCTCCGCGGGATGATCACCGCATCCGCCGTCAGCAGCCGCGCCCGCGCATCGATGACGCTGCTGAGAATCTGCTCATTGAATCCAAACGCGCCGAGCGTCTCGGTGACGAGCACGTTCGCCCGCTCCGGCAGCTCGATGTTCGTCGAGCGATCGTGGATCACGTGGATGCGATCGGCGAAGCCGAGATGACGCGACAGAAATGACGCGAGATCGGCGCTATGCGTCGCATCCACGGCAAACACCCGCCGCGCCCCCGCTTCGCACGCAAAAAACGACAGGATGCCCGAGCCGGTCCCGAGATCGAGCACGACGGAATCGGAGGTAACGCAGCGCCGGATCGCGTCGCGAAACGCATTCGTCCGGCCAGTGTCCTGCAGAAGCCCGCGGTGAGTTTCAAGCATCGCCTTTCTCCGCGCCCCCGCGACTCCGCGTGACTAACGCGCGAACCCCAACCCATCCGGCACATTCCCAGTCTCGATCTCATGCACGACCGAGAAGGAAGCCGTATCCACCACCGCCACCTTCTTCGCGCCCGCGCAGGCCACGAACGCCCGCTTCCCATCCGGTGCCATCAAAATGCCCGACGGCCCCTCGGCCATATCCACCGACTTGATGATCTCCTTCGTCGCCGCGTCGTAAACCAGCAGCACGTTCGCGCCTGCATCAGACACCAGCACGAACTTCCCGTCGATCGTGAACTTCACGCGATTGGCCAGCTTCGTCGTCGTCGGCAGCGTCTGCGCAACCGTGCGCGACTTCGGATCGATGATCGAGATCCCCCCGTTCGCCACGCGCGACGCCACCCACAGCTCCGACCCGTCAGGCGCAAGATCGATCCCCTCCGGCCCCTGCACCACCGGAATCTGTTTCAGCACGATGCTGCGAGGCGAGTTGCTGAGATCAAAAACGGTGACGCTGTTCGACCCGATGTTCGCGGTGTAAAGCGTCTTCTCCCCCGTCGCGACGACGATCATGTGCGAAACCTCGGCGCCACTCCCGCCGATGAAATCAATCGCATTCGTCCCCGCGTCATACCGCGCCACCACCCGACTCCCCTCCGCCGTAAACCAGAACCGCGACGCAACCGCGGCGATCCCATGCGGCCGCAGCAAACCCGGCAACGCAAACCGCCGCAACTGCTTCCGCGCGTTCACGTCGATGACCGAAAGCGTCGTCCCCGGATTCGGCCCCGTCCCGTAATTAGCGACGACAGCAATCTTCCCGTCATCCGACACCGCCACCTCATGCGGCCCTTCGCCGGTAGCAACGGTGCCGAGGGTCTCGAAGGAAGCCGCATCGACAAACTGCAGCGTGGCGTCCGATTTATTGAGGATGAGCAGGGTGTCGGCGCGGACGGACAGGGCGGCGAAGAGGAGGGCGATGGCGAGGCGTTTCATGAACTGAGTATGCCATCAGGCGATGCGGCGTCGGCGCCACGGCCGCCAGCGCCTGTGTACCTGATTCATGGGCAGACGGACGCAGACTTACCGCATTCGAAGCATTCATGCTTCATTTCGAGCCATTCATGCTTGGTTTTCTGGTAGTGGTCTAGTTTGACGCGTCGTTTGTAACATTGCGGGTCATAGTGGGTAATGGCGGGTCAAGTCAATCAGGATCACCGCTGCCGCTTGCACCCTTACCCGCTGTTCGCTCGAAAGGCTGAACCCTCGCTCCCCCGCCAAGTAGCCGACGTTCTCTCCTGCCGCGTGAGCAATGCGCAGGATCGTTTCGAACTTCGGTTGCGAGTGCGCTCCGGTGAGGATGCGGCTTAGGGTCGCCCGCGTGACTCCGGCATCCTCGGCGATCAAGTAGTGCTTCTTGCCTGATCGTTGGATTGCCTCCCGGAGACGTTCGCGCCAGTCGGCTAGGTCAGGCATCGTGCCTTTCTCGTTCGCGGTCTAGCACGGCATTCGCCGCTTTCACAAATGCCTCCGCGATGGCTTGCTTCGTCGCCTCGAAAACTTCGTGGAGGATTTCGTCCTCTAGGTCGTGGAAGTGATCCAGCGCCGCGTGATCCTCAAGCGTTCCGTCCGGCCACGTCATGATGCCGGTGTTGTAGCAGGCCGTCATCATCCCGTCGGAGTCGTACCAGCCTTTCGCGAAGGCTTGACCATGTTCGGGAGTAACGATCGTTACGGTTTCGATTCGCGGCGGGTTCATGTCAGTTCTCCCGCTGCGTCGTGAATGACCACGCGCCCGTGCTGAATACGATTGCGGTCGTAGGATCGCGTTCGATCTGCCACGCTACCCATGCCTCGATCGCCTTGCGGAACTCGGGCGATGATGCGGCGAGGATTTCCAGCACCTGAACCTTCACCGAGGCGAGGACAAGCGTCTCGATCATGCCGCTTACGGTGATGTAGTCGTCAGGGTTCGCGATGGCTTTCTCGTTCGTGTAGTCCGTGAGGTGTTCCAACGCCTGCCACATGAACTCCGGCAGCCTGACGCGGCGCGACGTGTGGGTAGTCGGATGCTTCGAACTCATGCCGACCTTCGCTCCACAATGGCCGTGTAGATCGCTTCATCGGCGGGCGCAAGTTCGAACAGTTCCACGACGTACACGTAGCGCGACCGCATCGCGCTTGCCGTCCCTGCGAGCGCCACCATCGTGGCGCGGCTAGGCTCCGAATCGCCTCTGCGGAGTCGCAGAAGATGCGTGCGGCTGATGCCCGCGTGACGCGCGAAAGCACCGGACGCCACACCCCACTCTTCCATGTAGATTTCGAGTCGGGTCGCGCGGCCTTCGTCCCATACCGGCTTCATTCTTTTTCGCACACTGATAGCATGTCACACTCATAGCATGGCGAGCAATAGGAACATGGCTGCACACTCAAAGCGTGGCAGCCAGACCGATCGAAAAGTTCGCCGCGCATCTTCGCGACTTGCGCGAGAAGCGCGAGCTGTCGCAGACGAAGCTCGCTGAACTGGCCGGGCTGAATAGGAACTACGTCGGCGACGTGGAACGCTGTCGCCGCAATCCGTGCTTCGACAACATCATCAAGCTGGCCGAGGCGTTGAACGTCGCGCCGTCTGAACTCTTCCGGCCATTTGACAAACGGAAGTAGCGAACCGATACTCCCCTGATGCCAAAGGGGTCAAGCAAGCGCCCAAAGAAGCGCGAGGACGAAGCGCAAGCTGCCGTCCGGGTCATGAACACGATCGCCGCGAGGTCTGAGGCGGACGCGCCAGACGATGATGCGCCGGTCGAGATCACGGACGCGATGCGCGCCGCCGCTGCCGCGTTCGGGCGCATCGGCGGGAAGATCGGCGGACCGGCACGCGCAGCCAGCCTGAGCCCAAGGAAGCGGTCAGAAATCGCGAAGAAAGCGGCGGCAGCGCGATGGGGCAGTAGAGCTAAGAAAAAAACATCATGAAATACTGTCGACTGATGATCGTGATGAAAGCGTTCTAGCGAAAGGACTTAACGCGACGCGGAGAGCCAGCGATCCTCCGTCTCTAGTAACTTTACTCTGTACGGTACTTGTGTTCGTGTTGAAAGTAGTTTAGATTCCTCTCCAACTGAAAGGAATCGCTATGTCAGACGCGGCAGATACCATGCAACCAACGGGAGAGACCCCCGACCCCACCGACAACCAATCTGACGCGCAGAACGGCAATGGCGCGTCGGAATCAGGAAAGCTGAGTCGGGTTCGACCGGCAAAGATTCTCCCAACTGATCGAATCCGGCACGACAAGCAACTCGACATCCTGCGGGCGTTCGCTGCCGCGTCCGGACACGAGAGAAAGCCCGTAACGCCTGAAGATGTCGGCGCGATCGTTGGGATGGCCGGTTCGACCATTACTCAAATCACTCCGTTCTTTGTCGATACCGGCCTGATCGTGCGCGCCGGGGACAAGAAGTCCGACGCTAAGGGTTTCACCCCCGCTGCCGAAGTCATGGCGTATCAGAAAGCCTACGAGTGGGACGCGGCGAACTCGGCGAAGAAGCTTGCGCCCGTATTTGTCAATAGTTGGTTCGTCACAACGCTAACGCCGAAGCTGAAGTTTCGCGCGGTAAACGAGAAGGAAGCGGTCAATGACCTAGGCGAGGTCGCCGTCGTCGGGCCGGACAAGCAGGACTCACTGCGCATCATCATCGACTACCTAGTCGTCGCCGGCATCGTGGATCGCGACGGCGGAGGGATGCTACGAATCGGCAGTGCCGTGGCTCCGCAGGAAGTGCCCCATCAGAACACTCCACCACCGCCACCTTCACCACCACCAGCGGCGGCGGCTGCGGGCGGAGTGAAACCGTCTAACGTTTCCGATCATCAGCTTTGGCTTCTCGAAATCCTGAACACCTACCCCGACGACGTATTGACCGACGCGGATCAGGAAGCCATCCTAAAACTCATCAAGAAGATAAAGGGAATCGGCACAAGGAACGCTCATCCGGTGACTACCGAGCGAGCGGAATGACTGTCAGAGAGTGAAAGGTGGTGATCCTCAATGAGCATACTGCGAGCCGTCCGCGTTCCAGTCACCGACGCGGGGAGCGGCAGGAACACGAACGGCCATCTCGGGTAGTTCGCTTTGCAGGCAACCGAGATGGCCGGGTGGTGACCCTTTCAAGTGCTCCCGTAGCTCAATCTGGACAGAGCGGCGGTCTACTAAACCGACGGTGTGGGTCCGAGTCCCGCCGGGAGCCCCAATTCTATTCGCATGCGGCCTGCCGGTCCAGCGGCGGCCCTGTTTTGTTACATTTCACTCCTTTACCCCTCAAGCATTGACTTCCTGACCCCTCAAGCATATATTGCTGTGCATGAACAGGCTATCAAGTGACGCCCGCGCCCGCATCGTCATGGCCCTGATTGAGGGCAACTCCATCGCCTCAACGTGCCGGATGACGGGCGCAGCGAAGATGACGGTGCTGAGTCTGATTCGCGAAGTCGGAACGGCCTGCGCGAAGTTCCACGACTCCATCGTGCGGGACATCGAATCGGAGCGCGTGCAACTGGATGAGGTCTGGTCATTTTGCAGTATGAAACAGAAGAATGTTCCCGCCGAGTTGCAGGACACGATCGGCATTGGCTCGATTTGGACGTGGACCGCGATCGATGCGGATTCGAAGCTGATGATTTCATGGCTCGCGAGTAACCGCAGTAGCGAGGCCGCGAACGCGATCCTTGCTGACCTCCGGTCCCGCACCTCGGCGAAGGAACTCCAACTCTCCTCCGATGGTCTGGCGTACTACATTGATGCAGTTAGTCAGAACTTCGCTCCCGGCATGGCATCCCTCGGCCAAGTCGTCAAAACGTACGGAACGAGTAGTCCTCAGCCCGGGATGAATCCGCAGAGTGCAGCGAGTAGGTATTCACCGGGACGCCTGCTCTCCATCGAGAAAACGGCTGCGATCGGCGAACCGGATATGAAGCACGTCTCGACCTCGTACATGGAGCGGTTCAACCTCACGGTGCGCATGTCGAATCGCCGTTTCACCCGCTTGACGAATGCGTTCTCAAAGAAGTTTGAGAACCACTGCCACATGCTCGCGATGACGATGGTCTACTACAACTTCTGCCGGAAGCACCTCTCGCTGAAAGGTCAGACTCCGGCGATGGCGGCAGGCCTGACTGAGTACCGTTGGACGGCTGCCGACCTGCTGTCGCTGGAGATGTGGAGCGCGGCCGAGGCGGCCTAACTCGTCGGGAGTCTTAGCACCACCGGCGTGGATTCAGCACAGAGATCGCAAGCAGCGGAATCGCGACGAGCAACGTAAGCACGCGGATCACCACGTTTGCCGCTCCGGAACGCGTCTCGCGACGCTCCTCCTGCATTTTGCGGACTTCCTCCGATGTTGCCTGCGCGAGTGAAATTTCACCCATGAAGTACCGTTCCGCGGGCGTGAGGTGAATCATCGGTCCCGTATCTAAATTTGTCATCGTGGCCTCTCCATGGTCAACTCCAAAATCGTGGTTAGCGGGAGCAGAGTGTTGATCAACTGCGTTTCCCACTTCGCGAAGTTGTGTTGCTCCGAGCTGTCGATACTCAAAACTCCGATGACTTCTGGGGAATCATATTCTACAGATTTTAGCGGGATTCCGAGAATACTTCTGTATCTTTTCGTACGATCCGCTTTTGGAAACTCAGCCCAGATATCACCAACCTCGACTGAGTCACCGAGCAAAAAACAACTGCGAACCGCCATCTCATCCAGTCGATACTCTGCACGATCTTCTCCAGCGTGAACGTGGGAGCGGGCGACCACGACTATTTTGTTCGGGTCTTTTCGATCGCGAACGAGCAGGTTTGCATAGATTCTGGTGCCCTTCGAATCGTTCCGAAGAGACCGCACTTGATTGGCGATCGCGATCAGCAACCGCTGCTGAAATTCTTTTCTTTCTACGCCTGTGAACGGTCGATACGTCCGTCGCATGATGGCCGCGACCTCGATGTTCGTCATCGTTGTGATGGCGAGAGAGTCGAAATCAGGGCGGAGCTTTTGGTAGGCAGCAACCACCACGCCGACCAGCGACACGACGATGTACGTCCACGACAGTTGCTTCGAGCGCGCCCAGATGAGCAGCGCTGGCGGTGATATGAGCAGCGCAAAGACGACGACTCGGATTAGGGTTCCGCGCCACGTCAGCGGAACGTTTGCTAGGCGGTGGTAGGTGATCCAGAACCATCGTCGGACGGCGAATGGAATACCCTTGTTGTCGGTGACGATCGAACTCACGAAGGCCGCGGATTCTACAGCATGTGTACTTCATTCCGCCCGATCCGCCGCGTACGACGAAGCTGTTACAAGCGACGAGTCAAACTAGACCACTACCGGTTTTCTAGCATCCGAGCTTCGTTTGAGCGCGTTTCAGGAAACGCTCACGCTGGCCACGGTCCGAATCTGCGTAAACCTGAGGATGGTCCGCCTCCCGTTTTATCCGTTCGTTTCGAAGCAATCGCGGTTCATTTCGAACCAATCACGGCTCGTTTTGAACCAATTCCCGTTCATTTCGAACCAATCGTCGTTCGTTTCGAAGCAATCGCCGTTCATTTCGAACCAATCGTCGTTCGTTTCGAAGCAATCGCCGTTCGTTTCGAACCAATCGTCGTTCGTTTTGAAGCAATCGCGGCTCGTTTTGAACCAATCGTCGTTCGTTTTGAACGAATTTCGGCTCCTTTTGACCGACGAACGCGTGGTTTCAGGACGCTCAACTCTACGCACGGAACTGACGTAGGTTCTTCAGGATCAGCAGATTAGAGATATAGACGTGGGCATCGCGAAGCCTCACCCCGGCCACGCCATCGCTTCGGCGAAGCCCGGCAGCGCGGACGACAACTCCTCGATGTGGGCGCTGGCGATGCCGTCCAGCTCGCGGGCAAGCACGCCGCTGACGGTGGTGTCCTGCTGGTCTGCCCGGTACTTCAACATATTGATGTGGTGCCGCGGCAGCCGCACGCGCAGCTCCGCGGTGCGGAGCGCCTGCGGGAGGACGCCATCCCCCTCGGCGCCGAGCGCTTCCTCGATCACATGCAGCCGCCAGATGTCGAGCGCCTTGGCCATCATCTCCGCTCGAGGGAACCACTTCCCGACCGGCGTCGTCCACAGCTCGACCTCACCCTCCTCGATGGCCGCGGACATCTGCCGCCGCGTCCACCCGAGGAGCGCCGTCGCCTGCGAAATGCTGACATGCGGCCGTGGGTGTAGGAAGATGTGACGGATGCGGTCGCCGACGTCGGTTTCGAGCATGGTTGGGCGCCTCGTTAATACGCACAAAAGTATGTGGCTACGAAATCGCGATTTGTCAAGAGATAATGAAACATTCAAAAGACAAATCTGCAGCCACCGAATTGTTCGGCGCGCACCTTCGGGAGTACGTGTGAAACGCGGTCTGAGTCAGCAAGGGCTCGCCGAGCGCGTAGGCATCCCCCAGACGCATGTCAGTGCGATGGAGGTTGGAATCAAGTTCCCGAACCTTCTGACCGTCCTTCGTCTGGCCGCCGCGCTCGAATGCAAGGTGACGGACTTGGTTCGCGTCTTCGATAAAACGGACTTGACCTCATTCCTTTCGAAGTAGGCCTAGGATAAGCCGAGCCTGGCCGCTAACGTCAGCCTAACCTTCAGGCCCGCGAGCGGCGCAAAGAAGAGGCCTTCTTTGGTGACGTATTAACCGAACCATAAATAGTGAGAAGCTGTTTCGCGAGTTCGGCTGTTGCATTCGCTTTTAGATCGGTCTTGGTGGGATCAATGCTCTCCAAAATCTGCACGGACATGCCGACCGCGTTGATACGTTCCAGCATCGTTACGTAGTCCTTTGCTTGCTGCATCGTTGCTCGGTAAATGACGAGGAACGTAGCGCCAATGACGTTTACTACAATTCCGGAAATGGCTGCAAGGGCGGAGGGAGCCAACTCGGAAGGAGCGCGGTAGATGCGCCACACTCCCACACCGATAAGGCTGAACCCCACGATCATCACAAACGAGGTGAGCCAAAAAATCGCCGTGACTTGGCTCAAGTTCCGATTGAGATATAGCTCAAGCTTGACGCGCGCGAGATCCCATGCAGCTTTCGGTTCAGTAGGGTGTTCGTCATATCTACGCTCGACTTGCTCG
>DASYJY010000210.1:0-2617 GCA_035995985.1 Thermoanaerobaculia bacterium | reverse complement strand
TCCTTCGACCGTCCTCCGGCGTTCCGCGCTTCGCGCTCCAGCGCCTGCGGCGGCTCAGGATGACAGCTAAAACAACGTCAACCGTGGCAATCCGAACTTCTCCCGCACCAATCGCCGCAGATTCGCTTCTTCCGTTCGCGTGCGCGTTTTCGCATCGAGTTTCGACGTATCGCCGAGGGCGACTGCGATGTCCGCGCGGATCGCGTCGATCGATGCTGGATCCGCGGCGATGAACGCATCGACCAGCTCCCGCTCGAGATCGATCAATCGCTCCTCGATCTTCGGCACGCTCTTCTCCGACGCGAGCGCCCTCACGCGCGGTGCGAACGGCGCGGCCACCTCCGACGTTTCCAGCTGTGACGCCAGAGCATCGAGCAACGCCTCGGGGCCGGCTTCCGGACTGACGCCGCCTTCGCCGACGTAGAGATTCTGCCGATCGTTCCACAGCTCCTTGATCGAATGGCGGCAGTAGCTGAGGCTCGAGATCACTTTCTTGCGTCCGCTGGCCTCGTTCTTTTCGAAGACCGTGTCGATCGCCTCGATCACGATCGGCAGCGGCACGCCGTCGTCGTACCACTTCTTCATCAGCGCCCAATCTTTCGCGTTGAGGATGAACGGGGTGCCACGGCGAAGGGCAAAGTGCGCTTCGATTTCCTGGAAGTAGGTTTCGGGCGGGGTGTCGGCGGGCACGTTCGAAACGTACCACGCCGCATCAGTTACAATCCCTGTTCCCCGGTCGTCACACGTATCGATATGGAACCCATCGCCCCTCGCGCTGAGGTCACGGTTTACTCGCCGCTGTTCTCGCCCTTCCGGCAGCAGTTGCACGGCAGCGCCGTTTCCATCGGGCGTGCTTCCGACTGCTCGATTCCCGTCAAGGATCGCTATCTCTCGCGCAAACACGCCGAGATCGTGGCCGATCACGGATCGTGGATTCTCAAGGATTGCGGCAGCGCCAACGGCACGTACCTGAACGGCAATCGCGTCGAACGCGATCACGCGCTGCGCACCGGCGACCGCATCCGCCTCGGCGACACCGAGATCGTTTTCGAGACCGCCGAGCACAACACCGATCGGATGCTGGCCGTGGCGGATACCTCGCCGAGCATGACGATCTCGATTCCCGTGAAGGAGATCGAGGAGCCGGAGCGCGCCGACACCGGCGGCGATCTCGCCAAGCTCAAAACGCTCAACCTCCTCGCGCGCGAGCTGATCGAAGATCGGCCGACCGAGGAGTTGTTTGGATTCATCGTCGACCGGGTGCTCGAACATACGCAGGCATCGCGCGCCGCCCTCGGCCTGCTTGGCGCGGACGGCAAATCATTCGTCAACGTCGAAGTGCGCCGTCAGGATCGCACCGACACCTCGGAACTTCGCATCAGCCACACCGTCCTCAGCGAAGTGGTGGAGGAGAAAAAAGCGCTGGCGTTCATGGACGTCAGCATGGACGAGAAGCTGAGCCGCGCGCAGTCGATCATCATGCAGGGCATCCGCTCGATCCTCTGCGCGCCGCTGATGATCGGCGACTCCGTCGTCGGCGTCCTCTACGTCGACTATCTCTTCAATCAGCGCAAGATTTCCGAGGATGACGTGAGGCTCGTGGCGCAGATCGCGCGGTTCGCGGCTATCAAGCTCGAGACCACGCGGCTGCGCGAGGAAGCGATTCAGAAGCGGATCATGGACGAGGAGCTGAAGACCGCGTCGATGATTCAGCGCGGCCTGCTGCCGGCCGCACCGGCGGGTATCGACGGCTACACATTCGCCGGCGCGAATCGTCCCTGCCGCACCGTCAGCGGCGACTACTACGACTTCGTTCGCCGTCCCGACGGGCGGATGTACTTCGTCATCGCCGACGTCAGCGGCAAGGGGATCACCGCGGGCTTGATGATGGCGGGCTTGCAGGCGTCGTTCCGCATTTTCTGCAAGGGCGATCCGTCGCCGGCGGCGCTGGTCGCGCAGCTCAACGACGCGTTGAAGGACACGCTACCGCAGTCAAAATTCGTGACGCTCTTCCTCGGCCGCCTCGACTTCGCGACCGGCGTGATCGAGTACGCGAACGCCGGCCACACGCCGCCGATCTGGGTTCGCAACGACGGCGTCGAGGAGCTCGTCGAAACGGATCTCGTCCTCGGCATCGTGACGCGCGCCGACTTCCGCGAGCAGAAACTGCAGCTCGCTCCCGGCGACTCGCTCGTCCTCTTCACCGATGGCGTGACCGAGGCTGAGAACGAAGAGGGCGAAGACCTCGGCGGCCTCGATCACGTCGCGCAGCGGCTGGCGAAGATGCACTGCGCGAACGCGGACGAGCTGGCCGCCGCGATCGAATCCGAGGTGTTGTCGCACATGGGCGACGCCCCGCTCGCGGATGACGTGACGCTACTCGTCGTCAGCCGGAACGCGGCGTAATCCCCTTCCACCGCCCTCCCAAAGCGGTGGCTCGATCGCCACCGCACTCCAAAGTGCTGCGCACGAAATGTGTGTTTGATGCTCGCGAAGACCGAGGCACATTTCGCGAAGCTTTGGAGTGCGGTGGCGGCTGAGCCACCGCTTTGGGAGGGAGGTGGAATGTGACTTCGCGCATGTTTGATGCGTGCGCGAAGTGGTGCGTTCGCCGCGC
>DASYJY010000209.1:0-8529 GCA_035995985.1 Thermoanaerobaculia bacterium | reverse complement strand
CCGCCGCCGAATGGGAGGCTCGCGCCGGCGTTGTGCTATCAGCAAATGACGAGGGTCTGGCAGTTCGGCGGCGAGACGCCGCCGAGCCAGCCGGCGAGGACGCCAGCGTTCCATCGCTCATGATTTCTGCGATTCCTTGTCTGCGCTCTTCGGAACGAGCACGCGATCGCTGGCGGAAAGTCCGCCGAGCACTTCCACCGACTTCTCATTCTCGCGTCCGAGCTTCAGCGGAATGGCGGTAACGGAGAACGTGCCGCGGCGATACGCGACGGGGCCGCGATCGGTCACGAAGACGGCGTTGCGCGGAATCAGCAGCGCGCTCTTCGCGCGGCCCAGCTCCACCGTCCCGTGAAAGCGCATGCCCGGACGCATTTTCGCGGGATCGGTGCGGTCGAGGACGATGTTGACCTTCAGCACCTTGATCGGATCTTTCGTCCCCTGCTGCTGCGCGACCGTGCGCGACGCTTCCTTGATCGTGCCGCCGAACTCCTCGTCCGGATGCGCGTCGAGATTGAAAATCACGCGCTGGCCGACTGCGATTTTGCCCGCATCGGCTTCATCGACTTCGCCCTTGGCCATCATCCGCGCCAGGTCCGGAATCTCGAGCACACGCTCCATCCGCCAGCAGTTGTCGCCGACTTTTTTCTTGTCGCCGCGCCAGTTGGTCACGTAGACGATCGTGCCGTTGCGCGGCGCCAAGATGGTCATGGCCTTGATCGCGTTCTGCGTCTCCGTCACCACCGCCGCGGCAGTGGTCTGCTTGCTCGTGAGCAACGCTATCTGCGCCGCCGCTGCTTTTTCGAACGATGCGATGCGTTGCCGAATCGACTCGGTCTCCTGCTTCGCCAAAGCGAAATCGAGCTCGATGCTCTTGCGGTCTTTGTTGCTGGTGATTTCCGCCGGCCCTTGCAACTTCAACTCCGCCTTGCGCAGCCGTCCCTCGGCGTCCGCCAGCTTGAGCTTTTCGTCTTCGCGGCGCAGCGCGAGATCGGCGTGCGCCTTCTCGATTTCCTTGCGCGCCTGTTCGCTCTCGGCGCTCTTCTCGTCGAGGCGTTTCTGAAGTTCCGTCGTATCGAATCCAAGCACCGGGCGGCCGACTTTCACATCGGTCCCCTCGGGCGCAATCATCGAGATCTTGAAGTCCCACACGTCGTTGACCTGCGGCGGACCGAAGCTGCCCGAATCGACCGCGGACAACGTGCCGGTGACGTCGATGCCGGTGACGAGATCGCCGCGCGTGACGCGCACCCAATCGCCCTGCCGATCGGCCGCGAGTTTGTTGCGCGTCCACCCCGCACCCGCAAGCACGGCGGCGACGGCGATGCCGATGGCGAGGAACGATTTTCTACGCATGACCGAGCGTCTCCCCTTCGTTCAATCCGCTTTTCACAACACACTCTTGCGCGTTGCACGCGCCGAGGACGACGTCGACCAGCTTGCCGTCCGCGCGAAATGCGCGCGGCTTCTTGCCCGAGAAATCGATCGCGGCGCGCGACACCAGCAACGCATTCGGCTGCCGCAACGCGTGTACGACCACGCGCGCTGACAGGCCCGGACGCATGCGCGCCGCGTCGAGACCATCGAGTGCGACGATCACGCGAAACGCGCGGCGCAACGATGTGCGGCTGCTCTCCTGCGCGACCGCGGAGATCGACGACACACGGCCGGGAAACGTCATGTTCGGATACGCATCGAGAACGATCGTCGCCGCCATCCCCGCGCCGATCCGTCCGTCGTCGACGTCGGGAAGATCGGCTTCCACCTGCAGCGACGACATCTCCGGAAACTGCGCCAGCGGCAGGCCGATGAAGACGCTGTCGCCTTCCTGCAGGCGCCGCCCTTCCCACGGATGATCGCGGATCACCACGATGCCGTCGTGCGGCGCGCGCAGGATCAGCTCATCGATCGCCTTCTCGGCGATGGCAAGCTCGCGCTGCGCTTTCTGCAAACTCAGCAGAAGGTTGTCGCGATCGGATTTCACCGAGGTCCGCTGCGACTTCAGCACGTCGACGGCCTTGGCCAACTCGACCTCGGCGCGTTTGAACTTGATTTGCCGGTCGTTGTAGTCGCGCTGCGCCACGATCTCTTTCGGCATCGCGGCATCCATCTTCGCCTTGTCGTAATCGGCGCGCTTCCGCTCCACGTCGAGCTGCTTGTCGATCGTGTCGGCCTTCCACTCCGACTCTTTCTGCTGCAACTGCTGCTCGGCCTGCGCGACGGCCTGGCGCTTGGCGTCGAGGTTGGTGGAGAAGGTGGAGTTGTCGAGCTCGACGATGCGATCGCCCTTCTTCGTCTCGATGCCGTCCTGCGCGATCCACTTGATCGACGTCTGCCACTGCGGCAACCGCGGCACCGCCAGCTCCTCGCCGCGCGCCGCCCGCAATTCACCGGTGATGACGACGTCGCTGGCAAACATCCCACGCCGCACACGCAGCGATTTCGAATCCGCCTCGGAGCGATACCCCGAGAAGCATCCGGACGCGATCACGACCACAGCGCACGAGATCCAGGCTTTCACGTTCATGCGATTCGACGTATTGGACGGAGAACAGTTACGAAGGTTAGGACTCGCAACGCGGCCAACGACGGCAAATTTCGTACGGCAGTAGACTTCGCCGATGGCGAATCCGGAGCATGTGGCGAAGTTGAAGGAGGGGAGGGTGGCGTGGAACGCATGGCGAAAAACGAGTGATGAAAAACCGGATCTTTCGGGAGTACAACTGATCGCCGAGTCGCTCGATGACTACGACCTGCGGGCGGCGAACTTCTCAGGTGCGTTTCTCCAGCAGGTCACCTTCACCGTTTCAATGTGCAATGGTGCTTCTTTCGCTAACGCCCAACTACTCGCGGTCGTATTCTTGCTAGCTGAACTGCGAGAATGTGACTTCACAAATGTCACCGTTGAAGCAACGGTTTTCCACTGGTGCAGTCTTGACGGAAGTGATTTCACAAACGCGCGATTTGTTCATACCGCTTTCGCGGATGTCTCACTGACATCTGTTCGGGGCCTCGATGCCACTCGCTCTTCACGCGATAACTCCATTGGTATTGGTACTTTCTTCGAATCTGGGGGTCTCGCTCAATCTTTTCTTCGCACGGCTCGAGTTCCAGAGGAGTTCATCCAATATGCCTCGTCATTAGTCGGCAAGGCGATCGAGTACTACTCCTGCTTCCTCAGCCATTCTTCGAAAGACCATGAATTCACACAGTGCCTTTACAACGACCTTCAGGGGAACGACATCCGCACCTGGTTCGCACCTGAGGATCTGAAGATCGGCGAGCGTTTCCGCTCGCGCATCGACGAGTCGATCCGCATCCACGACAAGCTGGTGCTCATCCTCTCCGCCAACTCCGTCATTAGCGATTGGGTGGAGACGGAAGTCGAGTCGGCGCTCGAGCGCGAGCAGAAAGAAGGGAAGGACGTCCTCTTCCCGATCGCCATCGATGAAGAAGGCTTCACCTCGAATCAGCCGTGGGCAGCGGACATCCGCCGAAAACGCCACATCGGGGACTTCCGCAAATGGAAATCGCACGACGACTACACCGCCGCCTTCGACCGCCTCGTGCGGGATCTCAAGAAGTCGCAACCGCCGATCATCATGAAGGGCGGCTAATGCGGCAACGCGCTCTCATCGCCATCGCTGTTCTCGCGTTCGCGCTGCGTCTCGCCTACGCCGTGGCAACGGGGGAGCTGCGCAGACCGCAGGTGTGGGAGACGGAGCAGATCGCTACGAACCTCATCGAGCATCACGAGTTCACGTTCCACTACACGCACGACGCGCTGATCGCGCGGGCTTACATCGAGCCGATATATCCATTCGTCGCGGCGGGCGTCTACCTGCTCACGAACCACAGCTTGATGGCGATGGTTTTGTTGCAGCTCCTGATCGCGGCGGCGACCGTCTGGCTGCTCGGACGCGTCGCCACGCTCGCCAGCGGCCGAGGGGATGTAGGCGTCGTCGCGGCGTTGCTGATGGCGGTGCATCCGGGTTTCATCCGCTACAGCTGCGTCCTCCATCCGCTCGTATTCGACACCTTCTTTTTCGTCGCGGCCGGCGGAGCGGTGATCCGGTATCGCCAGCTTCCAACGCTTCGCCGCGGCCTGACAGCCGCTGTCATCATCGGCCTCGGCGTGCTGACCCGTCCGACGATCCTGCTCTTTCTCCTGCCGCCGGTATGGACCGCGTGGCGAACGTGCGACACGTTGAAAACGCGCGTCTTGCGATCCGTCGCTGTCATCGCAGTGACGCTCGCCGTCGTCGCTCCGTGGACGATTCGAAATGCCGTCGTCCTGCATGACTTCGTTCTGACGCGCAGCGGGACGGGCTACGTATTCTGGCTGGGTCACAATCCTTGGACGACCGGTTCAGCCCTCGATCGCGAAGGGCGTCCATTGATCTTTCTCGCACCGCCGGAGCTGCAGAAACGCGTCTGGTCGGCCGGCGAGGTTGCGCGCGACCGGATCTTCATGCAGGAGGCCAGGGACTACATCCGCCGCGATCCCGCCGCAGCCGTCGTGCGTGTGATCAAGAGAATCAGCTACTTCTGGTGGTTCTCGCCGCAGTGGGGCCGGCTCTACTCGATGCCGTTGAAAGTCGTCTACATCGCCTGGTGGGCGATGCTGCTGCTGTTCTGGATTCTCGGCGCCCTGCAGTCGCGCCGTTCCGACCTCTGGTTTCTATCAGCGATGGCGTTTCTCGTTTCCTGCGGCCAGAGCGTTTACTACGTCGAAGGTCGGCACCGACTTTCGGTCGAAGCGCTCATCCTGCCGATGGCCGCAATTGGCGTTCTATGGCTGTTGTACCGCCTCTCGCCGTCACGCGGTGTCGCCTTCGCTGTCCGGAATCCGGAATGACTGCTTATAGATGTCGATGATCGACATCAGCAGCGAGAAGACCAGCGGACCGACCACGAGGCCGACGAAACCGAAGGCTTCCATTCCGCCGAGGACGGAGACCAGGAGCGGGATGGCCGGGAGTTGCATCTTTCCCTTCATCGCCCATGGACGGACCACGTGCTCGATGATGGGGACGACGATCACGCCCCAGATCGTCAGGAAGATCACGCCGAAGTAACTGCGCTCTCCCATCGTCGCGGTGATGTAGAGCCATAGCGCGGCCGGAACCCAGACCGCGGCCGACCCGACGATCGGCAGCAGCGACAACACCGTTGCCACCGCACCCCAGAGGATTGCGCCGGGAACGCCGGCGATCGCCAGGCCGATGCCGATGAAGATCCCCTGCGTCAGCGACGTGATCACCTGACCGCGAAATGTGGCGTCGACGACCGCTTTGAAGTTTTCCGCGAACTGATGGTTGTACCTCGCCGGAAGCGGCGAGAGCGCCGCCGCCTCGCGCACGATCGTCTCGCCCTCGACGTAGAAAAAATATGCAGACAGCAGCACGAGAAAGAGCGCGATCACCACGCCGGCAATGCCGCCGATCAGTCCCGCCCCATGCTCCGCGATCCACGACGGCGCCTTCTGCACGATGGGCATGATCACGCGCGCCGGATTGATCGCGGCCGGATCGAAATTCGGAGCGATGCGCTTCAGCCACGGCATGCGATTGCTGACGTCGAGCCGCTGCAACGCGCGCGTGGCGTCGCCCGACTGGAGGTGCTTCACGAGCACGTTCGCCTCCTGCACCAGCAGGATCGTGATCAGCAGCGCCGGCAACAGAATCACGAAGGTAACGAGGAACAGCATCACCGCCGCGGCGCGATTGGCGTGACCGTGCATGCGATCGCGGACGCGCTGGAAGATCGAGAACGTGACCGTGACCAGCACCGCGCCGAGAATGATCGGCGCGAGAAACGGCTCGAGGATGACGAACGTTTCGTAAAGGATGAGAAGCGCGATCAGCGCGAAGAAGATGACGCCCGCGAGATGCCACTCCTGCCGTTCCCGCGCCTCGTCGGCATCCGGCGTGATCTCCGGCATTTGCTACACCGCGATGATGCCGCGCCGCGCCGCTTCGACCACGGCCTCGGTACGCGTGGCCGCGCCCAGCTTGCCGAGGATGCCGTTCACGTGGAACTTGATGGTGTGATCGGTGACGCCGAGGCGCTGCGCGATTTCCTTGTTGGTCAGGCCGGAGGCGAGGAGGCGCAGCACTTCACGCTCGCGCGCCGTCAGCGGCTCGATCATCTCGACTTCGGCGCGCGGAGTTCGCAGCAGGTGATCGGCGAACGCGTCATCGATCACGATTTCGGCCTCGGCCACCGCGTGCAACGCCGCATGCATGCGCCGCGGCGCCGCCGTCCGCGCGAGCACGCCACGCGCGCCGGACGCGAGTGCGTCCGCGGCGCCGGCGGCGTCGACGACGAGCACGAGCGCGGGGACGTCGACATCCGGCAGCGTGCCGTCGCAGAGCATCACGTCGGCGTTGACGATGCGCAGCCGCGTCGGATCGGCTTCGGTGAGATCGAGGTCATCGAACGCGCCGAGAATGGTACGAAGTCCGGAGCGCACCAGCGGCGCGCTGCTGACGACGACGACGCGCAGCGCGTCCGGAGCCTGGCTCGCAACAGCGTTCGAAGTGAATGCGAAATGCGCGCGCATGGGGAAACAATACCGCAAACGAGTGGCCAGTTGTGAGTGGCCAGTGGTCCGCGGCGCTGCTCCGTGAACCCGGCAACTACTTGCTATCATCCCTACCCTTGAACATTTCCGAAACGAACCTGCCCGGCGTCCTGCTCATCGAGCCGAAAGTCTTCAGCGACGACCGCGGCTTTTTCATGGAGACGTACCGCGCCGACGCCTTTCGCGACATCGGAATCGCCGACGCCTTCGTGCAGGACAACCACTCCCGCTCCGCCCGCGGGGTCCTCCGCGGCCTCCACTACCAGGAGCCGAACGCGCAGGGAAAACTGGTGCGCTGCACGCGCGGCGCAATCTTCGACGTCGCCGTCGACATCCGCCGCGGCTCGCCGTCGTTCGCACGATGGTTCGGCCTCGAGCTGAGCGACGTGAACAAACTCATGCTCTGGATCCCCCCAGGCTTCGCCCACGGCTTCTGCGCGCTCGAAGACGACTCGGATCTCGTCTACAAATGCACGAAGCTGTATGACAAAGCGTCCGACCGATCGATCCTCTGGAACGATCCTGCCATCGGTATCGAATGGCCAATCGCGGAGCCGGTGCTGTCAGCGAAGGATGCGAACGCGCCGCGGCTGAGCGACGCCGCGGCACTGCCTTTGTATCGCTGACGGGCTACTTCTCTCCTCCGAAGATCTTTTTCAGAGTGTCCGAAGTGATGTCGTACCTCAGAAAGAAGCGGATTACGTCGGGCTCCGCGCAGGTACGGGTCACCGGCAGAGGAGGTTCGTCGGGATCGGGTATGCAAATGGCCTCGCGCTTGCGTTTATTGACACCGAAATTGCCGATGGCGCCAAGGATCAGGCGAGAGCGGTTCTCGAAGCGGAAAATCGGGTACTGGCCGCGTACTTCGAGACGATGAGAACGAAGCCCGGAAGACCGGCCGAACATAAAGTCGGAGTAGAACTCCGGGCTACGGGCAAGACGCAGACCGCCATAAAAGCGCGGCGACAGGAAGTTGTCCTGATCCGTTTTGCGGCCGCCGGCGGAGAATATCGGTCCCAGCCACGTACGAAGCCGCCGGTCTTGTGCGTCGAGGTCGCTCCGCCACCACGGCCAGAACACTTGCTCCTCCACCGACAACGCGTTCTTAGCGCCTTCGTCGAGAGCGCTCGGCGTTGTTAGAGACGTCTTCGTCTGTTCTGCCGTGTTCGTCAATTCTGCCGCGAATGTCGTGAAGACACCGTAGGAAATGAAGTGCCAGTTGTGCAGCGATACGTCGGGCACGGCTTGACGGGGGAGATTCAGGCCGATCGTGACTCCCAACTCCGGGAAGCCCTTCGAAAACGCATTATTTAGGCTTACGTACTCATAACCGAAGCTGAACTTCGACCACCATTGTTTGAAGTCGCTGTATTCGGTTAAGTCGCCTTCGTCCGGAATCACTACCAGTTTTCGGATGTCGGCGAGTCGCTCGTTGAGCGCCTTTTGTTCGTCGTCATTTTTTTTCTTGTCGTCACCGATCAGGCTGTCGTGCGCTTTCTTCAGTTTTAGAAGTTGGTCGCTCTGAGTCGCGGCATACTCGCGCAGATTTTGTTCCAGACGGCTCAGGCTCAGCTCGCACTGGTTCACCGACAAACCCTTTGGTTCCCGGCACAACGACCGCATGCTCTCAACGCAGGCCATGAGCCCCTTTGGGTCCGGCTCTGTGCCTACGTCCAAATAGGCAAAACGGCTGGAACACCGGGCTTCCTGCGCTACCGCGGCCTGCTTCGCTTCATGTGCTTTCCGCCGCGCTTGGAAATCGCCCTCCCTCACGGTCACGTCCGATCCGGCAACCGTGACGAAGGGTTCGAGACCGCTTAGGGCTTCCTTGATCTCATGCAATTGATCGACGAGCGCGCCTTCGTCATTCTTATCTCGTGCGCCAAGTTCTTTTGTCACTGAATCACGTTGGGCGATCAGCTTCTTGGTTTCAGTGACTGCTATCG
>DASYJY010000208.1:0-6276 GCA_035995985.1 Thermoanaerobaculia bacterium | reverse complement strand
ACGTCTATCCGTCGGAGCACTACGAGTTCTGGCGAAAGGAGTTGCCGGATTTCGATCTGCCGTGGGGCGCGTTCGGCGAGAACCTCACCACGACCGGATTGTCTGAGAATGACGTCCGCATCGGCGATCGCTTCGCAATCGGCAGCGCGGAGTTTGTGGTCACGCAGCCGCGCATGCCGTGCTTCAAACTCACCATCCGTTTCGGTCGCGCGGACATGATCAAACGCTTCTACCGCAGCGGCCGCAGCGGCTTCTATTTGGCGGTAGCGAAGGAGGGCGAGATCGGAGTGGGCGATGCGATCGCTCTTCTGAGTCGCGATGACGACGCGATCACGGTCGCCGAGGCAGCGGCAAGATAACCAATCCGCAGATGACGCAGATGTACTCAGATGAAATCTCTATCCGCGTCCAATCTGCGTCATCTGCGGATGGAGCGTCGGCATTGCCTCCTCGGCTTCTTTCGGGCAATATTGGTGCGTCCACTCCGAGAGGCCAAAAATGACAAAACGTTCGTGCGCAACGCTGTTCGCGTGTGTCTTTTCCCTTGTCTCCGCAACGATGTCTGGTCAGACCACGGCATCGCTCGCCGGCGTCGTGAAGGCGTTCAGCGAACCGTTGCCCGGGGCCACAATCACGATCACTTCGCCCGAGTTGCAGGGAACGCGTTCCACGATCACAGGCGAGACCGGCGCGTACAGTTTTTCGGCGCTGCCTCCCGGTGAGTATTCGATTTCCATCGCGTTTTCGGGGATGGAGACGCGCGTGGTGCATTCGACGCTGCGGCTCTCGCAGACCACGCGAGTCGACGCCGTGATGGGAACCGTCGCCGAGACGATCATCGTCGGCGCGCGGACGCCCTCCGTCATCGAGACGCCCGAAGTCTCGACGAACATGACTCTTCCGTTCGTCGAGCGGCTGCCCATTCAGCGCAACCAGCTGGCCACCGCGCAGTTCGCGCCGGGCGTCAACAGCAACACGCTGTCGAACGGCCAGCTCTACATTTCCGGTGGACCTGGTTACGACAATCTCGTGATGGTCAACGGCGTCGTCGTCACGGAGAACACGCGCGGGCAGATGCGGCCGATGTACGTCGAGGACGCGATCCAGGAAACGACCGTGCTGACCGGCTCGATCTCCGCCGAGTACGGAAGGTTCAGCGGCGGCGTCGTCAACACGATTACGAAATCGGGCGGCAACGAACTGCGCGGTTCCGTTCGCGATTCGCTCAGCAACCCGTCGTGGTCGGCGCAGTCGCCGGCATTGGAGACGCGCGAAAACAATCTCAATCACGTTGCCGAGGGGACGCTGGGCGGTTTCGTGTTGCGCGACCGCCTCTGGTTTTTCGGCGCGGGACGTTTGGCGAAGAACGATACGGCGCGGCAGACGCTGTCGATTCCGGCGTTCACGGCCAATCCGATCACGCCTGCGTCGCCGGCGATCAGCTATGCGGAGGGGAACGATCAGAAGCGATACGAAGCGAAGCTGACCGGGCAACTCGGCGCGCGGCAATCGCTAGCCGCATCGTGGTTCGGCATCAACACGAAGGGGACGAACGCGCGGTTCTCGAACAACTTTTATGACCAAGCCAGTCTCACCGAGCGCGTCGATCCGGAGTCGCTGCTGGCGGTTCACTACAACGCCGCTCTCCGCACGAATTTTCTGGCCGAGGGGCACTACTCGGCGAGGAAGTTCTCCGATCGCACCGGCGCGATGACCACCGACCTCATCGCGGGCACCGTCCTCCTCGACCGCGCCAACAACAACACGCGCTTTCACGCGCCGTCGTTGTGCGACATCTGCGATGCCGAACAGCGCAACAACGACGACGTCCTGCTAGAAGTGCACGACTTCTTCGATGCGAAATCGTTCGGCAGCCACGATCTCGTCGCCGGCGTCGATCGCTTCGCCGAGCGGCGTTACGCGAACAACCATCAGTCCGGGAGCGACTTCTCGATTTTCGTGACGCGCGTTCAGTACAAGGACGGCGTCATTTATCCCGTCATCACGCCGTCGAACGCGGCCGGCGGCGGCACGTTCATCCGCTGGAATCCGATTCTCGTGCCGGCCACCGCGAACGATCTGCGCACTGATTCCGCGTTCGTCAACGATACGTGGAACGCGACGTCGCGGCTCACGTTCACGCTCGGCGCGCGCTTCGATCGCAATCATGCCGAGGATGCGGATAGCACGGTGAGCTCGAACGATCACCGACTTTCGCCGCGCCTCTCCGCGCAGTTCGACGTCCGCGGCGACGGACGGCACCGCCTGAGCGTCTCGTTCGCGGACTACGCGTCGCGCATCGCGGACAGCATCGCCTCATCGAATCAGGCCGCGGGCAACGCGGCCGCGATCGATTTTGCGTACCGCGGTCCGGCCATCAACAACGGCTCGCTGACGGTGCCGATGGATGAAGCGATCCGCCGCATCTTCGATTACTTCAACACGCAGCAGGGCGGCACAGGCAACGTGACGGCGATCAACCTGCGTGCGAACGGCTCGCGCACGATCCCCGGCTACGCCACCTACTTCGACGGCAGCCTCGCCTCCCCCTCGGTGCGCGAGATCACGGCCGGCTACGGCACCGCCGTCGGCAAGAGCGGATTCGCGCGCGTCGACTACATCCACCGCGACTGGCGCGATTTCTACGCGGCCAGCGTGACCACGGCCACGCGTAAAGCGAACACGCCGCTAGGCATCCCGGTCGATCTGACGCTCGTGCGCAACAGCGACAATCTCCAGCGGCAGTATCGCGGCGTGCAGATGCAGGCGCGCTGGTCGCCGGGGCCGTTCGAGCTCGGCGCGCACTACACATGGTCGAAACTGCGCGGCAATGACGACGGCGAAAGCGGAACGGCCGGTGCGGTCGCGAACACCGATCGCACACTTTTCTATCCCGAGTACTTCAACTACAGCCGCGTCTCGCCGATCGGCTACCTGGCCGGCGATCAGCGCCACCGCCTGCGGGCCTGGGCCGGCTATCGCCTCGCCGTCGGCACGGGCGCGCTCGAAGCGACGCTGCTGCAGAGTTACGACTCCGGTCTGCCGTACTCGATCGCCGGCGCAATCAACCTGACGCGCTACACCGGCGCGCCCGCCAACCTCGGCTACGCGACGGTCCCGAACGGTCTCTATTACTTCAGCGGACGCGGCGAGCTACGCACCGAGAGCATCCGATCCACCGACCTGGCATTGCGCTACAGCATGCGTATCGCATCGCTGGAGTTCTTCGCGCAGGGCGATCTGCTCAACGCCTTCAACAATGCCGCGCTCTTCGATCCGAAACTCCTCGGCACGACCGTCAGCACGGCGGCGACGTCGACGACGTTCGTCCCATTCGATCCCGCGAAACAGACGCCGATCGAATGTCCGCGCGGCGCCGCGGCGGCAACGTGCACGGCCATGGGCGCGAACTACCAACTGGCCACGAACTTCGGACAGGCGCTGAACAATCTCGCGTATCAGAACCCGCGCACGGTCAGGATGTCGCTCGGAGTCCGCTTCTGATCGCATAATCGCAGCCGTGTCCTCCCAGGTCGTCTTCCTTTCGCTCTTTCTCGGCTTGATGTCGGGACCGCACCTGGTCGAATTGCAGGTCGCGCCCGGCGTCCACACCGTCCGCATCCTGCTCGAAAATCGTCCGGTGGCGGTGCTGCAGCAGCCGCCGTGGCGCGCGACCATCGACTTCGGATCGGCGATCGTGCCGAGCGAGTTGGCGGCGGTCGGATATGACGATCGCGGAAACGAAGTCTCGCGCGCGACGCAGTTGATCAACGTGCCGCGTCCCGTCGCCGAGTTCGACATCACGCTGACGAATGACGACATGGGCGTGCCGGTGACGGCGCAGTTCAAGTGGGAACACCTCGTCGCCGCGAAGGTGACCTCGGCATCGCTCACCGTTGATAGCAAGGCCGTTCCGTTGGACAAAATGGCCATCGCGCGACTGCCCCGGCTGGACATGAAACATCCTCACGTGATCGCCGGCGAGTTGAAGTTCGAAGATGGATTCATCACGCGGCGTGAGATCGTCGCCGGCGGCGAGCTGACAGCGACAGAGGACATCGAGATGACGCCGGTCGCCGTCCGCCAGACTGTCGCCGTGCCGTCCGCAACCCTCGGCGACTGTTTCACGAGCGGCGGCGCGCCCATACGCATCGGCGCTGTCGAGAACGCGCCGGCGTTAGTCATTTTGGTAATCGATCCCGATCCGAAAGTCGCTCCGGACGTGTCGTCGCTCAAGCGAATCGAAACACGGCATCGCTACGCGCTCGACTTGGGCAGCTCAATGCGCGCGATTTTTCCGCTCGCCGAGCAGCGTCAATCGACGAACAACTCGACAGCGATGCTCTTTCCGCCGTCAAGCGACGTGCATGCGGACGAAGCGGGATTACTCTGGTTCGTGACGCGGCCGTACAAAAAATTTGTCGACGACGCGGCTCCCCGGCAATTCGCCGATGCCGTTGGAGTGGCGGGACTCAACACAATCACCGGTGCACATCGCCGCGCGGTCGTGCTCGTTCTGAGTCCGCGCGACGACGCCAGCGCACATTCGCCGCAATCCGTTCGCAGCTATCTCGCGTCCATCGGCGTGCCGCTGTTTGTGTGGTCCACGGGGCCGCGTCGCGACGCATGGGGCACGATCGATGACATCTCGACGCCGTCGAAAATGCAAGCGGCCGTGGACCGGTTGCGTGCCGAGCTCAAATCGCAGCGCGTGGCGTGGGTCGCCGCCGATCCGGTGACGGCGCTTCGGGTTCACGCCACGGGCAAATGTGGGATCACGCCGCTCGCGTCGCAGTGACTACGCCGTCTTTGCCGCGCCGCCGCTCTCTGCGGCGATCGCTTCCTCCTCGGCGCTGTAAATCTTGAACACGGCGTCGAGCTTGGCCAGCTTGAGCAGTTTCAGGATTCGCTCCGAAGGGTTGACGAGGATCAGCTTCCGGTTCTGTCCGGAGAACTTGCCGAGGTAGCCGACCAGCTCACCGATTCCGGTCGAATCGATGTAATCAATCTTCGTGAAATCGATGATGACGTTGGTGCTCTCGTTCTTCAGCACGTTCTCCAGCGCCGCGGAAAAAAACTCCGCGCTCTCGCCGAGCTTGATGAGACCTTCCACATAAAGAATGGTGAAGTTCTCGGTGTGCTTTTTTTCGACGATCAAGTTGCCTCCCCGGTATTTCGTCGGGAGAGTAGCAAATCTGGGACCATCAACAGCCCCGGCTGCTACCTCGGCAGCAACATCTCGATGCTGTCGACCATATCGCCGAAGGTCTTCATCGAGCGGGCGCGGTCGTCGGGGATGGAGATGTGAAACTCCTCCTCGATGGCGAAAAGGATCGTGAGCGCATCGAGCGAGTCGATGCCGGCATCGGTCAGCGGCGTCTCCAGCGACAGCTTGTCGTCCGGAACGTCTTTCTCCTTGCGGACGATGGCGATCAGTTTCTCTTCGATCTCGGCGCGCGTCATCGGCCCGCTATGATAACCGCGATGCACCAGCGCTATTGGCTGCTCTACCCCGCGTGGATTCTGGTCTGCGCGCTGCTTTTTTTTGCGATGCGAAATCGGGAGGATCCCTCGCGGCGCGCGGGACGAATTTTGAGCAACGACGCCGCCGTCCGCGCGCTGGCGATCCTGCATCGGCCGGGATACGAAGCGGTTCACATCGCCGGTGAGGGCAATCGGTGGATCGTTCTGTGCGATCACGTGCCGCATAGCGGGCTTTCCGACGCGGTGGTGGTGGAGCTGGATTCAACGGATGGACATCTGGTAACGATCAGACAACCGATCCGCAGATGACGCAGATAGACGCAGATGGATAAGCTCTCCCCGTGAAAGTCACCCCGATGCTCGAGCAGTACTTCGAGATCAAGCGCCAGGTCCCGGACGCGATCCTCTTCTACCGGCTCGGCGATTTCTACGAGATGTTCTTCGAGGACGCAGAAAAGGCCGCGCCGCTGCTCGACCTCGTCCTCACCGCGCGCAACAAGGGGCAGGAGCACGAGGCGCCGATGTGCGGCGTGCCGTATCACTCCGCCGACGGCTACATCGCCAAACTGATCCGCCACGGATTGCGCGTAGCCATTTGCGATCAGACCGAGGAGGCGTCGGCGACGAAGGGGTTGGTGCGGCGCGAGATCGTGCGCATCGTCACGCCGGGGACGGCGACGGAGAGTTTCATCGTCGAGCGGGAGAGTTGTTACCTCGTCTCGCTCTTCGCGAACGGCACCATCGGCGCCGCGTACCTCGATGTTTCCACCGGCGACTTCTTCGTTACGACGT
>DASYJY010000207.1:0-5680 GCA_035995985.1 Thermoanaerobaculia bacterium | reverse complement strand
GCGCTCGGACCGCTTCTACTCCAGCACTCCACCCGCCGCGCTCGATGCCGGCGATCCGCAGATCGAGGCGCTGCGCGCCCGCATCAACGACCTGGAAGAAAAACTATCGAAATCCTCCGAGAGGAAAGGCAGGTAAGTCATGGCAGTGGAACGCGCACCAGGCGGCACAAGTCTCATCGACGTACTCGACCGGATTCTCGACAAGGGGATCGTTGTCGATGCCTGGGTGAGAATCTCGCTCGTCGGCATCGACCTGATCACGGTTGAAGCGCGCGTCGTCATCGCTTCGATCGATACGTACCTGAAGTACGCCGAGGCAGTCGGTATCACTTCGACCGTCTCCCGTCCTGCGGTCAGCGCGGGCGAAGGCTACACGGGTGGAACCGGCAGCAACACGCCCGCGTCCAACGTCGGACGTACGTAAGCCGGGCGTTTCAGCCGACGCAAAAACGCCTGCCGCGCAGCAGCGCACGGCAGGCGTTTTCATTGTCGTACCGGTCAGTGGTGACGGTCGAAGTGCACGCCGCGTTCACACTCCGCGATCGCGTCGTTCGTGAACTTGAGCGCGGCCTCGCGATGGCCGCCTTTGTCGCGGTCGGCGTGTTCCAGATCGGTGCGGGCGAGTTTCAGATGTCCGATCGCCGCTTGCATGCGCGGCTGGTCGGCGGTGGCGCGTCCGGCCACGAATCCCGAGGCAATGGCGGTGATGACGAGCAGGGCAATGACGAGACGATGAAGTTTCATAGGGTCCTCCTCCTTATCCATCAATCGACGCGCGATGCGCCGAAATCGCTTACGGTGATCGAATCGGCAGATTGTAAGCAGCAAAACGCCATTCACCGAAACAACGACGGCGTCAGCAAGATCAGCGTCAGTCCGGCCATGATCGCGCCCACCATCTGACCCGCAATGCCGTAGAACTGGACCATGCGGTGTTTCTTCGCCAAGTCCGGATTTACCTCGCGCTCCCAGGCCATGCGGCGCGTCAGGATTTTCGGGAGGCGGACGAGATTGAGGTAGAGCAGCACGGCCGTGAAGGTGAAGTAGGTCGCAATCATCGGTATGCGATGCCGACCCGCGGCGGCGAACGCGATCGAGGCGACGATCATCACCGCGATCACGATGCGTTTGAACGTGCGCAGCTCGGCGGCTTCCTGATCGTCGAATGGTTCGCCGAGGTGGACGAAACCCATCAAGACGCCGGCGATGCCGCCGATCGAACCGATGGCAGAACTTTTCGCGATCACCGACAGTGCCACGCCGCCTGCGGATTTCACGGCTGCGCCCGCGACTGCGGCAGATGCCGGCGGCGCGGCAGCGGTCAGCGCGGCACCGACCGCGGTTACGAGCGCCGCTCCCGGCGCGGTCCGCGCGAGCGTGCCGCCGAAGCGCTGCAGCATCTCGGCGCGGATCTTTGTCCTTGCCCGCGACAGCCGCTGTTTGACCGCATCCTCCGAGATGCCGAGGAGGCTGGCGACATGTTTCGCGGAGCTGCCTTCGCGGTAGTAGAGGATGACGACTTCGCGCGATTCCTCCGGGAGATCGGCGATGACGTCTGCAACCACGCGCCGCTCTTCGTCGCGGAGGAGCGAGTCGGCCGGAGTCCTGCGCGCATCGACGGCGGCAGCGAGCGCGGCGTCATCGCTGCGCTCCCTCGCATGTTTGCGAATCCAGAGGTTGGCCTGATTGCGCGTCAGTTGCCGTAGCCAGGGTAAAAAACTGGCGGGATTGCGAAGCTTGGCGAGACTGGACCAGACGGCGAGGAAGACTTCCTGCGCGACGTCTCGCTTGCCTGAACGTTACGCACGATAGCCAGAGCGACGCGCAGACGACGTTGGCGGACTGTGCAACGATCCTCTCGTGGGCATCGTGATCGCCGGTCATGGCCAGGCGGACGTCAGTTTCGAGCAGCGTTGCCGAGAGCATCGGGTTCATTCTCTTCCCTCCGCATCAGAGTTGCCGCACCCATGAAAAGGTGACAGCCGGCCTCGGCCGCCGCGGGGAATTGCTGTAACCGTTCGGTGTTAGGCTGCCGGGGCTAATCACCGCATGAGCCGCAAACCTAACTTCGACAACGATGCGGCCGAGGACGACGGGAACGTCGGATCGCCGCCATCGAGAAGCAGCATGAACGAAAGCAAAATCGCCCTTTTCATCGATTTCGAGAACATCGCCATCGGCGTCACCGACGCCAAGTACAAAAAGTTTGAAGTGGCCCTCCTCCTCGAGCGCCTGCTCGAAAAGGGGAAGATCGTCGTCAAGCGCGCCTACTCCGATTGGGACAAGTTCCCCGATTACAAGCGTGAGCTGCACGAGGCCGCCATCGAGCTGATCGAGATTCCCGGCCGCGTCTATTCGGGCAAGAACTCCGCGGACATCCGCATGGTCGTCGATGCCATGGACATGGCGTGGTCAAAGGATCACATCAACATCTTCGTGGTCGCGTCGGGCGATTCCGATTTCTCGCCGCTCGTTTCGAAGCTGAAAGAGAACGACAAGTACGTGATCGGCGTCGGCGTGAAGAATTCGTCGAGCGATCTGCTGATCGACAACTGCGACGAGTTCATCTTCTACGAGGACCTCGTGCGCGGCACGCAGAAAGCGCCGAGCGTGAACTTCAAGGACAAGAAGCAGGGCGAGGTCTTCAAGCTGCTGGTCGATTCGATCAAGGCGTTGATGCGCGAGAACAAAGAGATACTCTGGGGCTCGATGATCAAGCAGACCATGCAGCGCAAGAAGCCGACCTTCAACGAGGAGTACTACGGCTACAACACGTTCAGCGATCTGCTCGAAGACGCGCAGAAGAACGACATCATCAAGATCAAGAAGGACGTGAAGAGCGGCTCGTACGTGATCACGGGCTTCGCCCAGCCGGCCGCCTAGCCGGCACGGCCGGCGGCGTTGGTTGCCCAAGGCTCGGCCACCATTGCCGCGTATCTCAGTTCCTTTTTGAGAAGATCCAGACGACCATGACCAGCAGCAGCACTCCGAAGAACAGCGAGTGTGTGGCCGTGCTGACCAGCCGCATCGCGGCACGCAGCGCGAAGCCGCCGAAGAGCAGCAGGACGACAGCGGCGATGGCGAGTTTGGCGGTGGTGGCGGGTTTCAACTCATGAAGACTCTCACATTCACACTGATTCTTGCGCTCGCATGCGGCAAGGCGAAAATCTCGAATGCCGACAAGCCTCTCTCGGTCGCCGGCGAGAAGACCTACACGATGACTGGGAAGATCGTCGGCCGCGATGCGTCCGAGAACGCGCTGACGATAGATCACCAGGCGATCCCCGGCTTCATGGAAGCGATGACGATGGACTACATCGTCCGCGGTGCGAAGGTCGATGCGCTGCCGCCGAACGGAGCCGCGATCATGGCTACGCTCCACGTCACCGACGACAAGGGGACTTGGATTACCGCCGTGGTGCGCGCCGGTGATGCGGCTCATCGTCCGCCGCAAGCTCCGGCCGCGCAGCAGCCGGCGGCGTCCCGCTGACGCCTTTCATGCGAATCGCCGCGGCGCGAAGGTACTTGCGCAGCCGCGGAAAACGCGCCACGACCGACTCGATCAGGTGCGATACCGGCTCGAAGATCCGCACGCGCCGCGCAACGTCGTGATCGACGCAGTGAACGATGGCGCGCGCGCCGAGGATGAGCTTCGCGAGCGCGGCGACCTTGCGCTGGTGGACGCGATCGCAGAAGACGACGAAGCGCGCCACGACTCCGGCGTGATGCTCGGCCAGTCCGCGCGCGAAAATCAGATTCTCCAGCGTGGTCATGGCGTGCTCTTCGAGGACGAGCTCCGGGCTTGCCAGAATCTCCCGCAGATGCCCGGCCATCACCCAGGCCTCGGAATGATGCGATTGCGGTGAGGTGCGGCCGCCCGAGAGGATGACGAAGTCGAGATTCTCGCGTTCGATGAGTGGCGCGACCGACTTGACGTAGTCGTGCAAGCCATCATTCAGGTCGTAACCGCAGACGATTCCCACCGAACACATCTCGAATCCTCGCTGCGCGATTTACGCCAGAGATGATCGTTTGTTGAAAGGCGGTTCAAAACACCCAGGACTGCACCGGCCCCACGAGCACGGTCGGCACGATCGAGCCTGCTTCGACAGCGGTGATGCCGGTTTCGACGATCACCAATCCGTTCGCCTGGATCATTGAAGTAGACACGCCGGAACCTTGTGAGCTCATCGGCATCGACACCAGCTCGCCATCGCGCGCGAGGACGCGGACACGCAGGTAGTTGCGGCGGTCGCCGCGCGATTTCAGCGATGCAGCAATGCGCGTTTGCACGATCGGCGGCAGCAGGTTCGTCGTCTGTCCCATCGCCTTGCGAATCGCCGGCGCGATGAAGAGGAGAAACGAAACCATGCACGACACGGGATTGCCGGGCAGGCCGAAGTAGAGCCGACCGCGCACGCGCGAGAGCACCACCGGCTTTCCCGGTTTCATCGCCACCTGCCAGAACTTCGTCTCCGCGCCGAGGGCGTCGAGCGCGTCTTTGACGAAATCGTAGGCGCCGACCGAGACGCCACCCGAGGAGATGATGAAGTCGGATTCGAGTGCCGACTCGATCGCGGCGATGGTTGCTTCTTTCGTATCCGGAATGATGCCGAGCATGCGCGGAATCGCGCCCGCTTCGCGCACGAGCGCCGCCAGCGAGTACGAATTCGAGTTGAGGACTTTGCCGGGCGACATGGCGTCGCCGACGTCGATGATCTCGTCGCCGGTGGAGAGGATGGCCACTGTCGGGCGGCGCCCGACGCGCACCACCGGCTTTTGCACGCCGGCCAGAACGCCGATCTCCGCAGCGTGAAGCGGCGTTCCTTCAGCGAGCACGATGTCACCCGCGTGCATGTCCTCGCCGCGCTTGCGGATGTTCGTTCCGCGGCGCAGTGGCTCGAGCACGCGTACTTCCTCCGATCCAGCATCGGTGATCTCAACATGCGCGACCGTGTCGGCGCCCTCGGGCATGAGCGCGCCGGTCATGATGCGGATCGCGGTTCCGGGCTCGAGGCGCTTCGTGGCCACGGTGCCGGCGGGCAGGTTTTCGATGACGCGCAACGTGATCGGCGCGTTGGCGCTAGCAGGGGCGATGTCGTCGGAGCGAACGGCGTATCCATCCATCGCCGTGTTGTCGCCGTGCGGCACATCGAAGCGTGCATGAACGTCCTCGCGCAGCACGCGCCCATGCGCCTCGGTGAACGCGACCTGTTCGGTGCCGAGCGGCTCGACCTCGGCGAGAACGCGCTCCTGCGCCTCCTCGACTGGGATCATCCGCTCGTTGTGCCGCGACGGTTGAAAGGTGGCCATCGGCGCGAGTTTATCCGCAGTCGGAGGCGCTCTATGCAAACCAGGGGGTCGCCGCTATACTGCGCCATCCAATTTCAGGGCGTCCGGGGAGAGCAGGTTCGAATGGCGAAGGTCCAGGGTAAAAAAGCGGCTACCAGTGCGAAGAAAAAGGCAGCCGCGAAGACAGCAGCGCGCCCGAAAAGCAGCAAGAAACCGGCCCCGAAAAAATCCGCCGCCAAGCCGAAACCGGCGTTGAAAAAGAAGGCTGCCAAGTCAGCTCCGGCGAAGAAAAAACCGGCGCCTGCGAAGAAAGCCGCGCCTGCGAAGAAACCGGCGCCTTCGAAAAAAGCTGCTCCTTCGAAAAAGGCAGCGCCTTCGAAAAAAGCCG
>DASYJY010000206.1:0-9596 GCA_035995985.1 Thermoanaerobaculia bacterium | reverse complement strand
TGGCCAATGACCGCCCGAAGCACGTACGATCGGTCTATTCGTTCTGGAACTCGTCGAGCCCGAGTTGGCGGCGGAGTTTCTCGAGAGGCTCCGGTTCCAGTTCCCGTCCCTGCGCTCTGCCGAGCGCTCGAAGAAGCCGCTCGGCGTTCTTCGGTGATCTCAAAAGATGAGCGGTCTCGATGAGCCCGCGCAGTTCAGCGACAGCGATCAACGCCACGTCTCCCCCTTCGCGCCGATGAATGATGACCGGTTTTCCGGAGTCGACTACTTCATCGAGCAGCGCCTTCAAGTTTGCCCGAGCGTGCGTGTAAGTAGTCTCCGTTGCCACGGCGAGATGTACAGGCACCATGTACTGGACATTCCAACGCCGATTGTGACTCTGAGTGGAGACGCCAGCGAAATCGCTTGACGGCCGTTGCGAGCAGCGACAGAAACTTCAGCCGGTCGCCATCCTGCCGGAAGATGTCCTTCCGCTCATTGCCTCGGGATGTGATGTGCCAGAAGGCACCTTCGAATTCAAGTCTCAGCGGTCTTGACATGCCCCCGAGGATCCCTCGGCGTCAACAAAAACCGTCGAAACTCCACTGAATCGACCGAGGATGTTTCCATTCCGAGGAGGTTTCGAGCCGTTTCGATACACCGTGTAGAGTCGGGCTTCGATCAAGGAGAAGCAGAGGCCTGACCCCACCTGCCCCCACACCTGCCCCCACTCGAGGATTGACTTTGAAGGACCGCTGAAAGATGCGCGCCATGCTTGTATCTCTTATTGAAGATGCGGGACATTCTCACTCTTCAGCCAGTGCATGCTCTTCGCGGCCCAGGTGCATCAGGGCGAGAAGCAGAGGCCTGACCCCCACTTGTTCCACTTGTTCCTGATCACTCTCTTTTCCTAACCGCTGTTTCCCCGGTTGCTGTTGTCGTCCATGAACGACTGATTGAATCTTTACAATTAGGCGCATACGAAAGTTCGTTCCTGGATGTTGCTGCCGGCGGCTGGCGATGCAAACCTTCGTGCTTCCGGCTTCGAACAAACCAAAATCCGCTGACTCACGAGCTTCGCCCCACCCTGCCATCTGCAAGCCGGTGATCGGCAAGCCAGCTAAGCCATCAGCGGGTATAAAGTGAAAAATGACCGACGCATATGTGACAACACCTAGATTCTTAAGGTAGAGGTGGTGCACTCCATCGCGAAATTCAAGCCATGCATCGAATTTGGGGGCTAGTTCTTCCTCACGTTTAACGCGCACGATCTCGGAAGAGCGCTCTGCGGCCTGCCGCGATCTGTGAGAGGTGTACGCGCTCCATGCGGCGATGCCGACTGAAAGAACGGACAATCCGAGCGCAGCGGTGGACACCGAGAGCGAGGTGTATTCGAACATTCCACTCCTCCGGGCTAATGAGCCTAACTCTGATTTAGACATTGAAGGCTCGAACGAATAATGGGCGAGAAGCGGAGGCCTGACCCCACTTGTTCCCGTCCACAGTGCTTCAGATCAGTGCCGCTCAGAAAAGGAAGCCTCTACTTGCCTCACCATGCTCAATAATGCCAAACACCGACCCAACGCTACTCGGTCGTCAAATCGATCTCATTGCCTGCAAGGCCGAACCGATATACGCGACCGCTGGACGTGTTCGGATCGCCCACAAATCGCGTGCCGTCGAGCCTATAGCGTTTTTCTTGAACTCCCTGCATGAGGGACGAATCAAATTTGATATCGATCGCGTGCGACTCGAAATTGTGGACCCAACCCGCGCCCGCCGCGACCTCGTGGTGTTCCCACGACCCTCCGACTTCCCGAATGTCATACGATAGATCTATGGGCGTTGGGTTCTCGACATCGACGACATAGCTCACAGTTGATATATTGCTTTCTTGTTGATCGCCATCATGAAAATCTCGAAGTATGGGATTTGGCACGACAACGCGAATGTTTCCCTTGCCGTCGTACGTGACGCGAGTCGCCCCATTAAGATCATTCGGCAGCTGCACCTGGAATGTCCTGTCGTCGAGTTCGTACGTGTAGACGGCATCCCCAAGGGCGACTGCAAGTATTTTCTTGTCGCTGGGGCTGTCAATCTCGGAAAAAGCCGCGAAAGTACCGACAGGCGTCTGGATTCGCCCCTCGATGGTTACGCTCAGTCCCGTACTCGTGAAAGCAATACTGATCGGAACGATCGGCGGCTGGTACCGAAGGCCGGCAATCACCGACGCGCGGGAGGAGCCAACGGGAGTTTCAGATGTGTTCCCGCCGCACGAACAAACGACGACCGCCACGACAATAGCGGAAGTGAGACACACAGTCACGCCTCTGGTGACGGAAAAAACAAGCCCCGCAGAAGGTCGCATAGGCACCATCATACGACCGTAACAGTCCAAACCTCTTTAGATCAAGTGGTCTCGCGTATCCCGCTGGCATCTTTCGGCATACGTTCCGAAATTGATAGGTCGTTCGCAACAAGCCTAGGTGGGAACAATCGGGTTCAATGCTCGCCTACTGGAACCGAACCCTCCCAAACCGCCGCTTCCCCACTTTCAGTACATACGACTTCCCGCTCGTTCCATCCAGCATCGCGCGCGGATCGGTCACTTTCGAGTCGTCCACCAGCACGCCGCCTTGCGCGATGATGCGCTGCGCGTCTTTGTTCGACTCGGAGAGGCCGGCGGCGACGATCACTTTCGATAGCAACTGCGGATCGGCCGACGCAGGCAGCGTGACCTCCTCCATTTCCGACGGCGCCTGGCGATCGCTGAAGACGCGGCGGAAGCCTTCCTCGGCGGCGTCCGCGGCGGACGCATCGTGGAAGTCGCGGATGATCGATTTGGCCAGTTCGCGTTTGGCTTCCATTGGGTGGACGGAAGCCTTCTTTGCAGCGATCTCGGTTGGGGTCAGGTCGGTGCAGAGGGTGTAGTACTTCCACATCAGGTCGTCGGAGATCGACATCACTTTGCCGAAGATTGATTGGGGGTCTTCGTTGATGCCGATGTAGTTGCCGAGGGACTTCGACATTTTCTCGATGCCGTCGAGGCCTTCGAGGAGCGGCATGGTGATGACGACCTGCGGCTCCTGGCCGTATTCGCGCATCAGGTCGCGGCCGACGAGGAGGTTGAAGAGCTGGTCGGTGCCGCCCATCTCCACGTCGCACTTGAGCGCGACCGAGTCGTAGCCTTGCGCGAGCGGATAGAGCAGCTCGTGGATGGCGATCGGTTGATGGGCGTCGAAGCGTTTGCGGAAATCGTCGCGCTCGAGGATGCGGGCTAGCGTGTATTTCGCCGCCAGCCGGATCATCCCCTCGGAACCTAAGGCGCCGAGCCATTCGGAGTTGAAGCGGATCTCCGTCGTCACCGGATCGAGGATCTTGAAGACCTGCTGCTTGTACGTCTCCGCGTTCTGCAGGATCTCCTCGGTCGACAGCGCCGGACGCGTGGCCTTTTTGCCCGTCGGATCGCCGATCATCCCGGTGAAATCGCCGATCAGGAAGATGACGCGGTGGCCGAGCTGCTGGAAGTGCTTCATCTTCCGGATCACGACCGTGTGGCCGAGGTGGATGTCGGGCGCGGTGGGATCGAATCCGACTTTGATGGTGAGCGGCTTGCCGCGTTCGAGCTTCGATTTCAGGTCTTTGCGTTCAATGAAATCGACTGTCCCCTTGCCGAGGAAGTCGATCTGTTCGTCGAGAGTCATGCGCGCATTGTAGTTTTGGCTACGGCGTTCCAAACGACTGACGAGCATTTTCAACTCCGCCGCATTGAATGCCGGCCGCGAGCAGCGGCTGCTGCTGCAGACGAATGCCGCTGACTTGCTCATCGACGGATATTCGACCCTCGATCCGGGCAACGGTCCTTCGTTGCGATCGAGCCATTCGAGCTGCTTGTAGCTTTGCGGCAATCCGGCGGCCGCGGTGAAGAGAGCGCGCGCATTCGCATCGCCTCTCGGCCCGACGACGGTTACGTGCAGAGGCTCCTCGCGAAGCTCGAAATCGGCGAGGAGGACGTTGCCGGTCAGCGCTGGGGCCGCAATCTGTGGCGCGGTCAGGTAGCGCATCGCGTTCCTGGCCATCGCTTCGTATTTCGGATCGCTGTCGTAGTGGCGGAGGAGGTTGGCTAGCGAGCCAGGTCGCAGTTCTCGTCGCGCTGCCACTTCGCGTGCGGAGCGGTGATGTAGCCGGGATTGGCTCGGAAGTTCTTCTCGATGAACGTTGCCGCCTCCTGCGCGCGGCGCAGGCAGATGCGCTCGCCGGTGGCAGCGTAGAGCGCGAGAAACGCGCGGCCCATGGAGAGCGTGTCGCCGAGGAAGGGAGCTGCCACTGGATCGCTGGCTTGGCGGAAAGCGGAAGGGCGATGACGAGGAGCAGTAAGAAGCGCTTCAGGCTCGAACTACGTTTGCACCGCGGCGGCAGATTGTCGGTGGATGTTAGACTTCGACTTCCCCCAACCATGCGAATCGCGCTCCCAGTTCTCCTGTTCGTTGTCTGTCTTCCCATCTCCGCGCAGACGCCGTACCTCGTCAAAGACATCAATCTGACGACGAACGCGATCGCGGCATCGTCCTCGCCGGCAAACTTCATCCGGTTCGGACCGCGGATCTACTTTTCCGCGACGACGACGACCAACGGTACCGAGTTGTGGTCGACCGACGGGACGCAAAGCGGTACGGCGCTGTTCGCAGACATTAATCGCGGCTCGCTGTCGTCGAATCCATCGCGATTCGTGCTCGTGAACGGACACCTGCTGTTCAACGCGCGCGAACCTGCGGCCGGCGAAGAACTGTGGACAACGGACGGTACGGCGGCGGGAACGCGCCTGCTGGCGGACATCTTCACTGGCTCGGCGACATCGTCGCCGGGCGACCGGATTCTCTATCACGGTCAATTGATTTTCGCGGCGAACGACGGCGTGGACGGCAACGAGCTCTGGATCACGGATGGGACGCCGGCCGGTACGCGATTTCTGAAGGACCTGAACCCCGGAGCAGACGGGGCGAATCCGCAGGGGTTCGTCGCGTTGAACGACGTCGTCTACTTCGCCGCCAGCGACGGTCTCTGGAAGACGGACGGCACCGCGAACGGCACGGTTCGGGTGAAGGGATCGGTAGCGGTGAGCAGCCTGACTGTGACTGCGTTCGGTCTCTTTTTCAGCGGAAGCACGGCGTCGGATGGCGGGCGCCCCTGGGTCAGCGACGGAACGGAAAACGGTACACACAGTATCGGCACACCAGCCGCCGGCAACATTGAGAGCCAGAGTTATGCGACCGCATTCGGCGATCGCGTGCTCTTCATCGGCTTCGACACCGCGCACGGCGACGAGCTGTGGATCAGCGACGGGACCGCGGCGGGGACGCACGTGCTCCGCGACGTCTATCCAGGTGTGAATTCCGCCGTTACGTCGAATCCGTTCATCGCGGTAGCCGGCGGCGTGGCGTTCTTCTCGGCGATGGACGGTACCGGCAGCGAGCTTTGGAAAACGGACGGGACGGAAGTGGGAACGACGATGGTCCGCGACTTTCCGGACGGATTCGGCCGCGTTCCCACCGGGACGATTGCCCTCGGCAGCAACGTCTTATTTCGCGCGCCGACGACGCCGAGCGGAACTCCGACGCTCTGGACCAGCGACGGCACCGCGGCAGGAACCCGGCAGATCAACGCACCGCATCCGATCGCCGTGAGCAGCCCGAGCACGCAGTTCGTACTGGGTAGCCTTTTCACGCCTCCGACCTTCACCGCGATCGACGGGCGTCTTTATTTTGCCGGTGCAAATTCGCTGAATGGCATCGAGCCGTGGAAGAGCGATGGCACCGACAGCGGCACCTCGATGATCGCCAACCTCACCGCAGATTCCGCTCCCTCATCGGCTGCCGGCAACTTCGTGGCCGCGGAAGACTGGGTGTACTTCGAGGCCTGGGACGGCAGCGGACAAATCACGCAGGAAGGCCTGCCGTGGTCGTTGTGGCGAAGTGACGGGACGCCGGAAGGGACGATGAAGATCTCTGACTCGACGAGGCCTCCGTACATCCCCATCGGCCGCTCGCTGCTGTTCAACAAAGGTGGGGTCTGGATGACCGACGGCACACCGGAGGGGACGGGACCAGCCACCGAAGTTCCGACGCACTTCCCCGAGGCGGCATTCTTATTTTCCGCGTGGGGCAATATCGTCGTCACCAATCTCGCGGGGCATCTTCTGTACTTCGCAGGTTCCAGTCTCTGGACGACGGATGGCACCGCCGGTGGAACGTATGCCATCGTTCCGAATCTCGGTGAATCCGCCGAGAGCGGCAGGGCCGTCATGGGCGGCTACGTCTTTTTCAGCACGCGAAGCAGTCTCACCAGCGGCAAGCTCTGGAAGACGGAGGGCACTTTCGAAGGATCGGTGGTGGTGAAGACGCTTCCTGGCGTAGTCGACCTGTTGTCGGCGGCGGGACGTAATCTCTTCTTCACGGCCGGCGGCCAACTCTGGGTCAGCGACGGAACCGAAGCCGGGACGCACTCGCTGCCTGCGACTCCGGCCAAAGGTGCGCTGGCGGCCATCGGCGATTCCGTCGTCTTCGCCGCCGGCGACGCAACGACCGGAACAGAACTCTGGACGAGCGACGGCACCCCGGCGGGAACACATCTCGTTGCCGATCTTTATCCCGGCACGTTCGGCTCCTCGCCGACGCAGCTGACCAGCGCGGGCGGACTCGTTTACTTCAGCGCGTACGACGACCTCCTCGGTGCCGAGCCTTGGGTTACCGATGGAACCGCCGCGGGAACGAAGCTCGTGGCCGACATCGAACCGGGACTCTTCGGCAGCATTCCGCAAGGGTTCGTTCAGGCAGGCGACCGCCTCTTCTTCGACGCAACGACGACGGCTACCGGCGCCGAGCCGTGGGCGCTGCCGCTGATAACGCCGCGGCTGACCATCGATGACGTCCGCGTGATCGAGGGTGACTCGGGCAGCACGAACGCGCGGTTCACGCTGAGGTTGTCGCCAGCGTCGTCGAAGAGCGTCACCATTGACTATGCGACCGCCGATGGCACCGCCACCGCGGGCAGCGACTACACGCAGGCGAGTGGCACTGTTACCTTCGCGGCGGGCGAAACATCGAGGAACATCGACGTTGCGATCAGCGGCGATACGACAGCCGAGAATAATGAGACGTTCTTCCTCATATTGAAAAACGCCGCCGGCGCGACGCTCGCCAGGAACAGCGCGTTCGCAGTGATCGATGACGACGATCAGTCCGCGGACGTCGCGCTTTCGCTCGCCTTCTCCCGGCTGAGCGCCGTGGTCAATGCGTCAAACAGCGGTCCCCGCGCGGCAACGAACTTCAAGTACTCAAGCACAGGCACTCCCGGAGAGGCACCGACACCCCATTGCAGCTGCGACCTGTCCCAACTGCCTTCGGGAACGAGCGCGCCTGCACTCAGAGCCGACTGGAGCCCTATCGATCAGCAGTATTTCACCACCACGATCACTGCCCGTCAGCGCGATCCGCAGCCGGCGAACAACACCGTGGCATGGACCGCACACGGCTATCTGGCCATGGACGCTCTCTATCTCACTCCGGGATCGCAGGCGAACCTGTTCATCTCAGTTGCACAGCCGGCGCAATACGCAGTCGATTCGTCGAATCCGGCAGTCGTTTCCGTGCCGTCATCGACGACTGTTCCGGCCTCGGGCAATGCGGTCTTCGTCGCACACGCAGGCGGCACCGGCACGGCCACGATCCGCGTGCTCTCCGGAACGTCGGTGATCGAGTCGCTCGTGATCAATGTCGTTGCGGCGGGCACAACGCCCCGTTGGCCGGGCGCGATCGATGTCTCGGTCAACCAATCCGTTCTGGCGTTCGATCGACAGGCGACCTTCACCATCGAAAATCACGGGACGGCGCCGTACAGCGGAGCCGTTGCCACCGGCCTCGTAACCATATCGAGCAACGGCCGGGAGCTCGGCCGCATCACACTCGGTGCGCCCAGTCACCGCTCGACCCTTGCCGTTTATGCGGCCGAGACGGGACAACAGAAGTTCGATGTGGTGTATGCGGGGGACGCTAATTTCCTTCCGTCGACCACAAGTTTCACGATGAACGTCACGCGCGGCTTCGCGTCAGGCATCGCCTCCGCGCAACGAAGCGGGACGACGGTTAACATTCATATTCGTTTCACCGGCTTGCCGACGGCCACACCGACCGGCACGCTCACCGTCAGCGAGCAGGGCCTGCACCCGATGCAGACACCGCTCACAACGACCGGACCCGGAGTGGCCGAGGCCGACGTCCAGGTGACCGGCGTGGCCCTTGGTCCGCATACGTTCACGGTCGTGTATCCCGGTGACACACACTACGTCTCATCCTTTTTCAACGTGCCGCTCATCGACGGCCGCGGCCGCGCAGTGCGGCATTAGGAATTTGACACGAGCAGGCGCCGTCTCTAGACTCCGCAAATTCTGATGAACACCAACTTCGCTCACGCGCCGCATCACCAGCATCGCCATCACGCGATGTAGGGGTGCCGCACGCGCCCCGATCGGACAAGGGGCGCTCAGCGAACGTAGCCGACTGAAATCAACCTCTTCTCCGATCCGGGGAAGAGGTTTTTGACTTTATGGCCGCGAAACCGAGATATCCGACAGGCGTTCACCCGTTGCTGGCCGAGGAGACCGCGAGGCGGCGGCGTATTGAGGCGCGCTTCGTCGACGCCTTCGCGGCCGCCGGCTTCGACGAGGTCGTGTTGCCGATCATTGATTATGTGGAGCCGTACGCGTCGCTCGTCGACAGCGCCGCGGCGAAGCAGAGTTACCGGTTCGTCGACCGCGAAGGCGACCTCGTGGCCATCCGCGCCGACTTCACACCGATGCTCGCGCGCGCGCTGGCGCCATCGATCGCGGACGACGATCTCCCGCTGCGGCTCTACTACCGAGGAGATGTGATTCGCGTGGAGGCGTCGCGGCTCGGCGCGAATCGGGAGCTGTTCCAGATCGGCGCGGAGATCGTCGGCGACGATTCGGTCGATGCGGATGTGGCTATGTTGCGGCTCGCATCCGGGCTCGTTCCCAATCCCTCCCTTGTGTACAACGACGTCTCGATCGCGTCGGCTCTCATCGCGCAGTCCGATGCGGTGCGCGAGGCGCTGAAGGCGAAGCGGATGACGTCCGGCGTTCCGGCGGCGCTGCGGACGATCGTCGGAAAACTGATCTCCGGCGAAGCGACGATCGATGACGTCGCGCCGTTTGCACCCGAGTCCGCGGCGCGGCTTTGTGCGATCGGGGATGCGCTCGACGCGGACGGCGTCTTCTCGCTGCACCTCGACGACATCGACGACGCCGGCTACTACACCGGCCTGCGATTCCGCGTCTACACGAACGGCGCGAAAGTCGCGCAGGGCGGACGTTACGACACCCTCTACGAACGCTTCGGCCGCAACGCCGCCGCGATCGGATTCACGTTCACCATCGACGATCTGGACTGACTATGCGCATTGCCATTCCCAAGGGACGTTTGCAGGAACCGGCGCTGGCCGTGTTCGCCGGCGCGGGTTACGACGTGCCCGATGATGCGGACTTGAAAACGCGGCGGCTGGTCTTCGACCGCGGCGGCATCGAGTGGATTTTCGTGAAGGAC
>DASYJY010000205.1:0-15700 GCA_035995985.1 Thermoanaerobaculia bacterium | reverse complement strand
TCGTCGCCGGCGGCGCGCAGGAGTTTGAGTCCTTCGATGCCCATGCCCTGAAACGCGTACGGCGACGTGCGCGGCTTGTACGCGCCGCCACGCAAGATTCGCGCGCCCGATTTCGCGACGCGGCGCGCCGTCTCGAAAAGCTGCCGCTCGTTTTCAATCGTGCAGGGGCCGGCCATGATCACGACGTCGCTGCCGCCGATTTCGATGCCGCGCGTTTTCACGATCGTCTTCGAACGCCGGAACGAGCGGCTGGAAAGTTTGTAAGGCTCGCTGACCCGTACCGCCTCCTGCACGCCGCTGAGCACTTCGAACTCGCGCGGATCGACGCTGGCAACGTCGCCGACGACGCCGAGGACCGTCTGATCCGAACCGGTGGAACGATGCACGTCGAATCCGCGCTCACTCAATACCGCCACGACGCGCTCGATGGCTTCGTCCGAGGCATTCTTCTCCATCACAATGACCATGAAAGTCTCCTTAGTCGCGTGCAGACGCCTGGCGTTCGACGCGGCGCGACTCATCGATGATTCGTTCGAACAGACGGCGCATGGTGGCGGGATCGAGCGGACCGTCCGACGTCCGCTCGACGTGCAGCAGCACCTGCTTTTCACGTTCCGGCGCGTAGATTGGTAACCCGAGGATTGGCTTCACCTCGCCGATCTCGATCGCGTACTTTGCGCGTTGATTGAGCAATCGCACGATGACTTCATCGACGCGGTCGATGGCATCGCGAAGGCGGGACAACTCGATTTCTGCGTCGTTTCGATCCATAACAAAAAACCTCTTCCCGCGCAGGAAGAGGTTCGGATCGACGATCGGTCGGCGCCCCTTCCGCGGGGCGCAATGTGCCCACGCTTACGTGAAGTAGCCGTAGTAATACGCGTAGCGCGGGGCGTTGTGATTCATGTGAGGCGCGAGGATAGGGCGGCGCGGTCCGCGTGTCAACGATGCTGCTAAACTCTGCCGCTCCCGAATGAATGAAGCAATGAACCGGGCCGCGGCCCGCCGGTGTGCGGTTCACGAGCAGCGGCCGGCGTTCGCAGTCTGCATGCAATGCGCGAAAACGCTTTGCCAGGAGTGCGCGACGCAATGGGACGGCATCTGGTATTGCGCGGCGTGCCTCGCATCGCGCCGAACGGCGCCGGCCGCGAAGTCGCACATTGGCGGATGGATCGCGGTCATCGCCGCATCGCTGGCCGTCCTTTTCCTCAGCACGCGCTTCATGGTCTGGACGGGCGTGCTGCTCGCGGGACTCCGTTGATCCGCGCGCCGCTGTCGACGACGAGCGTGCTCGACGAGTCGGCCGCCGTCGTGCGCGCGACCGTTTCGCCGTGGGCGGCACTGCTGCTGGCGACGTCGATTCCGTATCGCTTCATGCAGATCGTCTTCGCCGATCGATTGATCGAGATCGGGAGCAACGCATCGCAGTACGGCGATCTTCTTCGAACGACCGCCGACATCACCTGCGCAACACTTCTGCTCTCGTTGATCGGCCGCGCGATCTACGCGCGCGCTTGCCGGCTGGCATCGGAATCCGGCGTCGCGCCCGGACGCGAAGCGCTGCGCGTTCCGCTGACGGCGTTCGCGAGTTACGTCTTCGTCGCCTCGATCGCGGAAGCCGCCACTTACCTGCTCTTCGTCACCGGCCTCGGCATCGCAATCGGCGCGGTGCTCTCGGGCCTGGCCATCGGCACGATGGAGCAGAACACCGAGCCTGGCATTCGCGGACCGCTGCGGCGGCTTGCCCGCTTCGGCGGCGGAAGCCGCATCGTGGTCTCGCTGGCGCTCGTTTTTTTCTGCGCGTTCGTCGTGGCGCTGCTCAACGTTGCCACGCTCTTCAGCGCCATCTTCGCGCTCGCGTCGACGGTCGGAGGATGGGACGCCGCGCGCTGGCACGTACTGCTCAGTTTCTCCAACCGCCGCTACGTCCTGACGATCATCGCCGGCGCGCTGCTGGTCATCGAGCCGTTCTGGATCGCCGCAAACGTGTTGCTCGTGCGCAAAGCCGGCGCCGCCCAAACCGGCGACGATCTGCGCGTCTGGTTCGAGGAGTTGCAGCGGTCATGAAGCGCGCATTGCTCATCATCCTCGCCGCGCTCCCGCTGCATGCAGCGACACTGACGCTCGATCAGTACACCGCGACGCTGACGCGGATTCGCAATCTCATCGCCGCTGGCGACGTCAGCACCGCGCGCGCCGAGGCCACGACGCTGGCCGGCGACGACGTCGTGTCGCCGAATGGACGCTTCCACACCGACACCACGCTTGTCGCTGAAATTGGCAAAGCCAAGCCGCGCGACCTCGGCGTAGAAACTCGGATCGACGCCACGCTCGCTGCGCTGCGAACGACGGCACCGTCGAAATCTTCCGCGATTGATCAGCCGCTCCTGCTACGGCTTCAACGAGAACAAACGGTGCCCGAGCTTCGGCGCGGCGGCGCCGTCCGCGGTGTCCAACCGACAACGCCGTGGCTCGAACGCGTCGCGAACGCCATCACCAAGTCCGCGAAATGGATCGTGAAGAAGATCGAAAAGCTCTTCGAATGGCTGATGCGCTTCTGGCCCAAAGACGATCCGAAAAAGAAGCCGGCATCGTCGGCGATGCGCTGGACGGTCGGCACGCTCGTCGGCCTGATCGTGCTCATCCTCGGCGTGCTCGCATTCGAAGTGATCCGCCGCAGCCGCAAGCGCGCTGCGACCGTCGTCGAGGAGAGCGCGCCACTGACCTCCGCGAGCGACGACGATCCGCTCTCGCGCGGCGCGAACGAGTGGGAACGCTACGCCGCGCAGCTCGCCGCCGCCGGCCGCCTTCGCGAAGCGATCCGCGCCTGGTATCACGCCGTCCTGGTCACGCTCTACGGTGCGAACATCCTCCACTACCGCAAAGGGCGTACGAATTGGGAGTACGTCGCCTCCATCGGACCGGAGCACGCGTGGCGGGCGCGGTTCATTGAGTTGACGCAGCATTTTGAACACGAGTGGTACGGCTCCGATGACAGCAGCAGCGATGTTCTCGCTGCATGCAGCGCCAACGCCCGCCAGATCCTCGACGCAGTTCACCGAGCGAACAGGGAGGCCGCATGAGGCGCGCCCTTCCGCTGATTCTCGCGATCGCCGCGTTCTTCATCGCGGCGTTGATCTGGATCGGCAGCAACCGGGCCGGCAGTCACGCGTTCGCGGAGGGATCTGTGTTCAATACCTCGCCCGCCGGATCCTCGCTCGCCTATGCATACCTCGGCCATCGCGCGAACGTCAATGTGTTGACGACACCCATGCGCAACGGCGCCGTGCCGGAAAACGCCGTCGTGTTTCGAACTGACTTGTACGGCGAGGCCGCCGGTGACGAGGATGATGAGCCGGGCGACAAAAAAACAAAGGCGGTTCCGTTCTTTCTTTCACCGGCCGACGAAGATTTCGTTCGTAGCGGCGGCCGGCTCGTTCTCGCCGGTCACTACTTTGGAGGCTCGATCGAGGTGCGCGACGACGCCGGAAAAGTCGCGGCGAAAGTCTTCCCGATCTGGCCCGGCCTCGACACCCTCTCACTCCCCGAAGCTGTCGGACTCGCGCCACGCTCCCTTCCGCGCGGCATGCACACGATTTTCGCCGCGAACGGCGAGGCCGTCGTCGCGCAGCAAGCGATCGGCGCCGGCGACGTCATCGTCATCTCGGTGCCGGAGATGTTCGAGAACCAGCATCTCGCCGCCGATCATCACCTCGCGCTTCTGACGACGCTCGCGGACACTCACCGCCCCGTTTACTTCGACGAATACGCGCATGGCGTCGCCTCCGACGACGGCGCTCTCGCGCTCATGACCGAGTGGCGCCTCGGTCCGCTGCTCATCCTCGGCGGCATCGCCGCGCTCTTCACGTTCTGGCGCAACGCGCGCCGCATCGGACCTGCTGATGCCGAGGAGCGCGACACGCGATCCGACGCCATCGATCTCGTCGCCTCGCTCGGCGCGCTGTACGCACGCTCGATGACCAACGGCGACGCCATCGCGCTCTATCGAGCCGCGCTGGAGCGCACCGTCGCGGCGCAAAGCGGGTTGCGAGGCGACGCGCTGCATCGCCGTGTCGCCGATCTCACGCCCGGCCTCACCTCAACGACCGGCGAGAAAATCGCCGCGCACTCGTTCGAGCGCCATCTCCAAACGATCAACGACGCGTTCCGAACGCTGGAACGCACGGCCAGAGGAGGCCAACATGCAAACCATCGCTGACGTCGCGGCGCGATTCACCGCGCTGCGGGAACAGCTCGACCGCGTCATCATCGGCCAGCAGCGCGTGAAGATGCTCGCCATCGCGTCGCTCGTCGCCGGCGGCCACATGCTGCTCGAAGGCGCGCCTGGAACGGGCAAAACGCTGCTGTCACTCGCGCTGGCGCGGCTGCTCGGCTGCCGCTTCCGCCGCATCCAGTTCACGCCCGACCTGATGCCCGCCGACCTCCTCGGCGCGAACATCTTCAATCAGAAGTCGCAGGAGTTCGCGTTTCGTCCCGGCCCCGTTTTCACCGACATCCTGCTCGCCGACGAGATCAATCGCACGCCGCCGCGCACGCAGGCCGCGCTGCTCGAGGCGATGCAGGAGAACGCGGTCACGCTCGATGGCATCCGCTACGGAGTCTCGCCGGTCTTCACGGTCTTCGCCACGCAGAACCCGGTCGAATTCGAAGGGACGTATCCGCTGCCCGAGGCGCAGCGCGATCGATTTCTCTTCAAGATCACCATCGATTTCCCCGAGGCTGCGGATGAGGAAAAGATGTTGAGCGCGTATGCCGGTGGCGAGCGGCTGCACGATCAGATCGTCAAATCGCTGCAGCCGGTGATCACCGCCGCCGAACTGGCGCAGGCGCGACTGACAGTCGCTTCGCTCGTGCGCGTCGAACCGCAGATCATCAAATACATTCAGGAGATCGTGGCCCGCACGCGGCACGACGACGCGGTGCAGATCGGCGCCGGTCCGCGCGCGTCGCTGGCGCTGCTCGAAGCCAGCCGCGCCGTCGCCGCCCTCGGCAATCGCAGCTTCATCACGCCGGATGACGTGAAAGCGCTGGTCGAGCCGGTCCTCGCGCATCGCGTCACGCTCAGTCCCGACGCGGAGATGGAAGGGCTGGCGCTCTCCGACATCCTTGCGCGCATTTACGAACAGGTGGAAGTGCCGCGCTGAGGAGCAAGCCTTGCGACCCGGACCACTGCTGATCCGACTGACGTTGCTGCTCGCGGCGCTCGCGCTGCTGGTGCCGGTGTTCGTGCCGATTGCGACGATTCTCGCGATCGCGTTCGGGCTGCTCGTCATCGCTGCGATCGCCGAAGGGCTGATGCTGCGGCGGATCAGGATCGACGTCGAACGCCAACCGAAAGTCGCGCTGCCGCTCGATGAAGCAGACACCGCCACGATTCGCATTCGCACAACATCGCGCCGTCCGCTGCGGCTGGTCGTTCGTCAGCGATGGCCGGACATCGTCGCGCCGCGTTCGCAAACCGTCCACGCGATCGGCCGTCCGCGCGAAGTGCTCTCGATCGATTTCGCGTTGCGCGGCATCGCCCGTGGATCGAAATCGGTCGAGCCGGCGAACATCGCCGCGACGATGTTCGGACTGGCCGAACGAATCGTTCCCGCCGGCAGCGACACGATCGTTCACGTGCTACCGAACCTGCGCGCGGTCAAACGTCTGCACAAGCGGTTGAATGATTTCGCGCTGCGCTCCCTCGGCGCACGCGCTGCGCCGAAGATCGGCAAAGGCCGCGACTTCGATCGACTGCGCGATTACGTCGTCGACGACGACATGCGCGACGTGGCCTGGCACGCCTCGGCGCGTCACGGCCGGCTCATCGTCCGCGAGTTTCGCCTCGATCGCTCGCAGGAAATCCTCCTCTGCGTCGACCGCGGCCACCGCATGGCCGCGCGTGTCGAGCAGATCACGCGGCTCGACCACGCGGTCAATGCCGCGGTGCTGATCAGCTACGTCTGCAACCGGATGGAGGACAAGTTCGGCGTCGTCTCGTTCTCGGCGGCGGTGGAAAACGGCGTCGCGTTCGGCCGCGGCGCCGCGCAGCTTCGCGCCATCACCGCCTACACCTCGGGTGTCGACGCGGCCTACGAACACACCGACTACCTTGCGCTCGCCGGAGCGTTGCGCCGACGGCTGCACCATCGCACGCTGCTGCTGATCCTCACCGTGCTTCCCGAACGCGAAGACCGCTTCGATCTCCTTCGCGCCGTCGAAATGCTCACGCCGCAGCACCTGCCGCTCATCGTCACGCTCACCGACCGCAACCTTCGCGCCGCCGCGCAACTGCTGCCGTCGAATCGCACGGAGCTGTCGCGAACGCTCGTCGCGCGCGACCTCTTTCTCGGCCGCGTCGAGCTGATGCGCGAACTTCGTTCGCGTGGCGCGCTCGTCGTCGAAGCCACGCCGGAAGATGCCGGCATCCAATCGATCAACGCCTACATCGACGTGAAACGGAGGCAGCTCCTGTGAACATCGAACGCTTCATTGCGACGCAAACGCCCGTATGGCAGCAACTGGACGACCTCCTCATGCGCGCGGAATCGACCGAGGTCACGCGCGACGAATTGCAGGAGCTGGTGGCGCTGTATCGCCGCACCTGTTCCGACCTCAATCGTGCGCGCTCGTACACGGCGAATCCCGATGTCCTCGGGTATCTGAATCAACTCACCGGCCGCGCCTATCGCTTCATCTACCAGGCAGCGCATGAAGTGCCGGTACACCGCGCGTTTTCAAAACTGATCACGAAAGAGATCCCGGCGGCGTTCCGACGCGAGCGGCTGGTCATCGCAGTCGCCGCGGCATCGATGATCATCGGCACGCTCTTCGGCGCACTCGCCGTCATCGTCGATCCCGCCAACGGACCGCGCCTGATTCCGGGGATGTTCTTCACCGAGAGTCCGCGCGAGCGCGTCGCGCAGATCGAAACGGGCAAGGAGCGCATCGACAACCTCGACAAAGCATTCGTGTTCGGCGCGTCGCTCTATACGCACAACATCCGCGTGGCGTTTCTCGCCTTCTCCCTCGGCGCGCTGACGATCGTTGGCGGTGTCCTGCTGCTCTTCTACAACGGCGTGATCCTCGGCGCCGTCGCGACGATGTACATCCTCGACGGCGTGCCTCTCTTTTTCTTCGCCTGGGTCGGACCGCACGGCGCGCTGGAATTGCCGTCGATCGTCTTCGCCGGCGCGGCAGGACTCGTGGCCGGCCGCGCGCTGCTGATGCCCGGCTCGCTCTCGCGCGCGGCATCGATGCGGCGCGTGCTGCCATCGGTCTGGCGCATCATCATCGGCACCGCGCTTACGCTCGTCCTGGCCGGCCTCATCGAAGGATCGTTCTCGCAATTCTCCTCGCGCAGCTTTCCCTACGAAGCGAAGATCGCCGTGGCCGCGCTGCTCTTCATCTCATTGATGACGTACCTCTTCCTCCGCCGCGTGACCGCCGACTGACATGGACGAGCTGACGATCACGACACCCGAGCACGTCCCGATCGGCCTGGAGCCGGCCGGCGCGGGCAGCCGGTTTCTGGCGGTGCTGCTCGATTCGATGATCACCACCGCGATGGGCTCGGCGATCGCCCTCGTCGCGCGCGCGCTGACGACGACCGGAATTGCGTCTGCAATCTTCATCACGACGTCGTTTCTGCTGACGTGGTCGTGGCACGTCTGGTTCGAAACGCGCGGCCACGGCCGCACGCCCGGCAAGCGCGCGCTGTCGCTTCGCGTCGTCGATGCTCGAGGACTCCCGGTGTCGCTGTACCAATCGCTGGCGCGCAACATCGTCCGCGTGATCGACTTCGCGCCGGCCTTTTACGGTGTCGCTGCCGCCGTCTCGCTCTTCGATCCCGCGCGCCGCCGCCTCGGCGACATCGTCGCGGGAACACTCGTGATCCGCGAAGCGCAACCGCTCGCCTACACCGGCCAGCTCGCCGCCGAACGCCGCCACAACAGCCTGCGCACACCGCGCGTCCTGCGCCTCATCCGCCATCGCATCCCGCTCGAAGAACGCGAATTCCTCCTCCGCCTCTGCCTCCGCGCCGACAAACTGACGCCCTCCGCCCGCTACGACCTGATGGAAGACGTGGCCCGCTACTACCGCCGCAAACTATCGATCGAGGAAGAACAGATCAGCGGCGAAAACTTCGTACGCGATTTGACAGCGGTGCTGTTCGCGCCGGAAGCGCGATAGCGGCGACGCTCGTTGCGGCTCGCTCACTTGAACGGATTGATCACACGCACGGTCTGGAAGGTTTCTATTGCGGGCACATCCTCTGAATAGAGAACGTCCACCCCGGCATCGAGGCATGCGGCGAGAATCAGGGCATCCCACAGTGAGACGCCGTGCCGGATGTGCAGCTCGCGTGCGTGCGTCAGGTTGCCCGAGACGGCAGTACGAGCGGGAGAAGGTCCTGGAATTCTGCGAGTCGGTTCCACGCCTGCGTTGGCGTAAACCCTTGTTTGCTCAGCTTGCGCGACGCCGCCAGGAATTCGCATGCGACCTGCCAGAGCAGGACACCCTCCGAGGTAGCAGCAATGAGGTCGAGCGCGATGGTCTGTCTGCGCGGCTCTGACTGATCGCACGCGTAGATGAGGATGTTCGTATCAACGGCGATCATGCAGTTCCTCGCGGCCGGGAAGCGGGCCCTCCGAGAAGAAACGCATGCTGGCGATTCCTGACTTCAAGCGTGAGACGGCAGCCTCGCGATCCTTGCTGGTCTCGTCGATCGTTTCAACGGTCAGGCGAACACGTTGGTTGTCCCGGAGGGGTAACTCGGCCGTCGGCTTCAAAACGTCGTCCGTGTAGATGGCCTCGATTGTCTGCGTCATCGAACGAACACTACGACCGATTTGACGCCGACGCAAACACAAGAGGCAACCCTATTCATCATCAGCTGCATTCGCGTCCTCCCTTGACAATGGCGTGAGTCGGTGTTATACATAGCTATAACACCCACGCATCGACGGAGGATCAATGGAATCGCTGATGGAGATGACGCCCGAGACGGAGTACGCATCGCCGACCGCTCCGATTTGGCAGGATGTGCTGGCCCAGGCGTTGACGGGCGAGCTCGTCGCCGCGATGAACTACGCCGCACTGGCTGCGATCTGTGACGATCCCGAAGAGGCCGAGGAGGCGCGCGAGCATGCGGCGATCGAGCGATCTCATGCCGTGGCTTTCGCCGCAGTTGGACGGAAGATCGGAGTGGACGTCGTCAGCAATGTCGACGGAAAACATTGGAAGCGTGTTCGCGAAGCGTTCATGCGCTGCGTCGCAGAGCGCGACACCATCGGCTGCCTCATCGTCCAGGAAATCATGCTGGAAGCATTTGCACTGGCGAGCTATAACCGGGTGGCGATCGTTGCGCCGGGGATTCTCGGAAAGGTCTTCGGTGCCATCGCGGCGGACGAACAGGAGCACGCCGATCACGCCATGGCCATTCTCAAAGCGGAGCGCGACGCGAATCCTGAGCGCTTCGACGACAAGTTGCACCGTCTGCATCTCGAAGTGATGACCACACTGGCAGCGATGCTGACGAAGGAATGCAAGGACGGACATTGCGAAGTGTGTGAGTCCAGTTGCGTGAAGCCGTCGCTGTTCGAAGTCAACCTGAGCGCAGCGATGCTCCGCGGAGCATCGCTGCAGCAGTACCTGAAGACACTCGACGCGTTGGGCTTGCCCGGGGAGGTCACACTCGCATGGATTGCGCAATTGCCCGTGTAACGCCGCAAGTCGATTTCGCTCTGATCGGACATCCGGAGAGTTGGAGCGCAGCCGCGGAAGTGTTCTCGGCTCTGCGCGGACCGGAACACACGCCTCTGCCGGACGACGAGATCAAGGACATCCTTCCATGGATTCCGCCCCGAGCCGTCTGCCGCGTCGATGTGAAATCGATCGGCCACGCGAAGGCGTATGGATCTTACATCGAGGCGCACGGCCTTTACATCGACTCGTTCATTTCTCCCGACCATCTGCATGCTGCTTTTGTGCAGGAGAACCTGACCCGCGTTCGGGCAGCCGCGGCCTACGCGATCAAGGCAGGCGCCAGGATCGTCAGCCTCGGCGGATTCAGCTCCATCCTCCTCGAAGGGAAGTTCGATCAACTCCCGCCGCGACAGCACACCGTCTTCACCACCGGCAACACGCTGACGGTCGCGTTCATCGTTCAGGGCATCGAGACGATGTGCGCATTGCAGGGACGCAACCTTCGGCGCTCGACACTGCTCGTAGTCGGAGCAACGGGAGACGTCGGTTCAGGAAGCGTCCGTTGCCTGGCAACGAAGGTCAAGCGGGTGCAGCTCTACGCACGCAATGCGGAGCGGCTCCGCCGGCTGGCGGCAGAGCTGGAATCCAACGGAGTCGAGGTCGAGATCGAAACAGACCTCGCACAATTTTCCGAGAAAGCCGATCTGGTGATTTGCGCGGCCAGCCTCCCCTCCTCGTCTCTTCTATTGCGGAACATCGCGCCCGACGCGCTCGTCTGCGATGCCGGTTATCCGAAGAATCTCTCTCCCGATGCCGAGACCTCCCAAGCCACAATTTTTTTAGGAGGGCTTGGACAGATCACGGGCGGGATGACGTTCGACCCCGATCTTCACGGCATTCTGAATCGCCACCCGTTCCCCGACGTCGCCCACGGATGCCTGCTCGAAGGCATGGCTCTCGCGCTGGAAGGACGGTTTGAGCCCTTCTCCCGCGGACGGGGCGCCATCACTCCAAAGCTCGTTGATGAAATCGCGATGATCGCCGCCCGCCACGGGATCTGCCTCGCGCCTTTTTTCAATGCCGGTGGACCGCTGCCGCTTACAATGAAATGACGCCACCGAATGGACCGCGAATGGGACGACACACAACCAATCTATCGGCAGCTTCGGGGCCGTATCGTCGCCATGATCCTTGAAGGGTTGCTGAAGGAAGGCGACGCCATCCCATCGGTGCGCACCGTGGCCACGGACTATCGAGTCAATCCGCTCACGGTGCTGAGAGCCTACCAGGAGCTCGTCGACGAGGACCTGGTCGAGATGAAGCGCGGCCGCGGAATGTTCGTCAATGTCGGAGCGCGCGATCTTCTTATGCGCAACGAGCGGCAGAAGTTTCTGGAAGAGGAATGGCCGCGGATTCAGGAGAAGATTCAGCGGCTCGGGCTGACGACAAAGGAGCTCCTCAAACAACGCGAGGGGAAGCGCTGATGGCGGTCATCGAGGCGCGGGGCATTCGAAAAGCCTTCGGGACGACGGTCGCGCTGGACGGTGTCGATCTGAGTGTCGAGGAAGGGCGCATCGTCGGCCTGATCGGTCCGAACGGCGCCGGCAAAACCACCGCGCTCAACGCAATCCTCGGCCTCACTCAATACCAGGGGCAGCTCACCGTTCTCGGGCGCGATCCGTGGACCACGCGCGCGGAACTGATGCGCGACGTCGCCTACATCTCCGACGTCGCAGTCCTGCCGCGCTGGATTCGCGTTTCTCAACTGCTCGACTATGCCGGCGGCGTGCACCCGCGATTCGATCGCGCGAAAGCCGAGGTTTTTTTGGCCAGGACGTCGATCAAACGCGACGCCAGAGTGCGGGAGTTGTCGAAGGGCATGGTCACGCAGCTTCACCTGGCGCTGGTCATGGCCGTCGATGCCAGGCTGCTGGTCCTGGACGAACCGACACTCGGCCTCGACATCCTCTACCGCAAGCAGTTTTATGACTCGCTGCTGAACGACTACTTCGATCAGAGCCGCACCATTCTGGTGACCACGCATCAGGTCGAAGAGATCCAAGACGTGCTCACCGATGTCGTCTTCATCAACCGCGGCCGCATCGTCCTCAACTCGAGCATGGAGCAGTTCGAGTCGCGCTATCTCGAGGTCGTGGTCCGTCCGGACCGCCTTGACGCCGCTCGCGCGCTTCACCCCATCCACGAGCGTCAAGTCCTCGGACGCAGCATCCTGCTGGTCGATGGCGTCGATCGCGAGCAGCTGGCCGCGCTTGGGGAAGTGCGCAACCCGAGTCTCGCCGATCTGTTCGTGGCGGTGATGGAGAGCCAGGGAGCGACGCCATGAACGGACCGCTTTTCTGGTCGATACGTCGCGAGCTGTGGGAGAACCGCTCGATCTATATCGCGCCGCTCATTGTGGCGGAAGTGATCGCGCTCGCCTCAATCGGAGCCGTAAGACACAATCTGGAAGCGGGCAAGCTCGCCTCGCACGACGAGATCGTCGCCGCCGCACTGATGGGCACTACCTTGCTCGTCGCCATCTTCTATTGTCTCGATGCGCTCTACGGCGAGCGCCGCGACCGCAGCGTTCTCTTCTGGAAATCGATGCCGGTCTCCGATTGGACTGCAGTGCTCTCCAAGATGGCCGTGCCGATGATCGTCCTGCCGGTGGTCACGTTCGTCCTCGCGATCGTGACGCAACTGATCATGCTGCTGGCGAGCACCACCTATCTGTCAATGCACGGGCAGAGCGCCGCCGCCCTGTGGCAATTGCCGTGGCTGCGGATGACGTCAGGCATGTTCTATCACCTCATCACCGTCCACTCGCTCTATTACGCCCCGATCTTCGGCTGGCTCCTGCTTGTCTCCGCATGGGCGAAGCGCCTGCCGTTTCTATGGGCCTTCCTGCCACTCGCCGCAATCGGCGTTATCGAGAAAATCGCCTTCAACACCACCCGTTTCGCGAACATGCTCGCCTCGCGCATCAGCGGCGGGATGGAAGGCGACCCTGCAAAGGGAAGCGGAATGATGATGCTTTGGCCCTCCCACCCCTTTGAATTCCTGACCAGGCCCGGCCTGTGGATCGGCCTTGTCATCGCGGCAATATGCGTCGCCGGCGCGGTGCGCCTGCGACGCTACCGCGATCCGATTTAGGACGGTTTTTTCTGCGTCGGATCTGCGTCATCTGAGGATCGTCGCAATCGTGTTCCTGCTATGCTTTCAACCGCGATGGAGTCGAACACGTACCACGTTCAGGCAGATTGGGACCCGGAAGCGAATGTTTGGGTTGCCATGAGCGACGATGTGCCGGGATTAGCCACCGAGGCTGCGACGATCGAGGAGCTGACAGCGAGGCTCCGGACCATGATTCCTGAGCTGCTCGAAGCGAATGGTCTCCTTCCCGGCAACGTTCCGAGCGACGGTCTCGCCTTTGAGCTGACCAGCCACCGGCAGGAGCTCGTGACGCTGGCATCCTGAATGTCTTTGTCGTTTACTCGGGAGCTTCAACGAGTGTTGCGCGACAACGCCTGTCGCTTCGACCGACAAGAAAAAGGTGATCACGAGATCTGGTTCAGTCCGATCACGAATCACTACTTCGTCGTCGATCAGCAAATCAAGTCCCGGCACACCGCCGATGCGGTCCTCAAACAAGCAGGCATCCCCAAAAGGTTTTGAGACAGTTGCGAGACTCGTCCGATCGTTATCACTGCTAGTTGTCGGCGGCACTCTTGCGCCGAACCTTCCTCCGTCCGCCCGCATCCGGTAGGATGACGGCCTTCAATCCAAATCCAATAGAGAGCCCGAGGTTGCGATGATCTGTCGGAATCATGTCGATGTGTCGGAAGGGGTGCGCCGGTGTGGCCGGTGCGGCTCTACGTTCTGCCGCGATTGCCTCGTTGAAATCGGCGGGAAGCCGTACTGCGCGACGTGCAAGACTGAGCAATTGCTCGACGTCCGTTCCGGCGTCAGCGGTCCGCTCGATCTCGCTCCGATCGGCCGTCGTTTCTGGGCGTACCTGGCCGACGCGGTCATTCTTTACGTGGTCAATTTCGCGATGGGATTTGCGATTGGAGTGGCGATGCGGGGTGGCACGCAGTGGGTGCTCTCGTGCGTAAGCGTTTTATTCAGCCTCGTGATCACCCTCTCATACGAAGGGTTGATGACCGCGGCGTCGGGTCAAACGCTGGGAAAGAAAGCGCTCAGAATCAGAGTCGTCTCCGAAACCGGCGCCGACGTGACGACCGGCCAGGCATGGGGACGCGCGGCGGCAAAGCTCATTCCCTTCTCGGCGGTCGTGGCGCTGTTCAACAACGACCGAAAGGGGATCCACGACATGCTTGCCCATACGCGCGTCGTCAACATCGCCTGAGCCGGTTCCGATATGGACGCTCCCGCCTCACTGAAATCGTACGCAGGCCCGTCGTGTCCGCGCTGCAATGCGCGGCTGACGGCGGATTGGATCCAGAGCGGGACCATCACCTGTCCCGACTGTTACAAGCCGTTCGAAGCGACCGCGTTCCGGCCGCCGCAAAGACGGCTTGAAGTCGTCAGCGTCGCTGCTGCTCTGACGCCGGACGGCGCGAATGCCTGCGCCAATCACGCGCGCAACGCGGCGGTCACGAACTGCACACGCTGCGGACTCTTCATCTGCGCGCTCTGCAACATGGACGTCGGCGCGGGGCCGCATTGTCCCTCGTGTTTCGACCGGCTGCGGGCCGACGACGCGCTGGCGCCGGCGGCGACGCGGTATCGCGACTACGCATCGATGGCGCGCATCGCGATGATCGCCGGCCTTTTCTTTTCGTTCATGTTCATGGGCATCCCGTTCGCGGCCGCGTCGCTGTACTACTCGCGCAAAGCCTTCAAACAGCTGCGCGCGGAAGGCCGCTCGAAAATCGGCCTGATCATCATCATCATCGTGGCCATCCTGGAAATCGTCGGCGGCATCGCCTGGATCGCGGTCCTCATCGTCGGACTGTCGAAGGTGAAGAAGTGACGCCGGTCAAGCGCAAGCTCCTGGGCCGCAACGTCGGCGTGATGTTGCGCGAAGCGGTGTACGAAACCGCCGATGCGATCGAATGCGAGACGCGCGAAGGCTACGACGTCACCCGCAAGCGCGTGTTGTTCGAAGAAGTGCTGCTCGTCACCATCCACCGCGAAGTGGGCACGCTCTACGTAATCGCGATGGCGGTGGCCGCCGTCGTCTTCGCCGGCATCGCCCTTCTCTTCCAGCTCTGGGCACGCACAGCCGGCGTAGCGATTTCGTTCGGCATTCTCGCGCTGCCGTTCTTGATCGGCTGCGTAATCCGGTTGGTAATGAAACTCGACTACGTCTCCGTCTTTGGCCGCCGTTCGAAAGCGGTCATGCGCTTTTTGGTTCACAAGCGCCGCGCGCGCGAGGTGTACGGACGCATCTGCTCGCGCGCTCTCGAAGTGCAACGGGCGATGGTGAACGTTTCACCTGAGAGTCCTACTGAACCACTGCCTGAATCACTGCAATGAAAGCAGCACGAGGATGTCCCCTTCACCGTTTGGAAGGGACTCGAGAGCTTTACCGATCAGTGTTCCAGGCCGATGAATCTTCACACCGCCGAGGTCGACAGGCTGGGATTTCATGGCCATCCCTGGCTTCCCGCTGGTGACGAGGAGATCGCCTGCTTCAATTGCGCCGCCGCTTGCATCGACGTGGACTTTCACCCGGCCCGTAGTGGCGATCATCGCTTTCGAGTCGCTCGACTCGCCGAGAATCAGTCCCGGTTTTTCGGAGACGACGCCGGCTACGGTCGTCGCATACTCAGAGGCCGACGGCATGACGGTGTTCTTCGCGCCGCGCCGGACGACGACGACGGTCCCCGGCGACATCTTCGCCGTGGCGGGAACCCACTCGGCGACGTCCTGATAGGTCGCTCCGATGACTTGCGAAGCGTGAATGGATCCATTGACGTCGAGTGCATAGCCGGAAGTCGGAGCGGCGATATTCACGGTTCCA
>DASYJY010000204.1:0-9264 GCA_035995985.1 Thermoanaerobaculia bacterium | reverse complement strand
AGGGCGCGGGTGTCGCCGGACTGCTATCCTTCGAAGGCAATGCCTCAGTTGCTGCAGAACACCTTCGTCGCCGCCCCGCCGAAAAACCTAGTGCTCGATGACGGCTTTCGCTTCCTGCACGGCTCAACGATTGCTCCGTTCTCGATTCGCTACGAAACGTTCGGCGAGCTGAATGACGACAAGTCGAATGCGATCTTGGTCTGTCACGCGCTGTCCGCCAGCGCGCACGCGGCGGGCAAGTACACCGACTCCGTCGACGAGCGTTCCGGCTGGTGGGACGGACTGATCGGTCACGGCAAGGGCATCGATCTCGACAAGTACTTCGTGATTTGCGCGAACATCCCCGGCTCCTGCTACGGCACGACCGCGCCACAGTCGATCGATCCGGCAACGGGAAAGCCGTACGGATCGCGCTACCCGTGGCCCGCCATCGAGGACATGGTGCATTCGCAGAAAATCCTTCTCGAGCGGCTCGGCATCACGCACCTCCTTGCGGTCGCCGGCGGCTCCCTCGGCGGGATGCAGGTACTGATGTGGGCGGCGTGCTATCCCGAGTTGATGGATTCGATCATCACCATGGCCGCTGGTCCCGCGGTACCGGTGCAGGGCATCGCCTGGCACGTCATCGGCCGCAAGATGATCGAGAGCGATGCGCGCTTCAACCGCGGCGACTACTACGATCACCCTGAGCCGCTGCGAGGTTTGCAGATTGCGCGGATGGTCGGCCACATGACCTACCTCTCGGCGCAGTCGCTGCAGTCGAAGTTCGGCCGGCGTCGTCGCGGCAACACGCGGCAGTTCGAGATCGACTCGTATTTCGAATATCAGGGACGCAAGTTCGCCGTGCAGTACGACGCTAATTCCTACATCCGCGTCCAGGCGGCGATGGACGAGATGGACCTGGAAGAGCAGCACGGCTCACTCCAGCAGGCCTTCGCGAAATGGAAGGGGCGCACCCTGCTCGTCTCCTTCGACACCGACTGGCTCTTCCCGGTCAGCGAAGTCGAGCGCGTCGAAACCGCGATGATGGCGAACGGCACGCCGGTGCAGCACGAGCGGATCTCGTCGCCCAACGGCCACGACACGTTCCTCATCGACTACGGCCTGATCACGGAGCCGGTGCGTGCGTTTCTGTCGTCACTTCCAGCTCGCCTCGAAGTGGCGTAGCCGCTGCTCCAGCCGCCACTCGATGCGCGCTTTCGTATTCGCTGCGAGGAATGTCTTGCAAGTGGACGATGACGCGTCGCTGCATGCGCTCACCATCTTCGAATAGTCGTGGTTCGACCAGAGCGACTCGCCCTCGGCGAAGGAGTACTCCAGGCTGTTCCGCGCGAGACGTCTCAGGGTCGCGTAGTCGAGGCCCTGATCCAGCACCGCGCGCATGTATTGGTTGGTCATATCGTCACGCGAGACGCCGGGATCGTCGGTGGCCAGCGTGACCGGGACTCCGGCGGCCAGGTAGTAGCGGAGCGGGTGTGCCTTTCCGGAAACGCCGAGGATTACGTCGTTACTGGTGAGGCAGATTTCGACGGCGACGTGGCGCGCCGCCATCGTCTTCAGCAATCCGGCGGCATCGTCTTCGTACGTTATGTCGACGCCGTGGCCGATGCGCTCGGCGCCAGCGATCATCACCGAGTCGCGGATGTGATCGCGCAGACCTTCCGGCTCGACAAGGCCGGGCGTGAGCTCGCCGGCGTGCGTGGAGAGGTGAATCTTCGGATAGAGCTGATGGAAAAACGCGAACATCTTCATCTGATCGTCGAAGTCGTGCATCGAGATGTAGCTGTCCTCGGGCATGACCGGATTGAGGCCGACCACGCGCGGATCGGCGCTGGCGAGCTCGTAGCCGACCACCATCTCCGCGAAGAGTTGCTGCAGTGGTACGCCGCGATGCAACTCGTAGATGTAGCGCACCGTGGAGTCGCATCCAGGCTGCGCATTCGCAGTGCCGCAATGAAGGTTGCCGCGCATCCAGGCCTCGGCGCGATCGATCACGGTCCGTGACGAAGCAATGATCGGCGGCACCTGGCCACTCTGCATCATGGCCGTCCGCATTTCGGAGAAGGACTGCTCCGGCTTGACGACCTTCAGCATGTCGCGAGCACTTCCGAAATCGGGGGCGAAGATCGTTTCGAGGTAGTCGACGTTCTCACTGGCCAGCCGCCAGACATCCTGCGTGAGCATCTCCGGAACGTGCGTTTTCGAGACCGCGCTGAACTTGCCGAAGGTATTGAAGAAGTGATCGTGACCGGATTCAACGCCCGAGCGGAATTGCCGCATCGACAACGCATCGAGCATCTCGCCGTAGAACGATGAGTACGGTGCGAAGACGGTCGCCGCCGGAACGATCGAAGTCGATGCTGCCGTCGGGCATTGGGTAATGGTGAGCTTCACGGAATCGAGGCACATGCCGTCGTTAGCCGCGTATTGGAGGTACGACTCAGCGTAGACCGATCCAGAGAGGTGATTGTGGAGGTCGCCGCCCTTCGGCATCGCCTGCAGGATCTGACGCAGCATGACGCGGTCGGAAACGTTCAGCGCCGGCTGCGCGAACGACGATGCGGCAACGCAAAACGACAGCACGGCAACGCAGCGCGAGGAAACCTTCGTCATGGGTGGACCTCCGTACCCGAGAGTTTAGCGCGGAGGAGTAGCGCGTCAATAGTTGCTACTAAATCGGAGTAAATTCGAAGTGAATGAGAATCGAATGAATACTGATTTAGCTCATCGAATGCGTCGTGTTATTCGTTGGCCGCAGTCGGCATCGCCGCGATGGGCGCGCGGTAGCCGCACTCCGCATTGTTGCAGTATTCGATGTGCCCTTCGCGCTTGGTTTCCTTCTCCAGGAGATACGGCGCCGCGCATTTCGGACAAGGGCGCGGCACGGGACGGTTGTTCAGCGTGAAGTCACACTTCGGATAGCGCGAGCAGGAGAAGAAGATACCGCGGCGCGAACGGCGCTCAACCAGCTCACCCTCGTTGCATTTCTCACATTTCACGCCGGTCGGCTTCGGAGGCGAACCCTTGCCGCCGCCGATCTTGCGAATGGTTTTGCAATCTGGATAGCCAGAGCAGGAGAAGAACGGACCGTAGCGTCCGGACTTGAGCACCATCTCCTTGCCGCAGTTCTCGCAGGGCGGCTGCGGCTCGGTCGGGATGTCGGCCTTCAACAGCCGCGGATCCTTCGTGTTCTTGCAATCGGGATAGCCGGTGCAGGCGTAGAACTGGCCAAAGCGCGAGCGCTTGAGCTGCATCGGCTTGCCGCATTTGTCGCAGATGATCGTCTCGCCCTCGGGCTGCTCGGCGACGTCGCCGCGAGCGGTCTCCTTGGTGTTCTTGCACTCCGGATAATTCGAGCAGGCCAGAAACTCGCCGAAGCGGCCGAACTTGATCGCCATCGGCGAGCCGCACTTTTCGCAGATCTCGTCGGTCTCGACGCCGGTGCGCTTCACCTCGACCATCTCTTTGCCGGCGCGCGCTAAGTCCTTGTTGAACTTGACCGAAAATTCGCGCATGGCCTCGTGCCACTCGACCTGACCCTCTTCGATTTCGTCGAGCTTTTGCTCCAGTTCCGCGGTGTAGCCCTCGTCGATGATGTCGCCGAAGGACTGCTTGAGAAGCTTCGTGACCAGCATGCCAAGCTGCGTCGGAAAGAACTTGCCGTCCGACTTGTAGGTGTAGTCGCGGGTCTGGATGGTGGTCATGATCGAGCCGTACGTCGACGGCCGTCCGATCCCGTTCTCTTCCAGCGCCTTGACCAGCGTCGCTTCCGTGTAGCGCGGCGGCGGCTGAGTGAAATTCTGACGCGTGTCGAGATTGATGAGCGACAGCGCGTCGCCTTCGTTCATCGCCGGCAGCGCTTTGCTGTCGTCCGGCTTCTCTTCGTCATCTTCGGCACCTTCCACCGACGCGTCCCGAAAGACTGCCAGGAAGCCGGCGAACTTCAGCACTTCACCCGAGGCACGAAGGGTGTAAGCGCTGTTGCGGATATCGACGTCGGTGACGTCGAAGAGGGCGGGCTTCATCTGCGACGCGACGAAGCGATCCCAGATCAGCTTGTAGAGGTTGTACTCCTCGCGGGTGAGGTGGTCCTTGATCTTCTCCGGATCGAATTCCAGCGACGTCGGGCGGACGGCCTCATGGGCCTCCTGCGCCTGTGCAGCTTTCTTGACACGATATACGTTTGGCTTTTCCGGGAGAATATCAGCACCGTATTTCGCATCGATATATTCTCTAACTTCAGCGATCGCATCGTCACTGATGCGGACCGAGTCGGTACGCATGTAGGTGATCAGGCCGACGTGGCCGAAGGAGCCGAGCTCCTTGCCTTCATACAGCTTCTGCGCGATCTGCATCGTCCGCTTCACGGGATACTTGAAGCGGTTGTATGCGGTGCGCTGCAGCGTCGAAGTGATGAACGGCGCGGCGGCAGTCTGCTTCTTTTCCTTCCGCGCCACTGACTCGACGACGTAGCTGCCCGACTTGAGCACGGCCTCGATGACGCGGGCCTGCTCCTCATTCGTAACGTCGGCTTTCTTGCCGTCGATCTTCGAGAGCTTGGCGATGAACTGCGGCGGTACGCCCGCACCGAGTTTCGCAGCGAACGTCCAGTACTCCTCGGGGACGAACGCTTTGATCGCTTCTTCCCGGTCGACGATCATCTTCATCGCCACCGACTGCACGCGGCCGGCGGATAGACCGCGGCGGACCTTGTCCCACAGCAGCGGCGAGAGCTTGTAGCCGACCAGGCGGTCGAGGACGCGCCGGGCCTGCTGCGCGTTCACCTTATTCATGTCGATCTCGCCCGGCTGATCGATGGCCTTGCGAACCGCGTTCTTCGTAATTTCGTGGAAGAGGATGCGGCGGACCTTCTTGGAGTCGCCGCCGAGGAGGTTCATGACGTGCCAGCCGATCGCTTCTCCCTCGCGATCAGGGTCAGAGGCGATGTAGACGATGCTCGCCTTTTTCGCGGCTGCACGCAGCTCGGCGACTACCTTCTCTTTACCTTCGAGAATCTCGTAGGTCGGCTCGAAAGTGTCCTCATCGACGCCGAGGTCGCTCTTCGGCAGATCGCGGACGTGACCGACGGAAGCTTTGACGACGTAGTCGCTGCCGATGAATTTGTTGATCGTCTTCGCTTTCGCGGGAGACTCGACGATGACGAGGTTTTTGGCCATTGCGGAACGCCCAACCTTTTACGCTGACGCCGGAATTCCTCGCGCGTGCGTGAGGCACGCGCGTACGCGAGGCGCCGGATTGATCGAGCCGCGGACGATAGCACCGCGACGTCAGGAAGGCGAAAAATCCTACTGGCTGTGGAGTTTAGCGGCGACTAAGAATCGTCTTCTTCGTCGTCTCCGCCGCCGGCGGCCTTGTACTTTTTCGTCTTGTTGTAGAGCGTCTTGTAGGAGATGCCCAGGATCTCGGCGGTCTTGCGACGGTCGCCGTCGGTCATCTGCAGCGTCTCTTCGATGACAATGCGCTCCACCTCTTCCATCGGCTGGCCGAGCGGGATCATGACGCCGTCGCGCGTGCGCCGCTTGCGCGCGCCGAGGAGCTTGTCGGGGAGACACTCGACAGTGAGGCTGGTGCCGCGCGCCATGATGAACGCGCGGTTGATGACGTTGCGCAGCTCGCGGACGTTGCCCGGCCACTCGTACTGCTGCAGCGCCTCGATGAAGTCCGCTTCGATGTTCTCGACCTTCTTCTCTTCCGTCTCATTCAACTTCTGCAGGAAGAAGTGCGAGAAGAGCGGGATGTCTTCGAGACGCTCGCGTAGCGGCGGAACTTCGATCGGGAAGACATTCAACCGGTAGTAGAGATCCTCGCGCATCTTGCCGTCGACGATGGCCTTCTGTGGATCGCGGTTCGACGCTGCGATGACGCGCGCCTCGATGTAGATCTCCTCGTTGCCGCCGACGCGCCGGAACTTCCCTTCTTCGAGCACGCGCAGCAGCTTGACCTGCAGCTCGATCGGCATCTCCGTGATTTCGTCGAGGAAGACGGTTCCGCCCTTGGCCACTTCGAAGTAGCCCTCGCGGCGTTTGATGGCATTCGTGAAGGCGCCCTTTTCGTGGCCGAAGATCTCGGACTCGATCAGCGTCGGCGATATCGCGCCGCAGTTAAAGGCGATGAACGGCTTGAGGCGCCGGCGCGACAGCGAATGAATCGTGTTGGCGACGACTTCCTTGCCTGACCCTGACTCGCCGACGATGAAGACGTTCGCGTCGGTGTTCGCAACCATCTCGATCTCTTCGAATAGCTTCTGCATCCGCGGCGACTTGCCGACCAGATGACCGAGCGCGCCCATCTTCTGCAGCTGCCGGCGAAGCTCGAGGATCTCCTGCTTCATCATCTGTTTGTCTTCGACAGACTTCAGGATGACCTGCAGACGCGGGAGGTCGACCGGCTTCGTCACGTAATCTTCAGCGCCGACTTTCAGCGCTTTTACGGCCGAGTCGACGGTGGCGTGGCCGGTCAGGATCACGACCGAGACGTCAGGATACGTTTCCTTGATGCGGTGCAGCAGGTCGAGGCCGGACCCGTCCGGAAGCTTGAGATCGACGATGGCGACGTCGGGGACCATCTTCGACACGGAGCTCCAGCCGGCTTTTACCGTGCCGGCGACTTCCGCTTCGTAGCCCCATTCCTCGACAACGTCGGCCATGCCGGCGCTCGTCGCCCGGTCGTCATCAACGATCAGCACTTTTTTCATCTATTCACCTGGGAATGACAACCTGATCGAAACCTTATCACGTTCCTCCAGAGCGTTCAGTTCACCGCCGTACGTTTCGGCGATGAGCCGCGCGGCAGCGAGCGAGAGGTCCGCGTTGCCAAGCGCATCCGTGTAGTAGAACTTGAAAATCTTCGTGATTTCGAAGTCCGACGACGACGGGTTGCCGGTGATTTCGATTGTAAAAACGCCCGGCCCTCGTTCAACGGAAGCACTGCGTCCGATCTCATCCAGCAACCGTGAAGCGCCCTCAAAAAACATCTTGAGCGCCTGCCGAATTCTGGAATCGTGGCCGCGGATTTTGAACGAGCCATCCACGCCGGCCAGCTCGTACTTCGCGCCGGACGCGGCCTCGGTGCACAACGGACAGAGGTCAATCTCGGCCGGCTCTTCATCATCTTTCGGCGGTGTGGAAAGAACAAAGAAGGTGTCGAAAATCCGCGCCATCCGGCGGAGCTCCGATTCGATTGCCTTGGCGTACGCGTTGACCTTCTCGTCCTCGCCGCCGGTCAGCTTCGCGACGCGCATCCGCAGCAGCTCGAGATTGAGCACGGCGACATTCAGCGGCGTCTTGAGATCGTGCGCCGTGTCGCTGCTACGACGAAAGTTCGTCGACGCGAAGTGGTCGAGCCAGGATTCCATATTGGACGAAACGTCGCGCAAGGGGATGCAAGCTTAACGCCGTGACCTCAGTGGTCGCGGCCGATGCCGATCATCGCCACCGACTCTTCGAGCCGCGCTTCCACGCGGTTGAACTCGGGATCGTGCGATGAGAGGTACTGCAGCTCTTTCTCCGCGGCGATGCGCTCGGCTTCGGCGGCGGCGGGGTCGATTTCGCTGGCCAGCACGCCGCGCTCGGCGAGCACGATCACGCGGTCCGGCAGCACTTCGGCGAATCCCCACGACAGCACCATGCGATGAACCGTGGTGCCAACGCGGTAGCGCATCTGGCCGATCTTCAGCGTCGTGAGGAGCGGAGTGTGGCCGGGGAGCACGCCGATCTCACCGTCGCTCGCTGGCAGCACGACTTCATCGACTTCGATGTCGATGATCTTCCGTTCGCGCGTGACGACGGTGAGATTGATCTTGGTCGGAAGTGCGTCGGCCATCGCGTTTCCTTACGCGGCTTCTTTCTTCATCTGCTCGGCGCGCTCGAGCACCTGCTCGATCGTGCCCATGAGCAGGAAGGCCTGCTCGGGGATGTCGTCATGCTTTCCTTCGACGATCTCGCGGAAACCTTTGATCGTGTCGGCGATCTTGACGTACTGCCCCTTGATGCCGGTGAACTGCTCGGCAACGTGGAACGGCTGCGAGAGGAAGCGCTGAATCTTCCGAGCGCGGTTGACGATGATGCGGTCTTCTTCGGACAACTCGTCGATACCGAGAATGGCGATGATGTCCTGCAGATCCTTGTACTTCTGGAGAACGGCCTGCACGGCGCGGGCGGTGTTGTAGTGCTCATCGCCGAGGATGCGCGGATCGAGAATCTTGGACGTCGATGCGAGCGGATCGACGGCGGGGTAGATGCCGAGCTCCGCGATCTGGCGCGAGAGAACCGAGGTCGCGTCGAGGTGAGCGAAGGCGGTGGCCGGCGCGGGATCGGTCAAGTCATCGGCAGGAACGTAGATGGCCTGCACCGAGGTGATCGAGCCGCGCTTGGTGGAGGTGATGCGCTCCTGCAGCTCGCCCATTTCCGTGGCGAGGTTGGGCTGATATCCGACCGCGCTCGGCATGCGGCCGAGGAGTGCGGAAACTTCGGAACCGGCCTGCGTGAATCGGAAGATGTTGTCGATGAAGAGCAGCACGTCCTGACCTTCGGCGTCGCGGAAATGCTCGGCGACGGTGAGACCGGTCAGTCCGACGCGAAGTCGCGCGCCCGGCGGCTCGGTCATTTGGCCGTAGATCAGCGCCGCTTTCGATTTCGATGGATCGCCCGGGACAATGACGCCGGTCTCGGCGAATTCGAGCCAGAGATCGTTCCCTTCGCGCGTCCGCTCGCCGACGCCGGCGAACACTGAATAGCCGCCGTGCGCCTTCGCAACGTTGTTGATCAACTCCATGATCAGCACGGTCTTGCCGACACCGGCCCCGCCGAACAGTCCGATCTTGCCGCCCTTGGCGTAAGGCGCCAGCAGATCGACCACCTTGATGCCGGTGACCAGGATTTCCGCCTCGGTCGACTGATCGGTGAAGGCCGGAGCCTCCTGGTGGATGGCGCGGCGGAGCTTGGTCGGCACCGGGCCGGCCTCGTCGACCGGTTCACCGATGACGTTGATGATACGGCCAAGCGTCTCCTCGCCAACCGGCACCGATATCGGCGCGCCGGTGTCGGTGACGGTCTGGCCACGAACCAACCCCTCGGAGATATCCATCGCCACGCTGCGCACGGTGTTCTCGCCCAGGTGCTGGGCGACCTCGAGCACCAGGCGGTTGCCGCCGTTCTTGGTCTCGATCGCGTTCAAAATCGCCGGCAGATGACCCTCGAACTGCACGTCGACGACGGCGCCGATGACTTGCGTGATGTGTCCGGT
>DASYJY010000203.1:0-32220 GCA_035995985.1 Thermoanaerobaculia bacterium | reverse complement strand
TCGGACGAGCACGCGGGGCCAAGCGTGGCGATGATTTTTGTGCGGCGCATTACGGTTTTGGATATATCACGGGGATTTGGGGGTGGGGGGAAGGGGGTGGGGTGTGGGAGATGAGTCAACGCCGTCCGTGAGATGCCGAATGAGACCATTCAAGAGGCGAACGACGACTTCGGAGCGTTTTGTCAGTCGAGCGAGATCATCCCTCGTGGCGTAGTGCAAAGCATCAGCAATGCTGATCTGCGTTTGTACCTCGTACAACGATCCACGCGCCTGGACAACGAATCGGCAGAAGTCGCGTTTTGTCTCGCGGCCCCGACCCTCGGCAATGTTGCTCGGAACCGACACTGCCGCCCGTCTGAGTTGGGAGGTAAGTCCATAAAGCTCGTGTTTTGGAAATGTCTGCGTCACTTTGTAGGTGTCGATCGCCAACTGCATGGATTCTTTCCAGACTTCGAGCCGTCGATAGATGCTGTCGCTCATAGTTTGGCTGGTGCGCGGAGAGCCGACGCAGAGGTGGGAGAAGTCAGTGTACCTCGGCGCAACGTCGCCGTAACTCAGCTCCCACACCCCACCCCCAACACCCCACCCCCTAAACGCTAGCAGTCAGCGCGGGTTGCAATGACCGGCCCACCACGCGTGCGATCGCGTCGCACTCGCGAACGATCTGTGCGAAAGCCTCCGGAAGAATCGCCTGCGGACCGTCGGAGAGCGCTTCCTCTGGCTTGTGATGGACTTCGATCAGCACGCCGTCGGCGCCCGCCGCGATCGAGGCGCGCGACATCGGCGCGACTTTGTTGCGCTTGCCGGTGCCGTGGCTCGGATCGACGAGGACCGGCAGATGGCTGATGCGCTTGATGGCCGGGATGATGGAGAGATCGAGCGTGTTGCGCGTATGGTCAGCGAACGTGCGCACACCGCGCTCGCAGAGGATCACGTTGTAATTGCCCTCGGCCATGATGTATTCGGCCGACAGCAGCAACTCTTCGAGCGTCGCCGACATCCCTCGCTTCAGCAGCACCGGTTTGCGCGCGCGGCCAGCCATTTTCAGCAGCGAGAAGTTCTGCATGTTGCGCGCGCCGATCTGGATGCAGTCGGCGTACTTGTCGACCAGTTCCAGCGCCTCGTGGTCGATGGCCTCGGTGACAATGGGGAGATCGAACTCCTCGCGGACGCGCGCCAGAATCTCCAGCCCCTGCTCGCCGAGTCCCTGAAACGAGTACGGCGACGTGCGCGGCTTGTACGCGCCGCCGCGGAAGAGTTGTCCGCCGGCGTTCTTGATCCCCTCGGCAATCGCGCGCGCCTGATCGAGCGATTCGACCGCACACGGACCGCCAACGACGATGATGCCGTTGCCGCCCACGTCCACGCCGCCAACATTAATGATGCTGTCGTCGGGTCGCGCTTCGCGGCTGACCAGCTTGTAGGCGTGCGAGACGCGGATGACTTCCTTGACGCCGGGATAATTCTCGAGAACCTCGGGGTCGGCGGTCCCCGGTTTGCCGGTGATGCCGATGGCGGTACGGTTGGCACCTGGGATGGCGTGAGCCTTGAGGCCCATGCGCTCAATGTGGCGGACGACGGCTTCGATTTGATCGGGCCGTGCACCGGCCTCCATGACGACGAGCATCGGGTCAGTATAATCGAGCGTTCTGAGGCGCCATTCCGGAGACACTGATGAAGAAAACGCTGATCCTCGCCACGCTTGCCGTCCTCACCGTCACGCAACTCGTCGCCGCGTCGTACTGGGTCGTGATGAAGGACGGCACCCGCTACGAGGCGCGCGCGAAGTGGACGATCGTCAACGGCAAGGCAAGGATGACGCTCACGAACGGAAGCGTGCTCGCGCTCGATCCGTCAGCGATCGACGTCGCCAAGTCGGAGGAAGTGACGCGGCTCGGCGGCGGCGAGCTTCTCGGCGTTGAACAGAGACCGGTGCCGACGTCGAAAGCATCGGAGATCGGCAGCGCGATCCGTCTTCGCAAACTGACGCCGTCCCAACCCGCAGCCGCGGCGCCGCCGGTTGCCACCGAAACTGTCGCGATCGCGCCGGGAACAGGTCTCGGGCAGAACGTGATCAGCAAATTCGAGCGCGGCTTTGAAGACATCGGCATCTTCGAGCACAAAGTGATCTCGACCGGTCCGCATTCGCTTCGCGCCGACCTCACCGCCGACAACGAGGAGAAGGTCTTCAACACGCTTACCGCCACGGCGTTTCTGATGATGCACAACGCCGGCGTGGCGGGCGTGCAGATCGATTCCGTCGATCTCTTCATGAAGACCACGACCTTCGGCGCCGCCGGACGCTTTCACGTCACCCGCGAGGACGCGCAGGCGCTGGATTCGAAGACGATCACGCCAGCCAACTACTTCGTCCTCAAAGTGCTGCTCTGATCACTTCAACGTCAACGCTGGCGGCGCTTCCGTAAACCGTGACGTAGCGGAAATTGCGCATCTCTTCGTCGAGGATGATCCGCTCGCCTGCCGCGAAGACGAATTGCTCGACGCCGCCTTCGACGGTGAAAAGTTGGGAGCGATCGCTCGCGAAGCGCACAGTGACGTTGCGCGCGGAATCGCCAACGTTGCGAATCGTGAATCGCGCGCGGCCCGCTACAGGACCAAAGTCGTACGCGGTCGCGTGCGTCTTGCGCGAGACGGTCACCGCTGTCCCGCCGATGACTGCGATCTCCGGCAGCGCTGTGTCGAAGTCGAATGACTCGCGCGGCGCGATGACCTGCTGCACCGGCGCGAACGGTTTCGCATCGCGCTGCACCAGGTAGTTCCAACGCCGCGCGGGAGGACGCCCGAGGAGTTGCGGACGCGTGATGTCGGCAGCCGGTGGATCGTGGAGCAGCAGATCGTCGCGCCAGCGGCGGACGATGTGCCAGTCGTTGCCGGTGACGACGAAGTTGCCGAACTCCTGCGTCAGGTCGATCGACGCGATCAGCCCACCGACTCCGTTCGCGCTGCGCAATGCGACGACCACTCGATTTTTCTTGTCGCGCGCCAACTCGCTCACGTCATAGGTATCGAGCGCTTCATTGTCGTCGCCGACATGCCGTCCGCCGACCGCCACGCCGTTGAAGTAGAGCGTGTACTCCGGATCGCCGAGCATCTTGATCCGCGTGAATGAACGATTGGGCGGCAGGTCAAACTCACGCGTCGCAAAGAACGCCGCCGCGTTGCCGTCCGCCAGCCGGTTCTGCTGCCAGATCCACTGCGCGGTGCCGGTGTTGTCGAAGAACTTGTGCGAGAACAGCAGTTCGAGCCGGCTGGCCGCGGCAACAACGACAAAGACCGCGGCCGCGATGATGATCAGACGGCGGATGAGCACGCGATCGTTGGGAGTGGGGAGTGGGGAGTGGGGAGTGGGAGACAAGGCAAGCTCCGCGTCCGGCAAGTTTGCTGTTTCTCCCACTCCCCACACCCCACTCCCCACTCCCCCGTTAGAATTCGCTCCACTCATGAAGGCGGTCATTGTAATTCCGGCGCGATGGGCATCCTCGCGCTTCCCCGGCAAGCCGTTGGCGATGATCGCGGGGGTGTCGTTGATTCAGCGCGTATACGAACGCGCCGCGCAGTCGAAGCGCGCCGGCGCCGTGTATGTAGCCACCGATGACGACCGCATCGCCGACCACGTCGCATCGTTCGACGGCAGTTTCGTGAGACCGGAAGGCGAATTTCAGAGCGGTACCGACCGAATTGCCGCATCGCTCGATCTGCTTCCTGAAAAGTACGAACACGTCATCAACGTTCAGGGCGACGAGCCACTCATCGATATCGACTCGATCGATGCAGTCATCGACGTCCTGCAGGAAACCGGCGTCGACATGGCTACGCTCGCATCGCGCATCGAACACGATGACGAACGGCAGTCACGCGACGTCGTCAAAGTAGTCACTGCACTCTCCGGCGATGCGCTTTACTTCTCACGCTCGCCGCTCGCGGGAGCGCAACGGCACGTCGGGATGTATGGCTATCAGGCTGGCGTTCTAAAAACCCTCGCTACTCTCGCGCCATCGCCTCTCGAGCTCGCGGAATCGCTCGAACAGTTGCGAGCGCTGCAGAACGGCTTTAAAATCCGGGTCGTTCAAACCACAAGACCCCACCTCGGCGTCGATCGCCCCGAGGATGTTGCGCGCGTCGAACATGAACTGGCTGAAAAAAAGTAACTTCGGAGAGCGTTCGTGAGCTGCGTGCTCACACGCACACGCTTCTTCGCCACAGCCAGCACCACTCTCCCCGCCAGCAAGCAGCCCGAACCGCGCCGCGGCATCGGGCCAAACTCTCTCAACCAACCGGAGGCATGACCGATGAGCACCAAATACATCTTCGTGACGGGCGGCGTTGTTTCCGGACTCGGCAAGGGAATCGCCGCGGCCTCCATCGGCGCGCTGCTCGAAGCGCGCGGCTTCCGCATCACGATTCAGAAATTCGATCCGTACATCAACGTCGATCCCGGAACGATGTCGCCGTTCCAGCACGGCGAAGTCTTCGTCACCGACGATGGCGCCGAGACCGATCTCGACCTCGGACACTACGAACGCTTCACATCAATGCGCGCCACGCGCAAGAACAACTTCACCACCGGCCGCATCTACCTCAAAGTCATCGAAAAGGAACGCCGCGGCGATTACCTCGGCAAGACAGTCCAGGTCATCCCGCACATCACCGACGAAATCAAGAAGTGCATTCGCGAAGTGAGTGAAGGCGTTGACGTCGTCATCGTCGAAATCGGCGGCACCGTCGGCGACATCGAGTCGCTGCCGTTCCTCGAAGCGATCCGCCAGTTTCGTCTCGAAGTGGGCCGCGGCAATGCGATCAACGTTCATCTCACGCTCGTGCCGTACATCAAGGCCTCGGACGAGATGAAGACGAAGCCGACGCAGCACTCGGTGCAGAAGCTTCGCGAGATCGGCATTCAGCCGGACGTTCTCCTCTGCCGCTCCGAGCACGCCATCCCCGACGACATGCGCGACAAGATCGCGCTCTTCTGCAACGTCGAGCAGGACGCCGTCATCCCCGCGCTCGACGTCGAATTCATCTACCAGGTGCCGCTGGCGTTTTCGCGCGAACGGCTCGATGAAATCCTGCTCGACAAACTCCACCTGCCGCACGACGAGATCGGCGCGCTGACGAAGTGGGAAGAGATCATCCGCAAACTTCGGCACCCCGAGGACGAGGTCAAAATCGGATTCGTCGGCAAGTACATCGAGTTCGGCGACTCCTACAAATCGCTGAACGAGGCGCTGATGCACGGCGGCATCGCCAACAACGTCAAGGTTCGCATCGTCTACATCGACTCCGAGGAGCTGGAAACTGAGGGGTATCACGGCGATTTGGGACGCGTGGATGGGATTCTGGTCGGCCCTGGATTCGGTTCGCGCGGCGTCGAAGGAAAGCTGCGCGCGATCCGCTACGCGCGCGAAAAACGCATCCCGTTCCTCGGCATCTGCCTCGGCATGCAGTGCGCGACGATCGAGTTCGCGCGCAACATGGTGGGGATGGTCGGCGCGAATTCAACGGAGTTCGACGATGAGTCGCCGTACAAAGTGATCTACAAGCTGCGCGATCTGATCGGAGTCGACGCCCTCGGCGGCACGATGCGGCTCGGCAAGTATCCGTGCGCGCTGAAAGAAGATTCGATCGCCCGGCAAGCGTATGGCGTGGAGCAGATCGATGAGCGCCATCGCCATCGCTACGAAGTCAATCCCGAGTACGTGCCGCAGCTCGAGGAGCGCGGCTTTCGCGTGACCGGTCTCTCTCCCGACGGCAAGTTTGTCGAAATCATCGAACTGGAAGGCCACCCCTGGTTTCTCGGCTGCCAGTTCCATCCCGAGTACAAGTCGCGCCCAACCGCGCCGCACCCGCTCTTCCGCTCGTTCATCGCCGCCGGCCGCGCGTACAAGTCGTCGACGAAGACGACCGTGGCGATGGCGCCGGTTGAAAGCGAGGTGGTATGACGATTCTTCGCCGCATCGGCGCGGTCATCGTGGGGATGATCGTGGCGTTTCTGCTGGTCGCCGGCGCGGAGGGAATCGCGCACAAATCCATCCGCCTCCTCCCGGCACGAACATGCAGGACATGACGCAAGTCAAGGCGTTCGTGGCGACGCTGCCGCTGTCGGTCCTGCTGATCGTCTTGACGGGCTGGCTGATCGCGACCTTCGCCGCTACCTGGCTCGCCGCACGAATCGCAGGAACGCCGATCCCCGGCTACATCGTCGGCGCGCTGCTCCTCTGCGCCGGAATCGCGAACGCGTTCATGATCCCGCAGCCGGTGTGGTTCTCGATTGCCTCGATCGTGATCTACGTCGGCGCGACGTGGGTGGGCGCAAGGGCGGGTGCGCGGCCGCAGGTTGCTTACGCGTGAAGGCTAGTTGAGAACATTCTCAAGGTTTGTAACGCGCTGACTTAGATCCAGGATTTGTTTCCTCACCTCGAACATCTCAGCGCGCAAGACTTCCATGTTGGCGTTCTGCTGCTTCATCTCAGCTTCAAGGCGTCGAACAGCAGCGGTCAGCGCGTGGTATTCGGTTTCGAGGCGATCAAAGCGGCCGTAGATGCCATCAACGTGCGTGAGCATCGCGTCGCGCGTGGCTAAGTCCACCAGCTTAGATCGCACATCGTCGATCTCCGGTCGAATTACGTCCTCATGGAAACGAATCAGGACAGGCCACGTGACCATCTCCCGGCGAATGGCCTGGAGTTCCGCCTGCACCCCACTCCCCACGGCCTGCAGCTCGGATTTCGTGGCCATCTCCCGGCGTACGGCCTGGAGTTCCGCTTGCACCCCGCGCTCCACGGCCTGCAGCTCGGATTTCGTGGCCATCTCCTGGCGTACGACCTGGAGTTCCGCTTGCACCCCGCGCTCCACAGTCTGTAGATCGAATTTCGTGGCCATTTCCGCACGGACGGCCTGTAGATCCGCCTTCGTGGCCATTTCATCGCGAACGGCTTGCAGGTCAGACTTCGTGGCCATCTCACTGCGGACGGTCTCCAAATCGGCCTTGGTGGCCATTTTTTCGCGAATGTCATCAAAGTCCGGTTTGATGACATCGCGGTAGAACTGCGTCAGCACTTCGAATAGCTCGTTCGCCACGTCGCAATTCTACCTCGGTGAGTACAATGCGCGGCACATGAGCACGCGTTCAATCGCCATCACTGATGACATCTCTTTCGGCGGCGATCACCCTCCCCTTTTCATTGCCGGGCCGTGTGTAATCGAGTCGCGGGAGCATGCGTTGCGGATGGCGCGGACGCTTCTGGCGTTACGCGACGAGTTGAAGATCAATCTCGTTTTCAAGTCGTCGTTCGACAAGGCGAATCGGACGTCGATCGAGTCATTTCGCGGTCCTGGAATCGAGGAAGGATTGGACATCCTGCGCGCGGTGAAAGAGGAGACCGGGCTGCCGCTGCTCTCCGACATTCACGAGTGGCAGCAGGCGGAGCGGGCGGCCGAGGTGCTCGACATCCTGCAGATTCCCGCGTTTCTTTGCCGGCAGACGGATCTCGTTGCCGCGGCGGCGCGGACGGGCAAAGCGGTCGGCGTCAAGAAGGGTCAGTTTCTTTCGCCGGAAGAGGCGAAGAACATTCTCGACAAGGGCCGCGAGGTTGGGAACAACCGCGTTTTCATCACCGAGCGCGGATCGTCATTCGGATATCAGAACCTCGTCGTGGATATGCGCGCGTTTCCGATCCTGCGCGGATTCGGCGCGCCGGTCGTGTACGACATCACGCATTCGATGCAGAAGCCGGGCGGCGAAGGGAAGCAGACGGGCGGAACGCCGCAGTTCGCGCGGCCATTGGCGCGCGCGGCGGCAGCAGCGGGAGCGGACGGTTTCTTCATGGAAGTGCACGACAATCCGCCGGCCGCGTTGAGCGACCGCACCACACAGATCCGCCCCGAGGTGGCGCGCGCGATCATCAGCGACATCCTGGCGTTGCGCGCGGCGCTGCCTCCGCTCTGAGACATTCGCATGACGAAGATTCAGCGCATCGTCTCGATCGTCATCGCGCTTTATCTTCTGCTCGTTCTCCTCGACCGATTCGTTCTCGTCGAGCTGCTCGTCACGCGCGTCGGACTGTCGGTTCTGCTGGCACTGTTCGAAGCGTTCGCGATCCTCGGTGCGGGTTTCGCGATTCGCGCTGCAATCGCGCGCGATTGGCGGACCGATGGTGCCGATTTTCCGCGCGACTTCCTACTCGGCTATCCGATCTTCGGCGCGTTCTGTTTTCTCATCGGCACGCTGCACATCTCCTCGTGGTCGATGGGCATCATGCTGGTCGTGTTCGGCGTCGGCGGCATTTACGTTTTCGTGCGGCGATTCGAATCGCGTCCGCCGGTGATGCCGGTGATCGACGAACCGCTCGTGCTCGTCGCGCTGGCGATCGTTTTCATTTGCGCGCTCATCGCCGCGCAGGCGCCGCCATCGTCGCTCGACGAGCTCGCCTATCACCTGGCCGTGCCGTGGACGTGGGTCAAAGAACACCGCGCCATCGACCTGCCGCTGATTTCGCATTCCTACTTTCCGCTCGGCATCGAATCGGCGGACCTGCCACTGCTGACGATCCTCGGCCAACTCGGCGGCGGTATCGCCTCACACTTCCTCCACCTCGGCGCGGCACTCGCGGCGACGGCGATGTTCTTTCGCGTTTCCCGCGGCAATGCGCTCGCACTCGCCGCGATCGTGACCACTCCCGCGCTCGCACTCATCGCGGGCTGGTCGCTGGTCGACTGGCCGCTCATCGGCATCTGCGCGATTCTTGTTCTCGCACTCGATGGTGACGACGCAGCGACGATCTCGATTGCGATCGCGGCAGGCTTATTGACGAAATACACGTTCATTCCGTTCGCGATCGTCGCAATCGTCGTTGCACGCCGCTGGCGCGGCCTGTTGCCCGGCCTCGCCATCGGCTCCATCTTCTTCATCCGCAACATGATCCTGACCGCGAATCCGATCGCGCCGTTTTTCTCCAGCGCGGCACCGCATGTGGCGGGATATCGCGCGGCGTTCCTGTCCGACTACGTTTTCGACGGACGCTTTCTCGACGAAAGCCTCGGCGCTTCGCTTATCGCCGCCTGCACGCTTTCGGCAGGCGTGCTGCCGTGGATTTTGATTGGCGCCGCAATTCTGCTGTTCCTGTTTGCGCCGTCGTCGCGGATCCTTCTGCCGTTCCTCGCCATCCCTGCCGCGCGGTCGCAGCCGCCGCGGCGTCTGATGCGTGTCGTTCTCGGTCTGGCGATCGTCGTCCAGCTTTTTTTGATCGGATACTTCGTCGATCGCGGCGGGGCGTTCTCGCTGCTTTCGGCGACAGCCTCCGACACAGAGTTTCTGACGAAGCAGCGCTCCTCATTCAAGACGGTGCAGTCGATCGACGCCCTCGTCCCCGCCGATGCGCGCGTTCTCGTCATCGGTCTCAACGAAACGTTCTGGTTCACGCGGCGCGTGCGCGGCGGCGGAAACTTCGACGGAGTGCGTGTTTCGCGATACCTCGAAACGCCAACACCTGAGGCGTTGTATGCCCGGCTGAAGAACGACGGAATTACACATGTGGCGGTCGTGGCGCCAGTGCCGGCGAGCACCGCCGTCGCGCAGAAACTCGCGGAGCGCGAGACCGCGCTCTCGCCCGTCGCGCAGCGAATGCTCGCGCAAACGCTCGATCGCTATGCCTACAATGTCGCCTCGGGCGCCGGCGCAACGGTCTTCACGCTGAAAGGCAAAGATCCCGGCCTGATCCCCTGATTCATACTTTGGTTGACCCCAAAATCACCCGAACGGGCGACTGCGAGATGTACCGTCAGGGACGTACATTGCGCCGCGAAAAGGAGAAGAACGAATGGAAAAAGTCACAGGAATCGGCGGCATCTTCTTCAAGGCGTCGGACTCGAAATCGCTCGGCGCCTGGTATCGCGATCACCTCGGCATTCCGGTCGACCCGTCGTACGGCGGCGCATCGTTCGAATGGCGCGACAAGGAGCAGCCGGACGTAGTCGGAACGACCGTATGGTCGACATTTCCAGCGACGACGAAGTACTTCGATCCGACCGTCGCGCCCTTTATGATCAATTACCGCGTCGACGATCTCGATGCCATGCTCGCCCAGCTTCGCGCGGCCGGAGCGACCGTTGACGAGAAGGTCTCCGACGATGGTTACGGCCGCTTCGGATGGGCAACGGATCCCGAGGGGAACCGCTTCGAGTTGTGGCAACCGCCGAAAGAGTAGCTACAGCAACGTTCCCTTCAGAATCATCAACGCGACTGTGAAGTAGATGCAGAGTCCCGTCACGTCGACGAGCGTGGCCACGAACGGTGCGGATGCTGTCGCGGGATCGAAGCCGAGTTTGCGGAGGATGAAGGGCAGCATCGAACCGGCCAAAGTTCCGAACATCACCACTCCGATCAGCGAGAACCAGACCGTCAGCGCGACGAGCATGTAGTGGATGCCGTACTCGGTGAGTCCGAGCTTTTCCCAAAGCACGATGCGGATGAAGCCGATAAAGCCGAGAAGCGAGCCGAGCGCGAGGCCGGAAAGAATCTCGCGGCGGAAGACGCGGAACCAATCGCGAAGACGCAACTCGCGCAGCGCCAGCGAGCGGATGATCAGCGACGTCGCCTGCGAACCGGAGTTGCCGCCGCTCGAGATGATCAGTGGAACGAACAACGCCAGCACGACGGCGCGCGCGATCTCCTTTTCGAAGAAACTCATTGCGGTGGCCGTCAGCATCTCGCCGAGGAAGAGTGCCGAGAGCCAGCCAGCGCGCTTCTTGATCATCGAGAGGACGTTCACCTGCAGGTACGGCGCGTCGAGCGCTTCCATACCGCCGAGTTTCTGGATGTCTTCGGTCGCTTCCTGCTCAGCGACGTCGAGCACGTCATCGACGGTGATGATGCCGAGCATGTGACCGTCGGCGTCCGTCACCGGCAGCGCGAGGCGATCGTATTTTTCGAACGCCTTCAACACTTCTTCGCGATCGTCGGTCGCGTTCATCTTCACGAGCGGCGGATCGTCGATGTCGACAACCCTCGATGACGGATCGGCGAGCACGAGTGAGCTGAGGCGGATGTCTTCGACTAGCCGTCCGCGCTGATCGACGATGTAGACGACGTTCACCGTCTCTTTGCCTGGCCCGGTCCTGCGAATGTGTTCGAGCGCTTCGCCGGCCGTCATCTCCGGCTGCACGGTGACGTAGCGCGGCGTCATGTAGCGGCCGGCCGTGTCTTCCGGATATCCGAGCAGCCACCGCGCGTTTTTCAAATCCTCGGGGGACAGCGCGGTCAGCAGCCGCCGCGTCACTTCGGCCGGCATCTCTTCAAGCAGGCGCGTACGGTCGTCGGGATTCATCTCCGCGAGGACGTTGCGGACCTGCTCATTGCTGAGCGATTCGATCAGCCCTTCCTGGTGATCCGGCGGCAGATAGGAGAAAACTTCGCCGGCTTCGTCGCGCGGCAGGACTCGGAAGACGAAGCCTTCCTCCTCGCGCGGCAGGGCGATGATGAGATCGGCCACGTCGGACGGATGCATGTCCGTAAGGCGGTCGCGCAATTCATTCCAGCTCTGCTGCCGGATCAATTCGCGCAGCTCGTCACCAACAGACACCGTCTCGACCGTCTCGATCATCCTCAACGCCTCCAGCGCGGAGGGTACGAGATGCGCCGCTGAAAGTCGAAGCAACTTTGAAGGCCATGCTGCGATAATCGGCAGCCACAACGATGTCCTCGATGCGATTGGAGCTGCTGGGTGATTTATTGATCCGCTCCGGCGACGGATCGCTCGTCACGATCGGCTCGAAAAAATCGCAGGCGCTGCTCGCGTATCTCGCCATTAAGCCGGCGCAGCACGTCTCGCGCGAGAAGCTGGCCGGATTGCTGTGGTCGAGCACGGGGCCGGATCAGGCGCGGCAGAGTCTGCGGCAAACGCTGTCGAGCGTGCGCAAAGATCTGTCGCACATCGCGCCCGATCACAAACTGTTGATCGAGGAAAGCGATCTGCTGTCGCTCGACGGCTCGGTCTCGTGCGACGTGGCGGAGATGGAATCGCTGATCGCCGCCGGCACCGAGGAAGCGCTGAAGAAGGCGATCGATCTTTATCGCGGCGATTTTCTCGATGGCTTCAGCATCAACGAAGAACGCTTCGATCAATTCGTGACCGGCGAGCGCGACCGGCTTCATCGCGTTGCGCTTCGCGCGCACGCGCAACTGGTCGAGCTGCAGTCGAAGCGCGGCGCGCTCGATGAGGCCATCGGGACGGCGCAACGGTCGCTGCGGCTGGACGTCCTGCAGGAGCCGATGCATCGCACGCTGATGCGGCTCTATCTGCAAAGCGGCGACGTCGTCGAAGCGCTGCAGCAATACGAGAGCTGCGCGAAAGTGCTCAAGCGGGAGCTGCGCATCGACCCCGACGCGGAAACGAAGGCGCTGCAGCGCGAGATCGTTCAGCTCCGCTCCCGCCGTGGGGAACAGACCGCGGCTGCTGCCGATGACCACAAGAAGACCATCCTGATCGTCGAAGACAATGTGCTGAGCCGCGAGCTGACGAACGCGGTGTTGAAGTCGGCCGGCTATGCCGTGGTCATGGCCAAAGACGGCGCGGAAGCGCTGATGATGGTCGGCCGCGAAGCGATCGACCTGATGGTGATCGACGTCGACCTCCCCTACATCGACGGACATTCACTCTTGCAAGCGATGCACGAGAACGGCGTCGAAGTGCCTGCCATCTTCATCTCCGGCCTGCCAGGCGACGACGTCGAAGTCCGCGCCTTCGAAGTCGGCGCCGTCGACTTCATCCGCAAGCCGGTAAAGAACAGCGTGCTGCTTGCGAGAGTGGCGAAGGTTTGGCGGGACGGGTAGTTAGATCGCAGCGTCCAAACATCGCATGATCGCCGCGCACGACCTCTCCACATCGTCCGCCGTCGTCGACCAGTTTGAAACCGAGATGCGCATGGCGGCCTTGCCTTGCCAGGTGGTGCCGCCGAGCCAGCAGGTGCCTTCGCGCTGGACGCGGGCGATGACGTCACGAGTGATGTCATCGCTGTCGTTGAAACGGACGAGGACCTGGTTGAGAACGACGTCGTTGAGGATGGCGACGCGTTTGTCGCGGCTAAGGATTTCGGCGAACTGGCGAGCGCGATCGCAGGAGGCGTCGATGAGGGACGCGATTCCGCGGCGGCCGAGGGTGCGGATGGCGGCGTAGATCGGGAAGGCGCGGGCGCGGCGGGAGAACTCGGGGACCCAATCGAAGTTGTCGCGTTCGACGCCGGTGGTTTGCTGCAGATATTCGGCGGAGAGCGTCATCGCGGCGCGGTGCGAGGCGGAATCGCGGACGATGACAATGCCGCTGTCGAACGGGACGTTCAGCCATTTGTGCGCGTCGTTGGCCCACGAATCGGCGAGATCGCAGCCATCGAGGAGAGCGCGCTTCGATTCCGTGGCGCGGCCCCACAGGCCGAAGGCGCCGTCGACATGCAGCCATGCATTCCGCTCGTGGGCGATCTCGGCGATCTCGCGCAGCGGATCGACGGCGCCGCTGTTCACGTTGCCCGCTTGCGCGCAGACGATGACGGGACCGTCGAGCGTACGCAGCGTGTCGCGCAACGCATCGGCGCGCATTCTCCCCTGCTCGTCGGCGTCAACTTTGATGAGCGCGCGCGTGCCGAAGCCGAGGAGGCGCATGGAGAAATGGATGGTGATGTGGGAAGCGGCGCTGACGACGAGTTGCACGTGGGGCGCGCCGGGGAGGCCGTCTTCCTCGACATTCCATCCGGCGTTGCGCAGCACGCCGTGACGCGCGGCGGCCAGCGCGGTGAAATTGGCCATCTGTCCGCCGGTGACGAAGCCGACGCTGGATGTGCGTGGCAAGTCGAAAAGCTCGAGCAGCCATTCGCGGGCGATGTCTTCGACCACCGAGGCGGCGGGCGAGGTGGCGTAGATGCCGGCGTTCTGATCCCAGGCGCTGGTCAGCCAATCGGCGGCGAGGGCGACCGGAAGACTGCCGCCGATGACGAAGCCGAAGTAGCGCGGACCGGCGCAGGCCATGAGTCCGCGGTCCGCGCCGCGCGAAAGGCCATCGATGACGGCCGCGGGATCCTCGCCATCATCGGAGAGCGGCGCATGCAGCGCGGCGAAGAGCTCGTCGCGCGTGGCGCGTGCGCCGACGTGACGGTCCGGGAGCTCGCGCAGAAATGCGGCGGCGCGGTCGCGGGCGAGATCGAGTAAGGAATTGCTCACGCGGCAATGCTACATCGCGAGTGCGGCGGCAAAATCGCCGCCGCACTCGCGATGACGTTAGTTCACCGTGACCGTAACCGTGCTGCTCTTCACGTGCGTCGTATTGCACGCGTTCCAGACCTCAACGTAGAAGGTGTTCGTCCCTTTGCCGGAGAACGAGGTGGTGTAGGAGCTGGATGTGGCGCCGGCGATCGAGCTGCCGGTGCCTTTGAACCACTGATAGGAGATGGGCGTGCTTCCCGCCGCGGCTACGGAGAGGGTGACGCTCGTGTTGCGCGTGGTGGTCTTGTTCACCGGTTGCGTGGTGATCGAGGCCGCGGTGTTGCGGGTGACTGTGGCGCTGCCGGTGCCGGGCCGCGGACAGCTCTGCGCGTCGCTGACCGAGGTGACGGTGTAGGTCGTCGTCGCGGCAGGGCTGACGGTGCGCGTTGCAGTCGTGCCGCTGTTGATGGTCTGCGTCACGTTGTCCGACCAGATCACGGTGAACGGCGCGGTGCCGGTCAGCGTGGCGGTGATCGTCGACGAAGCGCTTGGGCAGATCGCTCCGCCGCCGCTCACGGACGCGGTGGGAACGGCCTTCACCGTGACGATGGCGGTTCCGCTCGATGTTCCGGTGCAGGTCGCGTCGGTGAGCGCCGTGACGGTGTAGTTCGTCGTCGCGCTGGGGCTCACGGTTCGCGTGGCAGTCGTGCCGCTGTTGATGGTCTGCGTGACGTTGTCGGACCAGGTCACGCTCCATGGCGCGGTGCCGGTGAGCATGGCGGTGATCGTGGACGAAGCAGCGGGACAGATGGTGCCTCCGCCGCTGACGGTGGCGGTTGGGCGCGGACTCACGGTGACGGTGACGACCGCAGAGGTTCCGCTGCAACCGTTCGCGTCGCGCACGGTAACGCTGTAGTTGCCCGATGCCGAGACCGTGATCGATCGCGTGGTGGCGGCGTTGGACCACGTATAGGTGTATCCCGCCGGTGCGGTCAGGGTCACGCTGCCGCCCGTGCAGAATGTCATCGCACCGCTCGGCGTGATGTCCGGTGTGGGAGTGAGGTTCACGGTCACGGGCGTGGCCGCTGATGTCGCGCTGCAGCCGAACCCATTCGTGACCGTCACGCTGTAGCTGCCGCCGGTATTGACGGCGATCGATTGCGTGGCCGCGCCGGTCGACCAGAGGTACGACGATCCGGCCGACGCCGTCAGCGTGACGCTTCCGCCAGCGCAGAAGGTCGTGGGACCTCCGGCTGTGATCGTCGGACTGGAAGGCGTCTGGATCGTGACGGAAACAGGATTCGATTCCTTGCCGACGCAACCGTTGGTGGCGCGAATCGCGTGAACGCTGTACGTGCCGCCGGCGGTGACTGTGATCGACTGGCCCTGCGCGCCGTTCGACCACTGGTAGTAGCCCGCGCCGGGGACTGTGGCGGCCGTGAGTACGACGGAGCCGCCCGCACAGAAGGTCGTCGGGCCGGCCGCGGACGCCGTCGTCTGCAGGACGTCGACCGCCACGTCGAAATGATTCGTGGCGGCGCAGCCGGACGCAGTGGTCACGGTCCAATCGACGCCGACGGTCGTGGCGCCGGCTGCGGCTGCGTAGACGATTTTGCTCGTGCCGTTGCCAGAGAGAATCGTTCCGTTGGTTACCGACCATTGGTAGGTCGTTCCCGGCGAGGTTTCCAGGCTCTGCGCGTCGGATTGTCCGTTCCAGCAGAGGAATCCGAAGTTCGCTCCGCTGTTGGGCGCCGGCTTGACGGTGACGACCACCGGATCGGAATCCTTCGTACAGCCGGCGGCGTTCGTGGCGCGCCATACGAAGGTGTTGGTGCCGGTTCCGAAGTCGCGCATGGAGATGCCGGGCGTCGTGGTCGCGGCGACACCGTTGCGATACCAGGTGCCGGTGGGCGGCGACGCGTTCAGCTGCGTCGATTGGGGCGAGTCGCAGTACGTCAGCGGCCCCTGAATGTCGATCGACGGCACGGGCAAGGCGTTGACGGTGACGGGGCTGGCGGCAGACGTGGCACTACAGCCGTGGGCGTCGGTGACCGTGAGCGTGTAGTTGCCGGACGTCGAGGCCACGATCGACTGCGTCGTGGAGCCGTTCGACCAGCTGTAGGCGAAACCGGCGGGCGCGGTCAGAGTGACCGATCCGCCGGCACAGAATGTCGTCGGACCGCCGGCGCTGATGGCCGGCGCTGGCGGATTGGCGTTCACCGTCACCACGACCGCAGCGCTGGTGGCTGCGCAACCGTTCCTCGTCGCGGCTACGGTATAGCTGCCGCTCGAGGTCACGATGATCGCTGACGTCGTCGCGCCGGTCGACCAGAGATAGCTGTCGTAGCCGTCCGTTGCGCTCAGCGCGACGCCACCGCCTGCACAGAATGTGGTCGGTGCGGAAACGGAGATGGTCGGAGCGAGATTCGCGATGACCGAGACCCTCGTGGGCGCGGACGTCGCGCTGCAGCCGATCGCATCGGTGACGGTCACGGTGTAGCTGCTGGCGTAGGTTGCGGCGATCGACTGCGTTGTCGCGCCGGTCGACCACATATACGACGCGCCGCTCGATGCGGTGAGCGTCACGTTGCCGCCATCGCAGAACGTCGTCGGCCCTGACGCCGTGATGGTCGCGACAGGAGCTGGGTTGACTGTGACAGTGACCGGCGCCGAGGTCGTGCTGCAGCCGCTCGCGTTCGTCACCGTCACGGTGTAGTTGCCGGCACTGGTTGCAAGGATTGATTGCGTCGTCGCACCGGTCGACCAGAGGTATGACGAGGCCGGACTCGGGGCGGCCAGCGTGACGTTGCCGCCCGCACAGAACGTCGTCGAACCGTAAACAGTGATGCTCGCGGCGGGGTTTGCATTCACGGTAACGAGAGTCGCTGTCGAGGTCGCGCTGCAGCCGTTGGCATTCGTCACCGTGACGCTGTAATTGTTGCTCGTATTCGCGACGATCGACTGTGTCGTTGCGCCTGTTGACCAGAGGTACGACGCGCCATTCGATGCGGTCAACGTCACGTTGCCTCCGGCGCAGAACGTCGTCGGGCCGGAAGCGGTGATGCTTGCCACGGCCGGCGGATTGACCGTAACGGCGGTCGGCGCCGACGTCGCGCTGCAACCGTTCGCGCTGGTCGTTACGGTGTAGTTGCCGCTGCTGCTTGTGACGATCGACCGCGTCGTTTCACCGGTGGACCAGAGGTATGAAGCAGCGCTGGACGCGGTGAGGGTCACGCTGCCGGGCGCGCAGAATGTCGTCGGGCCGCTTGCGGTGATGTTCGCTGGCGGGATGGCGTTGGCCGTGACTGCGAACGGGGTCGACGTCGCTCTGCAGCCGTTCCCGTACGTCACGGTCACGACGTACGTGCCGGTAGTGGTCGCGATAATCGACGGCGTCGTTGCACCAGTTGACCAGAGGTAGGACGCGCCGCTCGACGCGGTCAGCGCCACGTTGCCGCCGGCGCAGAAGGTCGTCGGACCGCCCGCCGTGATGGTGGCCGGCGGCGCCGCGTTCGCGGTAACGACGAGCGGCGCCGACGTCGCGCTGCACCCGTAGCCGTTCGTCACCGTAACGGTGTAACTGTCGCTCGTGCTCACAATGATTGACGACGTCGTTGCCCCTGTTGACCAGAGGTACGACGCGCCGCCCGACGTGGTCAGCCGCACGTTTCCGCCGGCGCAAAACGTCGTCGGACCGCCTGCGCTGATGATCGCCGCCGGAGTCGGATTGGTTGTAACGGCGATCGGTGCCGACGTCGTGCCGCAGCCGTTGGCGTTGGTCACGGTAACGGTGTAATTGCCGCTCGTGGTTGCGGCGATTGACGAGGTCGTTGCCCCTGTTGACCAGAGATATGACGCTCCGCTCGATGCGGTCAGCGTCACGCTGCCGCCCGGACAGAATGTGGTCGTACCACCCGCGGTGATGGCGGCGGCCGGAAGCGAATTCACTGTAACGGTGGCCGGCGCCGATGTCGAAGTGCAGCCGTTCCCGTTCGTCGTCCTGACCGTGTAATCGCCGCTGGTGCTTGCGACGATTGACGATGTCGTTTCCCCTGTCGACCAGAGATACGACACACCGCCCGGCGCCGTGAGGGTCACACTGCCGCCCGTGCAGAATCTCGTCGGGCCGGAGGGAGTGATCGTTGTCGCCGGAAGCGGATTGGCAGTCACGGCCGTCGGAGCCGACGTCGCGCTGCAGCCGTTCGCATCGGTAACGGTGACGGTGTAATTGCCGGTCGCAGCGGCGCCGATCGTCGGGGTTGTCGCGCCCGTGGACCAGAGGTACGACGCGCCAGCGGATGCCGTCAGCGTCACGCTGCCGCCGGTACAGAATGTGGTCGGACCGCCGGCGGTGATCGTGACGGACGGAGGCGCATTCACAGCGACGGTCGTCGGCGCCGACGCCGCGCTGCAGCCGTTCGCGTTTGTTACGGTGACGCTGTAGCTGCCGGCGGCACTGACGGTGATGGACTGCGTTGTGGCGCCGTTCGACCATGCGTAACTCGATGCCGCGGAAGCCGTCAGCGTGACCGAGCCGCCTGGGCAGAGCGTCGTCGGTCCGCTGGCGGTGATCGCCGCTGCCGGCAGCGGATTGACCGTGACGTCCACGGCGGGCGCGGCGTACGAGCACAGCCCCGTGTTTACGGTGACGCTGTAGTCGCCGCTCTGCGTGACGTCGATGGTCTGGGTCGTTGCACCGTTCGACCAGAGGTACGACTGACCGGGCATGATCGGCGCGAGGAACACGTGGCCGCCGGCGCAGAAGGTGGTCGGACCGGTAGCCGTAATCCTGGTATCGGTAGGCTCTAACGGAACCGTCACCGGCGCCGAGGTCGTCGAGCAGCCGTACTCATTCGTCACGGTGACCGTGTACGGACCGGGAGCGTCCGGCGCGACCGTGATGGAGGACGTCGTGGCTCCGTTGGACCAGAGATAGGTCGGATGGAAGAAGCCGTCCGTGTTGGCGAAGAGCATCGCGTTGCGGCCGGCGCAGTATGGGGCGCCGGACACACTGATCGCCGCCGTCGGCTGGGTTGCGAAAAAGCCGGCGGACCCCGTAACCGGACACGTTCCGTCGGAGGCAGTGAACGTCACGTTGGTGTTCGTGCCGGCTCCGAGGAGTCCGATATGAACCGTCGGCTGATCGTTCGGACCGATGATCGTTCCGTTCGTGACGCTCCACGAGTAGCTCGTGTATGCCGTGGGATTGGTGACGGTGACGGTTTTCACGGCGTAGGCACAGCCGGCGCGGTCATCGGCCTGCAGCAGCGGGACAACCGGCAGATGCACCGGCACGGTGATCGTGTTCTCGGTACTGCACCAACCGGGATCGCTCAAGCGCACGCGTAGACTGAACGACGGTCCGGGCGGAGCCGACAGCGTGATGAAGGTCTGGCCGTTACCGCCGCCAAGCTTGACTCCGGTGTAGTCCCAGATGATTTCGGATCCGGCCGGCTGCGGCGGGATGGAGATGGTGACGGCACTCCCGTAGCAGATCGGGCCATCGCTCGATACCGTCATCGGCGGTGGAGCAAGCGGAGCGACCGGAATGACGACGATGCTGCTGACCGGACAACCGGTTGCAAGATCGGTGGCGCTGGCGGTGATCGATACCTGGTTCACTCCGCCATAGACAGAGATCGCGCACAACGCACCGTTCGGATAGACCCCACCTCCCACAGCCGACCAGGTGATGTTTGTAAACAGCGACGGATTACTCACCGCCGCGAGGACTTGCCCGTACGGACAGCTCGTGCCGTATTGCGTGGTGACGGCGAGAACGGACGGCGTTGCCACGGTGACGTGCACCGGCGTGCTGAAAGCGCTGCAACCGCTCGTGTCGTTCACAATTACGAAATAGTCGCCTGCCTGCGTCACGGTGATGGCCCGCGTCGTGGCGCCGTTGGACCACAAATACGAGAACCCGGCCGGAGCAGTCAGCGTCACGGAACCATTGGCGCAGAGCGAAGTTGAGCCGCTGGCCGTGATCACGGGAGGAGCGATCGCCCGAATCGGAACCACGACGTCGCTCACCAGGGCCGGACAGCCGTTGCCGTCCTGCACGTAGAGCGACAGCGAGATCGGCACGGGGTTCATCGGGTCGGGGGTGAAGGTGATGGAGTTCGACGTGATACTGCCGCCCGTGATGAATCCGCCGGTGATCGACCACGAATAGTTCGCGTACTGTGCCGGCACGCTGGCAGTGTCGCTGCCGGATTTGCAGACGTCCGGCGTCGCCAGCGTGATCGTTGGCGGCGGGATCGCCCGAACCGGGACGGTCACCGTCGACTGCGGCGCGGGACAACCGTTCACGTCCTGCACGTAGAGAGTGATGGTGATCGGACCTTGCTCGCTGCCAGGCATGCCGCCGCCAGGGCTGAACGTGATCGCGTTCGTTCCGTCGCCGCTCATGAGGTAGCCGTTGCTGATCGACCACCAGTAGTTCGCGTACTGCGCCGGGACGGATGCCGTGTTCGTACCGTACTTGCAGATGTCGGGCGTGCCGAGCGTGATCACCGGCGCCGGAATGACGCGCGTCGGCACCGTAATGCTGGTCGGTCCGGCGGGACAGCCGTTCGCGTCCTGCACGTACAACGTGATTGTGATCGGCTCGGTACTGCCCGGCGCCCCGCCGCCGCGGCTGAATCGAATCGAGTTCGTCCCGTCACCGCTCATGACATAGCCGTTGCTCAGCGCCCACCAATAGTTGGCGTAGCCCGTCGGAGCGGTGGCGGTGTCCGTTCCGTACGGACAGATGTCAGAAGTTCCGAGGGTGATCACCGGCGCGGCGATGATGCGCGTCGGCACCGTGATGGTGACCGGTCCCGCGGGACAGCCGTCAGCATCCTGAACGTAGAGCGTGATCGTGATCGGGTCGGTGTTTCCAGGCGCCCCACCCCCTCGGCTGAAGCGGATCGAATTCGTTCCGTCGCCGCTCATGACGTAGCCGTTGCTGAGCGTCCACCAGTAGTTGGCGTATTGCGGCGGCACGGTGGCGGTGTCCGTTCCGTACGGGCAAATATCGGCCGTGCCGAGCGTGATCGCGGGAGGCGGAATCGTGCGCGTCGGCACCGTGGCGGTGGCGGGTCCCCCGGAACAACCCGTCGCATCGGCGACATAGAGCGTGATGACGATCGGGTCGGTGTTGCCCGGCATCCCGCCACCGCGGCTGAATCGGATCGAGTTCGTTCCGTCGCCGCTCATGACGTAGCCGTTGCTCAGCGCCCACCAGTAGTTTGCGTAGCCCGCCGGCGCGGTGGCGGTGTCGGTCCCGTACGGGCAGATCGTCGGCGTTCCGAGAGTGATCGCCGGCGTTGTTACCGAAGGAACGGTGACCGAATCGCTGGCGGTGGTGCAACTGAACGTGCCGGAGTTCGCGCGGCCGGTGACGCTCAGGACCATCGGAGTCCCTGGCGAGGAGCCGGCGAAGGAGATGTTCGGCGTCCCCTGCCCGGAGACGATCGTGCCGTTGGTGATCGACCACACGTACGAATCCCATCCGCCTGTTGCCGCCGCGCTGGTTTGGTTGGCACAGCCCGGCCTACCCAGCATGATGGCGGGCTTGGTGGCCGCGAGCGGCACACGCGTCATGCTCGACGACGCGCAGCCGTTCGTATCCGTAACGGTGACCGCGACGTCGACCGGGCCGTTGCCGTCGGGAGTGAAGAAAATATGGTCGCCCCAATCGGAATCGAGATGCGCATTGCGCACCGACCAGGTGCGCACGCCTGCCGGATACTGCGACGTCGTGGCGCTTCCCTGACTTCCGGCACAGAGCGGACCAATCACCGAGAGCGACGGTGGGGGATTCTCGACGAGCGGCACCGCGTGGAGCGCATTCGAAGAGCACGATCCCGCGGTGACCGTTAGCGACAGGTGCACGTCGCCCGTTCCGTCAGGACGATACGAGATGCAGCGTTTGGTCGGGTCGTCGCCGCAGCCGTTCGCGCCCGGAATGAGCGTTGCGCGCGTGATCGACCATTGATAGCTGTCCCACTGTGCCGCGGCCAGCGCGATCGCGTTCGTGGCATTGGAACAAATCTGACTGTTTCCATCGAACTGCGGCGCGGGAAGCGTGTCGTAAACGTTCGCCGGCTGTGCCGTGGAGGTCATCGGCGAGCCGCACTGTGGCGTCGACGTGACCGCGATCCACCAAACACCGGTCGATGGAAAATCGCTGCCGTTCAGCTGATACGTCGCTCCCGTCGCGCCGGGAATCGGCGTCCACGGGCCGTTGCTCGATACTCCGTAGACCCACTGGTGCGCCGAAGTCCCGCCTGCGGATTCCGTGGCGGTGAACGTCCCTCCGGTCGACGTCCTGCAGAAGTTTTGCGCTCCGTCCAGCGTCGCCTGCACGCTCTGAAGCGGAGTGCAGGTCTGCGCATTGACCGCGCCGGTGAGAAGGCACAGCAGTAGCAGCGAGAGCATGGAGGCTCGAAGGATGCGCATGAAGGAGGAGTCCTTTCGACGACCGCGAGCCGTCCGGGCAGAATCAGTTAACCGGGAGCAGTCACCTTACCGGAAGAGAGCGGCATCTTCAATACTGACGTAGTGATGGTCGGAGTGGCGGGACCGCTACAAAACCACTGTGTAGCCGAGCGTCGTCAGGTCGGGCATGCGGTCGAGATAGACGTGGCCGTCGGTGTGATCGATCTCGTGCTGGAAGATGCGTGCGCTGAAGTCGGTCACTTCCAGCTCTGTCTCGTTGCCTTCGTGATCGAGTCCGCGGACGCGCAGGCGTTTGTAACGCGCTACTTCGCCGCCGAGGAAGGGGACGCTGAGGCAGCCCTCCCAGTCGGTGATCGTCTCGGTGCCGATCGGCTCATAGACGGCGTTGAAGAACACGCCCGCGTTCAGTTTGGCGATGCCGCGGCGTTTGGCGACTTTCTCCTGGACCTCGAAAACAAAAATCCGCAGTGGCAGATGGACCTGCGGGCCGGCCAGTCCGACGCCTTCGTATTCGTGCATCGTCTCGATCATGTCGTCGACGAGCGCGCGGAACTTGCCCGCTTTGATGTCGGCAGGTTCGACGTCGGAAGCCTTCATGCGCAGGACGGGATGGCCGAGACGGGCCACTTTCAGGATCGACATGCGCCGGATTTTATCCTGTCGCCTCGGCGAGCAACGGCTGCTTGCGCATTCGTAGCGCGATGAGGAAGGCGATCGCGGTCAGCACCGCGCTTCCGTAGAACGCGCCGCGAGCCTGCGCCAGGTCGTAAAGCAACCCGCACCAGATCGGACCGAGAAAGCGCGCCAGCGATCCGATGCCCGAGGCCAGACCGAGCATGCTTCCGTGCTCGCTCGGCGGCGAGGCTTTCGTCACCAGCGACGTCAGCGACGGATACGAGAGTCCCTGCCCGACTGCGATGAAGAACGCCACGACGTAGAGCATCGGAACGCGCCACACCAGCGGAACGAGCGCCAGTCCGATCGTGAACGACGCCGCGCCGACCGCGACCAGCGCTTTTTCGCCGAAGCGTTTGGCGAGCCGTCCGATCAGGCCGCCCTGAATCGTGGCGACGATCAATCCCATGAAGAGAAAGAACCAGGCGAGGTCGAGCTGCGCGAAATGGAAGCGATCGCGCGCGTGCAGGGTGACGCTGGTCTCCATCCCCGAAACGGCCAGCAGCGTGATGAAGAGCGTGGCGATGACCGCGAACAGCAATCCGTGCGTCGCCACTTCGTGCCAGACGCGCTTGTCGAATTGCGGCGGCACTCCGCTGCGCGGCTGCAGATCGGGCGCTTTCGATTCGCCGAGGACGAAGAAGGCGATCAGCAGCGCGATCAGCGACAGCGATCCGGCCGCCACACCCGGCAGAAGGTTGCCGGCCATGCCGTGCTTCGTGCCGAGGTGCGAAAGGATTCCGCTGAGCGGCGGGCCGAGGATGAATCCCATTCCGAACGCCGCCCCGATGATGCCCATCCCTTTGGCGCGATTCTCCGCCGTGGTCTTGTCGGCGATGTAGGCCTGCGCGGTGCCGATGTTCGCGCCGCCCGCGCCGGCCACGACGCGCGACAGAAACAGAATCGTGAGGCTGCGCGAGAAGGCGAAGAGAAAGTATCCGGCGCAACTCGCGGTGAGGCTGATCAGGATCACCGGACGCCGTCCGATGCGGTCGGACATCCGTCCCCACACCGGCGCGAAGAAGAACTGCATGATCGAGTAGATGCCGACCACCATCCCCACCGTCGTGCCGCTGGCGCCGTATTCGCGCGCGTAAAACGAGAGGAACGGGATGACCATCCCGAAGCCGATCAGATCGATGAAAACGGTGAGAAACAGGACCGCGAGGGACGTTTTCTTCATGACCGGCGGCGAAGTGTACCCTGTCGTCCGCATGTCTTCGACGCCGCATCGCCTCGTGCTTTTCGACATCGACGGAACGCTCGTCAGCGACGGCGGCGCGTCGCGCGAGGCGTTCGCCGAAGGGTTGGCCGAGGTCTACGGTTTTCGCGGCGACGTCCGCCATTACGACTTCTCCGGCCGTACCGATCCGCAGATCGCGAGCATGATTCTGCGCGATGCGGGATGGGACTGCGCTGACGTCGAAGCGCGCTTCCCCGCTCTCTGGAATCACTACCTGGTCGGCCTCGCGCGCAAAGCGCCGGGACGCGTGCGCGCGCTCGCGGGCATCGGCGCGTTGCTCGATGCGGTGTCAGCCGACGAGCGGCTGACACTCGCGCTCCTCACTGGCAACATCGAGCCGGGCGCGCGGCTGAAACTCGGCGCGATCGCGCTCAATGACTACTTCCCGTTTGGCGCGTTCGGCAGCGATTCGCCGCGCCGCGAGGAGTTGCCGCCCATCGCCGTCGAACGCGCGGCGGCGATCACCGGCGTCGAGTTCCGCGGCTCCGACGTCGTCATCATCGGAGACTCGATCTATGACGTCCGCTGCGGCGTTCCGCACAGCGCGACGACGATCGCCATCGCTTCGGGGAAGACTCCGGCGGAGACACTGCGCGCGGAAAATCCGGATCACTTCTTCGATTCGGCGGAGAATCTCGACGCGATTCTCAGCGCGATCGTTGGCTGCCGCTAACTCCTCACAATCCGAACCACGCCCTGACCCGCGACACGATACTCTGTTCCTCTTCCTCCGGTTCGCCGCTGCGGATGGCGTCGAGGTGGCCCTTGCGCTGAACGACTTTCGCGGTCATGGCCTCGACGAGATTGGGGTGGTCGGAAAGGATTGGCTGGAGAGCGTCCTTGCCAATTTCTAGGGCGGTGACGTCGGTGAGGGCGACGACGTCCGCGGTTCGCGTTTCGCCGGTGAGCAGTGCCATCTCGCCGAAAACGGTGCCGGCGCCGAGTTGGGCCACTTCGTGCCACCCTTGATCGGAGTCGTCGGGAAGACGTACCGAGGCCGTGCCGGAGTGGACGACGAACATCGAGTCGCCGGCGGCGGCATGGCGCAGGATGGTTTCGCCCTTCGAATAGAAGTGCACCCTCGTCCCCGCCGCAATGGTCTCCCTCGACTCCTCGGAAAGCGGCGAGAGAATGTCCACTTCGCGAAGCCGCGACAGCACTTCGTCGCGCGCAACTTCGTGACGCGATTCCGGTGGCGTGTACGTCTGAAATGCGCGCACCGGCGTGGCGAAGCTGATCTTGTTGCGGTGCAGCGCGTACCAGACCGCCTTGCGGATGTCGGCGTCCATCCGGTCGCGCTTCGCGTAGTCGCGCGTGTGGTACTTGATCTCGTAGATGACCGATGAGTCGGCGAACGCCCCAACGCGCGCGAAACACGGCAGCTCGCGCGCAACGCCGTCCACGTGCGCGGCGGCCTGGCTGACGATGTCGATCACCGTCGATGGCGCGACGTTGTAGTCGATGCCGAGTTGCAGGATGCGCGCGTTGAGATTGCCGTGCGGAAAGACTTCCAGCCGCTCGCGGGCGATGACGGAGTTCGGCAGGACGAGCGTCTGATTGTTGAAGCCGCGCATCCGCGTGGCGCGCCAGCTGACGCTCTCGACCACGCCGACGTAGTCGCCGGAGTGAAGGACGTCGCCAACGTCGAAGGCGCCTTCCACGTGCAGAGCGATTCCGCTGAAGAGATTGCCCAACGTGTCCTGAAGGGCGAGACCGATGACCGCCGCGAGGACTGCGCCGCCGGTGAGAAACGCCTTCACGTCGTAGTCGAAGAGCAGCTTGAGAGCGCGCGCACCGAGAATGATGTAGATAGAGATTGCGACGATCTGCCGGAGGAGTTGCGGCGCAACGACGTTACGTCGCCGCGACATGAGAAGGTCGAACACGAAGGCATCGACCACACGCACGACGAAAATGATCAGAGCAACCCAGCCGAGGAAGTGCAGCGCGTTTGAGAGCGGCTCGCGGATGTCGCTATACGCCCAGAGCTCCATCGGCTTCTTGCGCAAACCCAAAACGAAAAATGCGCCGAAGAACATCGCGCTGAGGATCAGCGGGACAAAGTACGACAGGACCTTACGGCGCGGCGCCACCTATTCGGCCTGCCTCTCGCGACGTTCCGAGGCGAAACGCAGGATGTCTTTGACTCCGATGAGAAGGTGAACGACGCCGAAGCCGGAGACGAAGCCGCGTACGAACGGATTGGCGGCGAACAGCAGGAGATCCGGTGAGCCCTGAAGAATCGGGTTCATGCTCCAGACCCGCGTCCACGGCACGACGATGAAGAAGAGTCCCGCTTCGAGGCAGTAGAGGGCGAAGAAGAGCGGCACCGTCATTCGGCGCGGATTGTATCCGGCTGTTGGCTGCCGGAATTGGATTCCGACAGCCAACGGTGACCAGCTAATCCTTTTTCGAAGTTCTTCCGCCGTCGTCGTGATGCGACTCGTGCGATCCGCTGTCGTGCGACTCAGGCGGAGGGGAGGAGCGCTCCACGTGCGACGGTTCGGAGTGCGATGGTGGCGGCGACGAACGCTCCGGTGGAGGCGAAGAACGTTCGGTGCTGCGGCCGGAGTCGCGCGATCCCGACTCACGCGTTCGCGTGCCGGAATCGCCGGACGGCGTCTCGCCACGGAAAATGCGCGCGCCGCCGATGCCGTCGATGATGCGGCGCGGCACATCGCGGCTCCCTGAGTTGCCGGACGGTGCGGGCGACGCGCCCGGGTCGTCGTGGCGGCCGACGGCGCGTCCGCGCCAGTTGTCGCCCGACGGCGCCGGCGCCGGCTTAGGCGTCAGTTCGCTCGACGGCGCGTCGCCGCGGCGAAGTCCGCTGTCGTTGTTGCCACGATTGCGGTCAGGAGTCGTTGTGTGAGACGTGTCGGCTCCCGGATTCTGCGACGCGTCGCCGCGGCGGAGACCAGGATCGGCCGCGCGTCCGCGGCGCCATTCGTTGGTGGTGCCATTCGGAGTCGTTGTTCCGGCTGGTGCGTCGCCCCGGCGCAGACCGGTCGCTGGATCGTCACCATGGGTCGTACGGCCATCGCGCCCGATGAATGGCGACTCACCGCTGCGCGGGATCGTGCCGTCGGCGCCGCGGTTCACGCGCCCTTCGAGCGTGCCGCCCGTGCCGGGAGTCGGCACGCCAGACGGCGCACCCGTCCGAATCGGGATGGTCACGCCTGCGCCCACTCCTTCAACCGGCCGGGCGCGCACCACGCGCTCGCGGATCGCACTGGAAAGCTCCGGGTCGCGGCGGAAAAATGGAGTCATATCCGCCGCGGACCCGGAACCCTCTCTGCCGGTACCACTACCGATACCGCGGCGGAAGATGTTGCCCACCGCCGCGTTCGGATCTCTGATTTCGTTTCGGGTGAAGCGCGCGGGCGAGCTGCTGACGAGGCCAGTATTGCCATCGCGGTGCAGCCGCTCGCGGATCAAGTCCGCCGTCAGGGAAGCCTGATCGACGTGACGATTCATGAGCTGATTGGGAACGACGAAGGTCCAGGGACGGAGATCGACTTCGCCGGGACGCACGCGTCCGTTCCATCCGCCGCCGAATTCGAATCCGGCACGCGCATACGGCCGGTAGGCCCAGTCGTAGTACGGGCGATAGCAGTCGTACCACCCCATCGGCGCCCAGCCGACGTAGCTCGGGCCGTACATCCAGTAAACCCACGCCGGGGCGTACGCGGCGCCGGGCAGCCACACCCACCCGTACGCGGCTTCATACGCCCAGCGGCCGTAGTGATACGGCACCCAGCCCCACGGATCGTACGAAACCCAAACGAGCACGCCGCCAGGGCTGTGCCGCCAATAGCCGTTATTGTAGGGACGCCAGCCGGCGGCGACGTGCGGACGCCAGCACCAGCCGCCGTAGTTCGCGGCAAAGAACCATGAGCCGCTGGTCCCGAGCTCCGATTCGGAGTACGCGAGCGAACGATCGAGATAGCGTCCGCTGGCGCTGCTGTAACGCGATGCGCGCTGAATGAACCAGCGCTCGAATTCGTCGGCGCTGTTGTGGGCGCTGACGAGATCGTAGATGCCGCCGTCGTCGATGCGCGCCTCTTCCCCTTCGCGGACGCGCGTGGTGCGCGCCGGCGTGCGAACTTCCATCATCCCGTCGAAGACGGCCACGCGATCGTTGTTCTTGGCGTCGGTTTCAACTGCGTACGTGGCCACTTCGGTCGCCGCGTAGCTTGCGTTGCCGGTGTCGAGGCGGAGGAGTTGCCGCGTTTCGTCGTCGCGCTGAATGGCGACGTGTCCGTACTTCAACTCGACCACAGTCTGCTCGGAGTCGCCATCGTACGAATCGAGGATCGATTTGAACTGGACGGAGGTGGAGCGATCGAGGGCGATGATGTTGCCGTCCGCCATCCGGATCTCGACGCGGCCGCGCCGCCCGGTGGTGACTTCATCGCCGGGAAAGACCGGCATGTTCACGCGCGCATCGACGTCGCGTCCATCCTCCGACTGCCGGATGGTGGTCCCGCCGTCGTCGTAGGTGATGTAGGAGTGGCTACGGTCGCGCCCGTAGGACGGGAGCGCGACGATGGCCAACGCGGAAAGAAGAAGGAGTGTGGACTTGCGCATTGTTTTCCTCTCGAACTGCCCGCCGAAGTGCGGGCGCCATGCCACGCAACGGAAGAGTATTCCGCGCGTGTTTTCATGAGTTTAGCCGTTGGCGAGGGGCCGATGATCGCGTTCGCTCTCCTCCGCGGAGGACACGGCGTCACGCTGGCAGGGCAGTCACGCGGGCGCGACCTCGACGAGGTTGTCGTAAAACGTAGCTCCGCGCCCGATATCGGTGAGCGCCTGCGACGTCGTCTGATTCGCATTCGCGCCGTCGGAGGTCAGCCTCCCCCACCAGACCGACTGCGCGGAAACGACGCCGGGGCGGACGCGATCGGTGACGACGGCGTCGGCGGTGAAGGTGCCGCGGTCGTTGAAGATTCTCACGCGGCTTCCATTGGCGATCGAGCGCGCGTTCGCGTCGTCGGCGTGAATCTCCAGCGTCGGCTTTCCGGCGGATCGGCGAAGCGAGGCAACGTTGACGAATGACGAGTTGAGAAATTGATGCGCGGGCGGCGAGAGCAACGCCAGCGGAAAACGCTTCGCCAGTTCGGGCGCGCGCTCTTCCGATTCATACGGCGCGACGTACGTTGGCAGTGCATCGAGTCCGAGCGCCGCGATCTGCTGCGATTCGATTTCGATTCGTCCGCTCGGCGTCGGCACCTTCGTTCCCTGACGAAACGGCAGATGCGGCGACGGCACATTCAGCCGCACGGAGCCGTGCTCGCGCAGTGCTTCGAACGTTACGCCGTTCATCACTTCGCCAGTGCCGGTGAGCGCGGCGCGCATCAGCGCTTCATCGGTTTCGCGCAACTCCGGATCGTCGAGACTCATCGCCGCGGCGATGCGCCGGAAAATCTCGCTGTTCGGCAACGCCTCGCCCACTGGCGCGATCGAGCGGCGGTTGTACGTCACGTACAGATGTCCGTACGCCTTGTGCAGATCGTCATGCTCGAGCTGCGTCGTCGCCGGCAGCAGGACGTCCGCGTAGTCGGCCGTATCGGTCTGGAAATGTTCGAAGACGACGGTGAAGAGATCGTCGCGGCGAAGTCCGCGCAGAACGTTCTCGCGGTCGGGCGCGATCGATCCGGGATTGGAGTTGTAGACGATAAGCGCCTTCACCGGCGGATCGTCGATTTCCGTCAGCGCCTCACCGAGCCGCGTCATGTTGATCGTGCGCGCGCCGTGATTGCCGAGGTCCGTCCGCTCCATCGCGGCGGTATTCAGCGCAAAGGTTCCGGACGACGAAAGCTGGCAGCCGCCGCCGGCATCGTTCCAGGCGCCGGTGATCGCAGGCAACAGCGCGATCGCGCGCACCGCCGATCCGCCGCCCGCATGACGCTGCAATCCATAGTTGAGGCGAATGAAGGTTGGGCGCGTGGTGCCGTAAATCCTGGCGATGCGTTCGATCGTCTCCACCGGCAAACGGCAGATGTGCGCGACGCGTTCCGGCGCGTAATCGGCGAGCACTCGATCGCGCAGCTTCTGCCAGCCGAGCGTCATCTCGTCAAGATATTGACGATCTTCGAGGCCGTCCCTGAACAGCACGTGCATCATGCCGAGCGCGAGCGCGGCGTCGGTGCCCGGACGGATTGGGATGTGCTCATCGGACGCAGCAGCCGTTCGGGTCCGAATCGGATCGATGCAGATCACCCGCGCTCCGTTGGCTTTCGCGCGGCGGACGAACGGCCACAAGTGCGGATTCGACGTCAGCGTGTTCGTTCCCCAAAGCAGGATGAGCTTCGCATCCGGCACCGCCTCCGGATCGGTCCCCATCCGCGCCCCATACGTCAGCCCCAAGGCTTCGGAGCCCGCACTCGAACAGATCGTCCGATCAAGAAACGACGCCCCAATGCACCGAAAGAATCGCGACGCCATCCCCTCGCCCTGCACGAGCCCCATCGTCCCCGCATACGAGTACGGCAGGATCGCCTGCGGTCCGTCGTCCGAGGCGATGATCGCGTTCAACCGCAGCGCAATCAGCGATGTCGCTTCCTCCCACGTCGCGCGCCGAAACCGTCCCTCCCCTTTCGCGCCAACGCGGATCTGCGGATACGCAAGGCGGTCCGGGTGATACGTCCGCTCCAGATACCTCGCCACTTTCGTGCAGAGAAACCCCTGCGTCATCGGATGCTCCGGATCGCCCGCGATGCGGATCGCGCGTCCGTCCTCGACGGTTACCAGCATCAGGCAGGTGTCGGGACAATCGTGGGGACAGACGGCGCGGATGACTTCGGACATTCTTGCGAAGTCTACCCTGCGCGTAGATGCATGGTCTCCGGTGGACCGCCTAGATTGTGCTGAAACCGCAGTCCCTCGCACCGCCACCGGAGATCCTGACGTCGCGCTGCGCGCGATCGTCAGGATAGGAGTTTGAGAAGCTTCTTCGGCGCGATCGCGCGATAGCTCTCCTCGATCCAAGCCTTGACCAAACCGAGCGCCTTCTCATCGGTAAGGTACGCAGTGACCCAACCACTCTTCCCCAGCCCGTAGCCAGTCGGCTCCGTGAACGGCAGATCGGCAGCCATGTCACGCGACTGCGGCAGCTTGACGGAGATTGAGAAGCGTCCGTTCTCATCGGTGCCCATGAAGAGGAACGCCTTCTTCTTCACCTTCATCGCACTATGTCCCCACGGAAACTCTTCGTAGGCCTCGGGGAACGTCAGCGCGTAATCGCGGATCTTCGATTCGATCTTGCCGCCTGGTGATTTAGCCATCTGTGAAAGTCTCTTGTGCAGTCACACATCCAGCAACCGCCAAACCACGTTGAGTGATTGTAAGTCTCCAGCAAGGATACCGGATTCGCCACCGCTGAACTCCCCATAAGCAACGAAGGATCGAGATTCGTTCTTGCTAACCGCGTTGTCTACAAGACTTTTTAAGTGAAAGAAATGCTCCCTCTCCTCTGGGAGCGCGGGATGTGTTCCCGCTGGAGTTTTGCCGGCTTTGTGGGCAGCGAACCACCGACTCCAAATCCCCCACGCCTCGATTGCCGACTCCAAGACGTCACCGCCAATAGGCGTCAGGCGAAAGCGGTCGGTCCAGTCGTCCCCCACATTGTCGAAAATTCGTTCATAGACGT
>DASYJY010000202.1:0-22937 GCA_035995985.1 Thermoanaerobaculia bacterium | reverse complement strand
CGCCTCCGCTATCAGTCTCCGGCGGGATGGGTGACGTATTCTCCCGACATCGTGGTCGACTTCAAGAAACCGGTGACGGTATGGCGCCGCTGACGCTTCGCCACGACGCGCGCTCTCTCGCCGCGGACTATCGCAGCGCCGAGCCGTTCCCGCACATCGCGCTCGATGGTCTCTTCGATGACGACGCGCTCGACGCGGTGCTGCGCGAGTTTCCGTCGCGCGAGGCGATGCGGTGGCGCGAGTTCGATTCGCCGGCCGAAAAGAAGCTTGGCTACTTTCACGAGACCAGCACGATCTCGAAAACCGTCCGCGAGTTTCTGGATGCGATGAATTCGTTCGAGATGCTGCTCTGGCTGGAAGCGCTGACCGGCATCGAGGGGCTTATCCCCGATCCGTATTTCGGCGGCGGCGGCCTGCACCAGATCGAGCCGGGCGGATTTCTGAAGATTCACGCCGACTTCAACGTCCATCCAAAACTGAACCTCGACCGGCGGCTGAACATGCTCGTCTATCTCAACAAAGATTGGCGCCACGAGTACGGCGGGCACCTGGAGCTTTGGGCTCGCGACATGTCCGCGTGCCGCAAGAAGATCCTGCCGCTCTTCAACCGCAGCGTCATTTTCTCGACGACCGACACCTCGTTTCACGGACATCCGCATCCGCTGACGGCCCCCGAGGGGATGTCGCGGAAATCGGTGTCTTTGTACTACTACACGGCCGGGCGTCCGGAGTCGGAGCGCTCCGCGCCGCACGACACGCTGTTCATGGCGTGACGGGAACGCGCTCCCGGGGCGATAGAATCGCGCACTGCCTGCCATGACCTCTCTCTCCGAAGGCGAGTTTCTCCTGCCGCTGTTTCCGCTGCCGAACCTCGTCTTTTTTCCGCAGACGCGGTTGCCGCTGCACGTGTTCGAGTCGCGCTACCGCCAGCTCATCGCGGACGTCGTCGCGTCCGATCAGCGATTCGGAATCGTACTGCTCCGGCCGGGATTCGAAAACGATTACTTCGGCGCGCCGCCGGTCTACGCGTGCGGAACGGTCGCGTACGTCGAGCAGTCGGTGACGCTGGACGACGGCCGCTACAACATCCTCGTGCAAGGGCAAACGCGCTTCCGTATCGTCGATGAGGTCTTGCGCGAGCCGTACCGCGTCGCGCGCGTGATCGCGCAGCCGCAGGCCGAGGGCGACATGAGCGCGGCGTACGCGCAACGCATGTGGCTGACGGAGTTGTCGCAGCAGTACCTCCACTATCTTCCGGAGCAGGGCGCGGTGCCGGAGATCGCGTCGGTAAGCCTGGAAGCGCTGACGAACGCGCTGATCATGTCGCTGTCGCTCGACGTCGCAGAGAAACAACGCCTGCTCGAAACAGACGACATCGTCGCGCGTGCCGAGGAGGTTGGCGACGAGCTACAGGGACGGATTGAGAATCTCCAGTTCCTCGCGCCGTTCCGGCAAGGTGGCGATCCGAGCCGCAATTAATCGGCAACGTGGTTTCGCGCGGAGGCGCGGTTCACAGTCCAGCCCCGCGCTTGGCGCGGGGTGCCGCGATCACCCACGATGACGCGGCCGCTGAGGCGGCCGCTACAAGTCTCGCCATTTTGTGGCGGCCGCCTCCGCGGCCGCGACCCTTTGCGATCAACGTTTACCCCGCGCCGAGCGCGGGGCTGGCCTGTGAAGCGCGCCTTCGCGCGCGACGAACGCTGCCTGTTCATACGCCGTCAAGCATCTGAACGATCGTGTCTTTGTCTCCGCGCGTCTTGCGCAGAAAAAACTCGCCGGCATTTTTCGGGTGAACCCGCAGCGCGGCGTCGAGCAATGCGGGACGCGACAGAAAAAACGCCGCGCGGCGGCTCCAGGCGATACGTGGTCCGAACATTTCCGCGTGACGATTTCGATAGCCGTTTTCAGCGGCGTCGCGATCGCCGGTGAGCGCGCCCGCGATGAACGATGCGGCGACGACCGCGGACTGCATGGCCATCGCCATTCCGTTGCCGGTGAGCGGATCGATGACTCCGGATGCGTCGCCGATCATGAAGATTCCTTCCTCGACGGCGGAACGTGCGCGGAAGATGACCGGCTCCGAGGAGAGGAAGCCGTCCTGCGCCGGCGCATACCGCGCGTACATCGATTCCAGCGGCTCCTCCTCGGCGCGGATCGTTTCGACGAACGAATCCCAGCGGCCTTTGTGTCCCTGCAGGCGGCTCGCGTGCACGAGGCCGCAAATGTTGGTGATGCCGTCCTCAACGTCGTTCACGCCGAGGTAGCCGTGGGCGAAGGAGTAGAGCTCGATGACGCCTTTTGCTCCGTCGCCGCGATAGTGGCGTTTGAATCCGAAGTTGCGGTGCGAGCGGTCGCGGACGAATGCGCGTCCGAGTTGCTGATCGAATCGTCCCCAGCGTCCCCACGCACCGGCGACGACGCGCGCGCGAATCGTGCCGCCGTCGAAGGTGACGCTGTCGCGCGACACGGCCGTTGCCGTTGCGGTGATCGCCTGCGCGCCGCTGTCGATCGCGCAGCGATACAGCGCCGCATCGAGAAACATGCGCGAAACGCCGCGGGCGGGATGGGGAAAATCGAACGCGTACGTGCGGTTGCGGCTGACGACGCGGCAGCTCGTGATCTCCGGCGCGCCGTTCAGATCGACATTCAGCGCGTCGATGATCGGCAGCGCATCGTACGAAAGGAACTCGCCGCAGAGTTTGTCCCGAGGAAACGCATCGCGGTCGATGAGCACGACGGAGAGGCCGCGCCGCGCGAGCAACGCGGCGAGTGTCGACCCGCCGGGACCCGCTCCGACGATGGCGACATCTGCGTCGATCTGCGTCATCTGCGGATGAACAACCCGAAGCGGAACGGCATCATCTTCACGACTTCGACTCTCGCGCCGCCCGTCATCTCGCCGACCGTGCGCGCTTCATCCGCCGTGTAGCCGCGCGCGACCGATGCCGGTGCGTCGAACGCGGTGATGCGGCCGACGAGGTGGAAGAGGCCGAGCAACTTCACGAACAGAAACGGCAGACGATTTCGCCGCGTGTCGCTCGCCATCACGCCGATGCGCGCGATCCGCAGGGCGCCGCGGAGGATGGACGCGTTCTCCTCCGGCTCGAAGTGATGAAAAAAATGGGACGACGTGACGACGTCGACAGAGTCGTCGCGAAACGGAAGTTGATTCGCGTCGGCGACGACGCGCATCGCGCGCGAGCGATCGCGTTGGTAGAGCAGATGTTTGATGTTCAGATCGACGCCGACCGTCATCACATTCGCCGGCAGCGCATCGAGCAGGTCTGCGGTGCCTGCGCCGAGGTCGATCACGATTTTCGCATTCGGCGCGAAACGGTGAAGGAGGCGGAGATACGTTCGCGTCCCGCCGGCCCAGCGGTTGAAGCGGCGCAGGTCGCGCAGCGAGCGCTCCATGTCCTCGCGCGGCGCGTCGTGCTCGTCGAGCAGCTCCTCGGTGACGACGCGTTTCATGGAACCTCGACTAATGTCGTTCGCCACGCGACGAGATCGACCGAAAGTTTCGCAATCGACTGCTTCGCGTGATCGAAGACTTCGATGACATACGGTCCGGGCAGTAGTTGCGTGCAATCCAACGAACGTCCGCAGCGGAGCGCGTGCGGCTCCTTGCCGAGCGTGCGGACGAAGTCGTCGAGATGCTGGCCGCCGGTGGCATGCAACGTGATCGATCGCTCCTCGTCGTGATTGACGGCGACAATCAACTCCGCCGCTTTCTCCAGCCGCACTTCGAGCGCGTCCGACTTCGGCCACGGCTCGTGGTGCGAAAACCGCCGCGCGCTGCTGACCAGCACCTCGTTCACGACCGTCGTGTCGTCGACTTCGAAACGGACTTCCGGACCGCCTTGGAGCGGCTTCTGTTTTACGCCGACCGCAGTGCGCCATCGTCCTGCCAGCAACGTCGCGCTCCCGTCGATCGGCGAGCCATCCTCGGCGGCGAAGAAGCGAACGGTGAGCGTGCGCATGGCGCTCAATCGTATCGCTTCAAGACCAGCGCCGAGTTCTTCGAGCCGAATGCGATCGTGTTGCAGAGCGCAGCGTTGATCGTCGCGCGGCGGCCGAGGTCGGGGATGTAGTCGAGGTCGCAGTCGGGATCGGGAGTATCGAGGTTGATCGTCGGCGGGAGGATGCCGTCGCGAAACGCCATCAGTGTCGCCGCCACGCCCGCCGCGCCGCACGCGCCTTGCGGATGTCCGATCATCGACTTGGTGGCGGAGCCGGGGAGATCCTTCGCGTGATCGCCGAACGCCAGTTTCACCGCGCGCGTTTCAATGCGGTCGTTCAAATCGGTCGACGTGCCGTGGTAGTTCAGATACCCGACCTCTGATGGCTGAACACCGGCATCCTTCATCGCCAGCGTCATCGCGCGCGCGGGCTCTTCGCCCGATTCATCGAGCCGCACGCGGTGGTAGGCATCGCACGTCGAGCCGTAGCCCGCGACTTCTGCATAAATATGCGCGCCGCGCGCCCGCGCCGTCTCCTCGCGTTCCATCACGAACATCCACGCGCCCTCGGCGAGCACGAAGCCGTCGCGGTCCTTCGAGAACGGGCGCGACGCTTTCTGCGGCGCGTCATTTTGCGTGTTCGAAACGATGCGCATGATGCAGAAGCCGGTCATCACGGCCTCGGTGATGGTGGCGTCGCCGCCGCCGCAGATGACGTAGTCGCAGACGCCGAGCTTGAGATTGCGATAGGCGTATCCGAGTGCATCGGTCGATGAGGTGCAGCCGGTGGAGATCAGGTGCGAGAAGCCGTGGAAGTCGTATGCCATCGAAATCTCGGACGCGATCGTGCCGATTGTGCCCGAGGGGATGGAGTAGATCGAAGCCTGTTTCTCGTGATCGGCGAACCAGAGCTCGTACATCCGCTCGCTGAATTCGATGGCGCCGCCGCCGGAGCCGAGCATGACGCCGATGTTGCGGCGGGTCTCGAGATCGACGGCGGCGGGATCGAGTTTGGCGTCCTTCAATGCTTCATCCGTCGCGGCGATGACCATCGGCACGACGCGCGATACGTGCTTCATGTTTTTCGCGTCGACCCAAAGCGTCGGATCGAAATCGACTTCGCCAGCGACGCGCGAAGGGAGCGCAGACGCGTCGAACTGCGTGATGGTGCGGATGCCGGAGCGGCCGGCCTTCAGCGCGTCAAAGTAGTTCTCGCGGCCAATGCCGTTGGGGCTGAGAGCGCCGATGCCTGTGATGACAATTCGCTGGTTAGGCATTTCGGCGCGCGTCAACGTGGTGGACAAGGGAAAGATTGCAAAATGCGTGGCAGGCGAGACGCCAGCGTTCCGTTGCCGGAATGCTTCCCGCCGCCCTACGCTTTTCCGACGCAGATTTGAATTTCTCCGGAGGCCCTTTGCGATCGTTGCCAGTTCTACTTCTTGTTCTTCTCGCGTTTCCGATCCTCGGGCAGACAACGCCGCAGATCACGATCGCGCCGCCGCCTCCTTCCGCAGTCGTGGTCACGCCGCCTGATCCCGCCGCCGATGCGCTGGCGAAGCGGACCATTGACGCGCAGGCCGGAGCGGCGTGGGACAAAGCGCGCTTCCTGTCATTCACGTTCGTCGTCGAGCGCGATGGAAAGGCTGTCGCGTCATTTCCGCAGCAGTGGGACCGCGTCAGCGGCGACTATCGCGTCAGCGGCCTCGATCCCGCGGGCGTGCCGTTCGTCGTCATCCTGAATACGAAGACGAAGACCGGACGGGCGTGGCAGAACAGCGCCGAAGTGAAGGAGCTGACGGCGTTGAAGCAACTGCTCGCGCTCGGCTACCGCCGCTACAACAACGACACGTACTGGCTGCTGATGCCGTTGCTCATGCTCGATCCGGGCGTGCACCGCATCAGCCAGGGCGAGCGCACCGACGCCGCAGGACACAAGTGGGACATCGTCCGCCTGTCGTTCGATCCGAGCCTCGAGATCACGTACATCGTCTTTGCCTGGATCAATCGCGAGACCGGCCTCGTCGATGAATGGGATATGCGGGCGCCGGCGGCTCTCGTCACCGACCAGCCGGTGGAAGTTTTCTTCCACGATTTCAAACGCGTGGCGGGAGTGTCGATGTCGATGCGGCGCGAAGTGAAGGGGAAGAATCAGACCGTCCGCTTCGACGATTTGCAGATCCTGCCGCAGACGCCGAAGGGCGCGTTCGATGTGAAGTGAAGACGCGGAGGACGCCCTCCGCGTCTCGACCTGCTGCTTAATCCACTGCGATGTTGTTCGTGACGCTCTTCACGCCGTTGACTTTCGAGGCGTCGTCGTACGCCTTCTGACGGTCGGCGGCGCTTCCGTGGCCGGTCAGCGTGACCATGCCCTCGTGAACGTCGATGTGAAGACCGGTGATGTGGTCGCCAGCGAGGTTCTTGCGGATCTCCGTTTCGATGGCGGTGTTGTCGAGCGGCGCGGGTGTGGCCCGGTTCCAGTTCGAACAACCGATGGCAGAGACAAGGGCAGCGGAAAGTACCAGTGATGCAAATGCTTTCTTCATTTACGTCAACCTCCGCCGCAGTACTGAGCAATGAGTGTTCCAGAACCGGCCGGTTGCGGCCGAGCTCGTCCGCAAAACAGCTCTCCATTCTTCCTTAATAAACTCGGCGTGTGGTACTCTCCACGCCGGTCCGAAATCCATGTCTTCCTTCAAGGTTCGTCTCTTCGGCGAATTCTCGGCTGTCGATCACCGCGGAAACACCCTCGCGCTCGGCAGCCGGCGTACGCATGCCGCGCTGGCCTGGCTGGCATTGCACCTCGACGCCCCCGCGCCGCTCCGTGATTTCGCGTCGCTCTTCGGCGGCGACAACGCCGGCTCCCTGGGACGCGATCTTCGCTACGCGCTGCGCTTCGCCGCGCCGGATGTGCTCATCGGATCCGGCGACACGCTGCGATTCAATCCGCGCAGCGTCGACGTCGACGTCGCCCGCTTCGATGATCTCGCCGCGAACGATTCGCTGAACGCCGTGCGCGCCGCCGCCGAGATTTATCGCGGAAATCTTCTCGAGCATTTCGTCAGCGACGTGCCCGGCTTCGATGAATGGCTCGCCGAACGCCGTCTCCATTACTGGCACGCGGCGCTCGCGATCCTCGGCAAGCTCCTCGCCGCGCAGATCAAAGCCGGCTGGTGGGAGAACGCTACCGACACCGCCGGCCGCCTGCTCGCGCTCGATCCAACGCAGGAAGTCGTTCATCGCGCGCTGATGCGGCTGCAACTCGAACAGGGTCGTCCCGACTCCGCGCTGCGCCGGTACCAGGAATGCGCGGACATTCTCGAGCGCGAATTCGATCGCCAGCCGAGCGCCGAGACCGAGCGGCTGCGCGAAGAGATTCTCGCGGCGCTCGAAAAAGCGCCCGCGCCGCGCGACGCCTTTCACAAAGCGCTCGACGGTCCCGTGCTCATTCTGCTCGTCGAGGATGATGCTGTTTCCTCGGCGCTCATCGAAGGATTTCTGACCGAGGCCGGCTACGAAGTCGTGGCGACGGCGGATGGCGGCGACGCGCTCGTCGAACTGGCGCGCCGCGAGTTTGACCTCATCGTCCTCGACGTCAACGTGCCCACGCTCAACGGCCTGCAACTCTTCGAGATCATGATGAAGAAGGGGATGGGAACGCCGGCGATTTTCATCACCGGCGTGGCCGGGGCTGAGGTGGAAGCGCGCAGCCTCGAGCTCGGCGCGGCCGGATTTCTGCGCAAGCCGATCCGCAAAGAAAACCTGCTGCCGCGCGTGCGGGCCATCCTGCAGCGCCGGGAGCGCGTACAGTCTTCGCGGTGAGCAGCGATTTCATCATTCGGGCCGAGGAGGGCGAGCGCCGGAAACGGCAGCGCGCCCGCGAAGTTGCGGTCGTCGAGATTCCGACGTTTCGATTGATCGGCTCCGCGCTTCTGTCGTTGGGCGTCTACCTCAACAATCGCTTCCTGCTGCATCTCGAATCGAACGCAGAGTGGCTGCGCATCACCATCGTCCTCGCTGTTTTCTGCGCCGCTTCCTGGCTGGTGGTCGCACTGCTGCACGAGCGCGCCAAAGCCGACGTCAGCCTCCTCTTTCTGGTATTCGACATTCCGATCTGGACGCTGGCCATCTACTACTCCGGCGCGGAGCGAAGCTGGCTCTTTTTCATCCTCTTCCTGCGCGTCGCCGATCAGGCCCAGGCCGGATTCCGCCGCGCCCTCGGCTTCGTGATGTTCGGAACGTTCTGCTACGCGTCGATGCTGATCTGGGTCGTCACGGTCGATGGTCATGCGGTTCCCGATCCGATCGCGCTGGCGAAAATCGCATTCGTCTTCGCGGGAGGTCTGTACGTCGCGCTGACTTCGCGCGGCGTCGAGCTGCGGCGCGGCTATCTCGCGAACGCGATCCGCAAGTCGCGCGATCTCATTCGCAAACTGGAATCGCAATCGACCGAGCTCGCGGCAGCGCGGCAGCGCGCCGAGGAGGCCAGCGCGGCCAAGAGCGAATTTCTCGCGAACATGTCGCACGAGATGCGCACGCCGCTGCACGGAATCATCGGCATGCTGCAACTCGCGATCGACACCGAGACCTCGGCCGAGCGCGCGCGGCAGCTCGAGATGGCCCGCCGTTCGGCCGAGACGCTGCTGGCCACGATCGGCGACATCCTCGATTTCTCGAAGATCGAAGCGCGGCGTCTGGAGCTCGAGCCGGTCTATTTCTCGATTCGCCAGCTCATCACCGACACGCTGAAAACGATCGGCATCACCGCGGCGGAAAAGGGGCTCACGCTTGCGTTCGCGGTGTCCCCCGAGGTGCCGGACCGGCTGTGGGGTGACCCGTTGCGGATCCGGCAGATCGTCGTCAATCTCGTCGGCAACGCGCTGAAATTCACGAACCGCGGCGAAGTGGTCGTTCGCGTTTCGTGCGAAGTGATGTCGGCCGATCGCGTCACAATCGGCCTCGAAGTGCGCGACAGTGGCGTCGGCATCGATCCGTCGCGGCGTCATCTGATCTTCGATCCATTCGCCCAAGCCGACTCCTCCCACTCCCGCCGCTACGGCGGCTCCGGCCTCGGCCTCGCCATCGTCGCGCGGCTGCTGGAGGAGATGGGCGGCATGGTGACGTTCGAAAGCGAGCAGGGGAAGGGAAGCACGTTCCGTTTCGTGCTGCCGATGCCGTGCGAGCCGGTCGGCGCGGCGCCGCCGCCGGAGTGGGAGAGCGCGCTGGCCGGCATGCGCGTACTGCTGATCGAGCCGAATGCGACGTCGCGCTCGATCCTCGCGGAGACGCTGCGCGTCCACGGCATGGTGCCGGAGTCGTACGCGACGCTCGACGGCGCTTTGCAGCCGTCCATCCGAGCCGCGTATGCATGCGTGGTCGCGGACGCGAACATCCTCGCCACGACGCCGTGGATTCCGCCGGTGCCGGTGGTGCGCATCACGTCGCCGCTCGCTCCCACGTGTCACGGCGGCGTGCTGGTGACGCGGCCGATCGGCGACCGCGAGTTGCTCGACGCGATCGGCGTGGTCCTCGGCGTTACCCAGCAAACGGTGACGTACACACTGGAGCGGCGCCCCGAGGTCGCGCGTCCGCTGCGCGTGCTCGTGGTCGACGACAACGTCGTCAATCAGGAGTTCGCCGCCGAGGCCGTGCGCCGCCTCGGGCACGTCGTGACGACGTTGGAGAGCGGCGCCGAAGCACTCGACATTCTTTCCAAGCGGACGTTCGACGTCATCCTGCTAGACATCCAGATGCCGGGACTGGACGGCCTCGAAGTGGCGCGCCGCTTCCGCGGGATGGAACGCGGCACGCGCACGCCGATCGTCGCCGTCACCGCGCACACGACCGTCGAGGACCGCGAACGCTGTACAGCCGCCGGCTTCGACGCGGTGCTGACCAAACCGGCGACGCAGTCAACCCTCGGCGCGATCATCCGCGAAGTCACCGGCACCGCGACGCCGTCGACGATTCCGGCCGGTCCCGCCGACGCGATCCTCGACGCCGTCGGCGGCAACGTCCGCCTCCTCGCCCGCGTCCGCGACGCCTTCGCCATGCAGACCCCGCGCTTGCTCGCCTCGCTCCACGACGCCATCGCCGCCCACGACGGCGACGCGCTGTTCCAAACCGCCCATACGCTCAAAGGCGCCATCAGCAACTTCGACGTCCCTCACGCCATCGAAGCGACTGCGCGATTGGAGCGCGCCGGCAAAGCCGCCGATTTCGCAACGGCGGAGGAGCTGCTGCCCGAACTGGAATCCGCTATCCACCAGCTGGAAGAGCGGATCGAAGCGGCGTTGGGGTGAGAAGGCGTTCAGTTTTCGTCCAGTGCCTTCGCCAAGTCTCGCGCGCCATGTACGAACGCAAGAATTTGTACTTCGTGTGTGTCGGCGAAGACCTCGTAGAGCATTCGGTAGCTGTGGAAGACGAACAGCTCACGGACCGTCGGATCGTTCGCTTCAGGCACTACCCGGCCGCGATTCGGAAATTGACGAAGGGATTGCGCCGCGTCGCGAGCTTCACGAACAAGTGCTGTTGCGTAGCGCGGGGAATCCTGTTCGATATAGGCCGCTTGCCGCGCGAGGTTGTCCATGGCGTGCCCAGACCACGTTACTCGCCAAGCCACCTTGCCATCCGCTTCTCCATCTCGTCCTGATCGATAAGCTCGCCTCGGCGGGCGGATTCGCGTCCTCTGCGGATCGCCTGCTGCACGTAGATGTGGTAGTGGATATCCTCGAACGACGATTCTTCCGGAAGCGTCTCCAACAGCCGCTGAACCTCTTCGATCGCGTTACTCATGCCGGTCATTCTACCGCCGCCTGTACCAGCGCCTGTTGCTGCTCTTCGTGCCGATGATGCGATCCCGTCGCCGGTGACGCGCTGATGGGCCGTCCGATGTAGCGCAGCGTGCGGTTGCCGGTGAGGGCCGCGAGTCGTTCGTGGAGGAAGGGCCAGGCGCCCATGTTGCGGGGCTCGTCCTGGACCCAGACGATTTCGGTGGCGTTGGGGTGTTGCGCGATGGCGTCGGCGAGGATTGACTGGGGGAAGGGGTAGAACTGTTCGAGGCGGATTAGCGGGAGATTCGCGTTCGCTTTTTCGCGGGCGGTGCGGAGGTCGTAGTAGACCTTGCCGCTCGTGAGGACGATACGTTTCGCGGTCGCGGGATCGGACGCGGCGTCGATCAGTACCGGCTCGAAGCGGCCGTTGGTGAGGGCGTCGATCGGTGATGTCGCTTGCGGATGGCGGAGTAGCGACTTTGGCGTCATCACGATGAGCGGTTTGCGCGGATCGTTTTTCATCTGACGGCGTAGCGCGTGGAAGTGTTGCGCTGGCGTCGTTGGATAGACGACCTGCATGTTCCCCTCGGCGCACAGCAGAAGGAAGCGTTCGAGGCGCGCGGACGAATGCTCCGGTCCCTGACCTTCGTAGCCGTGCGGGAGGAGGAGAACGAGGCCGCTGTGTTGGCCCCATTTCTCTTCTGCAGATGAGATGAATTGATCGATGACGATCTGCGCGCCGTTGACGAAGTCGCCGAACTGCGCCTCCCACAGCACGAGCGCGCCGGGATCGGCGACGGAGTAGCCGTACTCGAATCCGAGGACGCCGTATTCGCTGAGGAGCGAGTCGTAGACGGCGAAGTTCACGTCGGCGCGCGGCTCGGTCGCAGTCTGTTCGCCGAGGGCGTTTTGGGCGATGGCCGGTGTTTCGGTTTTCGGCGCCGAGCTCAGAGCGTTCAGCGGGACGTAGCCCTTTCCGGTGAGGTAGTCGAAGAGAATGGCGTGCCGCGACGAGAACGTGCCGCGGCCGGAGTCTTGTCCGGACAAGCGCACGCGGTAGCCGTCAGTCATCAGCGTTCCGAACGCGAGCATTTCCGCGAAGGCCCAATCGATCGCGTCGCGGCCCTCGGCCATCGCCTTGCGTTTGGCGATGATCGGTTTCAGTTTCGGATGGAGTGCGACGTCGTCGGGAACCGTCGTCAACGCGTTGCTGACGACATCGAGCTCGTTGCGCGGCACAGACGTGTCGGGCGATGGCTGATTCTGAAAGCCGGTGAGCTCTTCATCGGTCCACAGCGCGCCGCGGTCGTTGGACGGCGGGGGCGTGTCGTCCTCGCGCGTGCGGTCGAACGCCTCCTGCAACTTGCCCTGGAACTGATCGAGCCACGACTCCGCTTCCTTCGGATCGATGTCGCCTTTGCGCAGCAGCGTCTCGGTGTAAATCTTCCGCACCGAGCGGTGCTCCTTGATCGACTTGTACATCTTCGGCTGCGTGAGCGACGGCTCGTCGCCCTCGTTGTGGCCGTGGCGGCGGTAGCAGAGCATGTCGATGACGACGTCTTTGTGAAACTGCTGCCGGAAGTCGTACGCGAGTTTGGCCGCGCGAATACACGCCTCGGGGTCATCGCCGTTCACATGGAAGATCGGCGCCTGCACCATCTTGGCGACGTCGGTTGCGTACATGGTCGACCGCGCGGATTCCGGCCCGGTGGTGAAGCCGATCTGATTGTTGATGACGAGGTGGATCGTGCCGCCGGTGCGGTAGCCGGGGAGCTGCGAGAAGTTCAGCGTCTCCGCCACGACGCCCTGGCCGGCGAATGCGGCATCGCCATGAATGAGGATCGGCAGCACCCAGGCGCGTTTGTTGTCGCCGATGAGCATCTGCTTCGCGCGGACCATCCCTTCGACGATCGGATCGACGGCTTCGAGATGGCTCGGATTCGACGCCAGCGTCAGCTTCATGTGCGAGCCGTCGGGAGTCTGGTGAATGCCGTCGGCGCCGAGGTGGTACTTCACGTCGCCTGAGCCCTGGGTGGTGTTCGGATCGACGTCGCCTTCGAATTCGTGGAAGATTTTTTCGTACGACTTGCCGAGGATGTTCGCGAGCACGTTGAGGCGTCCGCGATGGGCCATGCCGATGACGGCTTCGGTGACGCCATCCTGCGTGGCTTCGTTGAAGACGTAGTCGAGCATCGGAATCGTGCTTTCGGCGCCTTCGAGCGAAAAGCGTTTGTGGCCGACGTACTTCGTGTGGAGAAACTTTTCGAACGACTCGGCGTCGTTGAGCTTCATCAGGATGCGGCGCTTGGTGGCGAGGTCGAGCGGCTGGTGATTGCGCGACGGTTCCATCCGATCCTGCAGCCATTTCTTCTGGACCGTTTCGCTGATGTGCATGTACTCCGGACCGATTTTTCCGCAGTACGTCTCACGCAGCGTGTCGAGGATGTCGCGCAGCTTCGCGGTGAGCTTGCCGCACAAACCGCCGCAGACGAATTCGCGATCGAGGTCCCAGATGGTGAGGCCATAGAAGGCGGGGTCGAGCTCGGGATGGCGCTTGACTTCGTACTCGAGCGGGTCGAGATCGGCGAGCAAATGTCCGCGAACGCGATACGCGTTGATCATCGGCAGCACGGCCGCTTCGCGCGCGACCTTTTCATCTTCGCTCGCGTTGAGGCGATGGCGATCGCGTCCCCAGACGGCGGGTTCGTACGGGATGCGCAGATCGCGGTAAATCGTCTCGTAGAAACCGTCCGCGCCGAGGAGGAGCTCGTGGACGCGAGCGAGGAAGGCGCCCGACTCCGCACCCTGAATGATGCGATGGTCGTAGGTCGACGTCATCGTCATCACTTTTGAGATGCCGAGGTCGGCGAGGACGGATGGATCGGCGGCGGAGTACTCGGCGGGATAGTCGATCTGGCCGGTGGCGATGATCGTGCCTTGCGACTGCATCAGCCGAGGAACGGATGCGATCGTTCCGATCGTGCCGGGGTTCGTGAGCGAAATCGTGGTGCCTTCGAAGTCGGAGATTTCGAGTGTTGAGTTGCGCGCTTTGCGGACGACTTCGTTGTAGGCCTTGAGGAATTGCGCGAAGTCCATCGTCTGCGAACGCTTCACGTTCGGGACGAGCAGCGAGCGCGAGCCGTCCTTGCGCTCCACGTCGATGGCGATGCCGAGGTTGACGTCCTCGCGGTCGATGCGTGTGGGCGTCGTGTCTTGTTGTGAAAAGGCGGCGTTCATGCGCGGGAACTGCTTGATCGCGCTGACGAGCGCCCACGCGATGATGTGCGTGTACGACGCCTTCGGCTGGCCGGTCAGCGTGAGGTGATTGTTGACGACGCGCCGGTTTTCCTCGAGAACTTTGACGGGGATGTTGCGGATCGACGTCGCCGTCGGGATGGTCAGCGAGATCTCCATGTTCTGGGCGATCTTGCCGGCCGCACCGCGCAACGCGACGGTGGTGTGATCGGACGGAACGGGAGTCGGACGCGGCGTCGGAGCCGGTTGCGGAGCGGCCGGTGGCGGTGCTGGCGCGGCGACCGATTGTGTGCCGCCGGCGGCGGCGAGTGGCATCTCCGCCTCTTCTTCGAACTCTTCCTCGAAGCGAGGCTCGTAATCGTGAAAGAACTCCTGCCAGCTCGTGCTCACCGATTCGGGATTGGCGCGGTAGCGCTCATAAAGCTCTTCGATGAATGCCGTGTTGGCGCCGTAGGTCTGCGTGACGGATGACATAGGGTTTTCCTAACCGTGATCGCGATACGCGGATTTCGCGCCGGGGCGGCGCTTACTCGCGGTCGGCGAGCAGTGTATGTGACAGCGACGTCAGCCCGAGCCAGCCGAAGCCGGCTGCGAATCCGCCGAAGACGTCGGATGGAAAGTGGACGCCGAAGTAGACGCGCGAGAAGCCGACGGTGAGGATCGTCAACGTCGCCAGCGTGTGGACGACTGCCTGCGTCGCGACGGAGCGATGCTGCACGAAGTGGTGCGCGACGATCGGATACGTGGCCGCCGACAGCAGCGAATGTCCGCTCGGAAAACTGTGCGAGTTCGGCAGAGTGATCTGCCGCGCGCGCTCGATCGGACGCTGGCGCTGAAAGATGTTTTTGAGCAGCGTGTTGATGGCCATCGCTCCGCCAGTGGAGACGACGACGGTCCAGGCATCCTCGCGCCGTCCCTGCCGCCACATGGCGATGGCGGTGACGCCGGCGGCGCTGCCGATGGCGATATGCGAACCGAGCTGGGTGATGGCGTCCATGGCCGCGTGCATCGGCGGATTGTCGATGCGGTGAACGACATCCATGATGATGTCGTCATAGCGGTCGGCGCGGCCGGCTACGACCTGCTCCGCCTGCTTTTTGAAAAACCAGAACGCGATGCCGGCCAGTGCCACGCTGCCGCTCGTGCCGATGGCCAGCGGCAGGAAACGATGCCGCCGTTTCGGCGTTTTCTGCGGCTCTTTTTTCACGGCGCGGAGTCTACATCACGGGTCAGAGTCACAAACTGTGCCGCGACCGTCGCGCCGCAGGCTTTGCGGTAGAAATCGAGGGCGTCGGTCCAGGGGATGATCGCGCGTTCGTAGCCGAGGCGATGGAGGTCGGCGAGGGATGCGCGGAGGAGCGCGGCGCCGAGTCCGCGGCCGCGGTGCGCGCGGGCGACGCCGGTGGGGCCGAAGAAGCCGAGACCGCGATTGTTGGCGTCGTGCGCGGCGAAGCCGGCGATGGCTCCGTCAACTTCGACGAAGAAAAGGTTGTTGCCGGCATTCGCTGCTTCGAATCGCCAGATGCGGCCGAATTCTTTTTCGATGAAGGTGAGGACGCGGTCGCGCGACGCTGACGAAACACGTTCTCCTCCCGACTCCCCAGTCCCCACTCCTAATTCCGCCACCAGGTTGTACGTACGCGCCGTCTCCCGGAACCCCCGTTTCGTGAAGAAGTCGATCGACGGGGTGTCGGTCGTGACGACGCCTGGCGTGAAGTAGTTGCCTGCTTCTGCGGCGACGATGCGCGCGCCGCGCGATACGGAATCGCGAAGCAGCGCGCTTCCGACGCCGCGCCAGCGCTGCGTCCGATCCACAGCGAGAATGCGCAGCGATTTTCCGGAGGTCACCGCGATTCCGGCGAAATCGCCGAAGACAGCGACGTTCGGTTCGCCGCTCACTCCCGCGCCGAAACACTTCTCGTCAGCGACTTTGGCAAGGTCGTACGGCGCGTCGTTGGATTTACCAAACAGCTCGATGATGCGCGGAAGATCGGCGCGCGTGGCATTGCGGATCACGGTGAAGGATTACACCACGGCGCCGCTTCGTTCCGTCGTCGCATGAAGCGCGTACTCATTCTTCTCGTCCTCATCGCGGCCGCGTGCCGCAAGCACGAAACTGCGGTGCCTGAAGTCATCGGAACACCGCCGTCGATGCCAATGCAAATGACGAAAGGGCAGATGGCGTCGTCGCAGCAGCCGGTCCCCGACCGCAACGCGCCCGTGCTCACCGCGGCGCAGCTCACCAATCCCGCGGCGGCTACCATCTATGCCGAGGCGGCGCAGATCACGGACCGGCTATCGAAGATGTATTGCTACTGCCAGTGTCATGAGCAGGAAGGCCACGTCAGTTTGCTGACGTGCTTCCAGACCAATCACGCCGAGGAGTGCGGGATCTGTTTGCGCGAAGCGGATCAGGCGTATCGCGACTGGAAGGACGGCAAGCCGGTGCACGCGTCGCAACACGCGGCGGACGTGGCGTTCCATCGCGGATCGCCGCCGCCGAGTTTGCCGGAGTAATCGCCCGCTATCCCGGCCCACCTTTCGCAATAGCGAATGCCATGAACGACGTCGTTCGCTGCCCCAACTGCGGGCAGGCCAATCGGTTGCCGTCCGATCCGAGCAAGAAGGCCGTCTGCGGTAAGTGCAAGACGCCGCTGACGGGCGGGCATCCGATCGAGCTCACGGATGCGAATTTCGCCGACACGATCCGCAGCGGCGCCTTTCTCGTCGACTTCTGGGCGGCGTGGTGCGGACCGTGCCGGATGATCGCGCCGGTCATCGAGGAGATGGCGGCGTCGCGCACCGACGTCCGCTTCGCGAAGCTGAACGTCGATCAGAATCCGCGAAGCGCGCAGACGTATCGGGCGATGAGCATTCCGCTGCTGGTGCTCTTCAAGGATGGCGTCGAGAAGGGACGCGTCGTCGGCGCCGTTCCGCGCTCCCAGATCGAAGCGGCCATCCGCCAATACCTCGGCTAGGACATCGTGGCCTTCTATCCCAGGGATCAGAACAGCGAACGCGATCTCTACCTCTTCGCGAAAAAGATCGGCGTGACCGTGGCCTTCGCGCTCCTGCTGCTGCTGTTGTGGGCGGTGCGCGAGGTGCTGATCCTCGTCTTCATCGCTGCCGTGCTGGCGGCCGGCATCTCGCCGGCCGTGCATCGCGTGCGCGTTCTCGGCCGCTACCGCTTCCACCGCAACATCAGCCGCGGTACGGCGGCGGTCATCGTCTACTTTCCGTTTCTTCTGCTCGTGATTTTGCTGGCCGTACTGATGGTGCCGCGGCTGGTCGGCGAGACGCGCGCGCTCAGTGCGCAGCTTCCGGCGTTGATCGAGCACAACCTCCTGACGCCGCTCCAGCACTACCTGCCGGTCGGTCCGGTCCGCGACTATTTGCGTACAGGCATCTCCCTGCCGCGCGGCCATCTCTTCGGATACGTGCGCGGTGCCGCGACCGTGATCGGCTCATTCGTGGCGGTGCTGTTCATGGTCGTCTACATGCTCATCGACGCGCACCGGCTGCGGAACATGTTCCTGCTGCTCTATCCCGAAAACGTGCGCGGCGACCGGCGCGACACGATGAACCGGATGGCGCGGCGGATGAGCTCCTGGCTTTCGGCGCAGCTGATCCTCTCCGGAATCATGGGCGTGGTGATGTTCGTGGCCATGCTGCTGCTCCGCATTCCGTACGCGTTGCCGCTGGCGCTCCTGGCTACCATCGGCGAGATGGTGCCGGTGATCGGACCGATCGTCGGCTTCACGCCGGCGCTGGCGATCGCGATTCTCCATTCGCGCTGGCAGTTCTGGTCGGTGCTGGTCATCGCGGTGGTGATGCAGAAGGTGGAAAACCTGGTGATCGCGCCGCGGGTGATGTCGCGCAAAGTGTCGATCTCGCCGCTGACGGCCTTCATCGCCTTCATGATCGGAGCCTCGCTCCTCGGCATCGTCGGCGCGCTGATGGCGATCCCGGTCGCGGCAATTCTGCAGGTCGCGTTCGAGGAGGTTTTCGTCGGCCGCCGCGAGCGCAGGCAGGATGTTTTCCGCGCGGGAACGTTGACGAAGATGCGGCGGTAGTGGATTAGTTCCACTACAATCACTCCCTCCACAATTTATGGTCAAGCTGCCGATCGTCGATCAAATGATCTCGCTCGTGCGCAAGCCTGGTGCGCCGCCGTTGCCGGGCGCGCCGCGCGAGGCACGGCTGCGCGACGCGTTCGAACATGCGCCGATCGGGATCGCGCTCGCCTCGGTCGACGGCGCGTGGCTGCAGTTCAACGAACGCTTTCGCGAAATCGCCGGCTACTCACGCGAGCAATTGAGCCGGTTGACGTTCACCGATCTCACGCATCCGGACGACGCGCGACGCGAAGCGACGTTGATGCGACGAATGCTCAGCGGCGACGCGGGCGGCTATCGCATCGAGAAACGGATCATCGAGAAAAAGGGGAAGTACCGCGAGGTCGAGGTTCTCTGCTCGATTGCCGGCGACGATGGCGCGACCTTCCTCGTCTACATCGTCGACGAACGCACGCGGACGGTGCAGGGGCAGGTCCGTCCGGCCGCGCAGAACAACGAGCAGTTGCTGATCGCGGTCGTCGATCAGCTCACCGACTTTGCCATCATCCGCACCGACGACAACGGTCTCATCGCCGGATGGAACGCCGGCGCGGAACGCATCCTGGGCTACACGCGCGAAGAGGTGATCGGGCGTCCGCGCCGGATGCTGTATCGCGATCACGAACACTGGGGCGGAAAGTCGACTGCGCAATTGCAGGAGGCGCGCGAGTCAGGACGCATCGATCTCGAAGACTGGCGCGTCGGAAAAGATGGCCGCCATCTGTGGGTTCGCACCAGCCTCACGCCGGTGCGACTGAATGGCGCGATTAAAGGCTTCGTCGAAATCATCCGCGCGCCGGATGCGCGTGTTGAATCGCAGGCGGAAACGAAGCAGACCACCGACGCCTTGCGCGCAGAACTGCACAAACGGCAGCAGACCGAGGAAGCGCTTCGATCGGCAATCGATGAACTGCGCGTCAATGGCGAGCAGACCATGGACGAGCTGAAGATCATGACCGACGCTCTCCGCAAAGAGCTCGATCGCCGCAAACGCGCCGAGGAAGAATTGCGGGCCATTCATGAACGGGTGGCGAAAGCGGTCGTGCCGCCGAAGGCGCCGGCTGAGTCGGAGATCGTCTCGACTTCGATGCCGCCGCAGCGGAAGTGGAAGCCGATCGGCAGCGCCACGCCCACGGAAGTCGTCGTGAAACACGCGTCGAACCTGCGCACCGGACGACTCGTGATTGCCAAGGGCAAGCAGGAGAAAGAGCTTTTCATCGACAAGGGGAAGATCATTTCCTGTTCGTCGAACGATCCGTCGCGTTTTCTCGCGCAGCGGCTCATCGCCGCCGGGATGATTACCGAGGAGCAGCGGCAGAAGGCGCTCGACATCCAGCGCGAAACCCAGCTCGCCCTCGGGCGCATCCTGGTCATCCTCGGCGCGCTCACCGAGAACCAGCTTCACGACGCCATGCACGCGAAAGCGGCGGACGAGATCCGCGAGCTGTCGGCGTGGACCGACGCGAAGTACGTGTTCGTCGAAGAGGAAATCCCGACGTTGCAACTCGTCCCGCTGCGCATCGACGTGGCCGAATTGATCGTGCATCAACTCCACGAGCGCGATGACGTTCCCGAGGCCATCGACGTCGCCGGCATCGTCTACGAAGCCGTCACCGATCTCGTCATCGATGACATCTCCTCGGCAGCCGACGAGATCATGCACAACATCGAAGCGATCACCTCGAACGCGGAGATCCTGATCGCGAACGCTTCCGGCAAGACGCGGCGTTTCCATCGCGCCAGTTGCGCGGCCGCGAAACGCTTCGCCGACGAGACGCGCGTCGTCTTCATGAGCGCCGTCGACGCGAGCGGCGCGGGATACGACGCCTGCCGCATGTGTTTTCGGTAGGGCTCTGCCCCGCGCCGTACGGTCCGTTATCATCCGCGGGCGATGAAGGCGATTCTGATTCGGGAGCACGGCGGGCTGGAGAAGTTGGAGATGGCCGAGGTGCCAGATCCCGTTGCGCGTCGCGGCGAGGCGATCGTCCGCGTGCGCGCCGTGGCGCTCAATCATCTCGACATCTGGTTGCGGCGCGGGGTTCCGGGGCACAAGTTTCCGCTGCCGATGATTCCGGGGTCGGAGGTGGCGGGCATCGTCGAGAGTGTTGATGATCCGCGGTGGAATGCCGGCGAGGAAGTGATCGTCGCGCCCGGATATTCGTGCGGACTTTGCGTCGCCTGTTTATCCGGCAACGATCTGCTTTGCCGGAACTTCGGCATCTTCGGCGAGACGGTCAGCGGCGGCGCGGCGGAAAAAATGGCCGTTCCCGTTCGCAATCTGATTCGCAAGCCGGCCGGGCTCTCGTTCGCCGAGGCCGCGGGAGTGCCGCTGGACATGCTGACCGCGTGGCACATGCTTGTGGCCCGCGCACAGCTCCGGCCGGGCGAGACGGTGTTGGTGCAGGCGGGCGGATCGGGCGTCGGCAGCGCCGCGATTCAGATCGCGAAATTGTGGGGAGCGACCGTTTATGCGACCGCCGGAACGGCTGCAAAAGCGGCGCGAGCGAAAGCCCTCGGTGCGGACGAGACGATCGTCTACACCGAGGTTGATTTCGTCCATGAAGTGCGCCGGCTGACATCGAAACGCGGCGTCGACGTCGTCTTCGAACACGTCGGCGGCGAAACCTTCGAACGCTCGTTGCGCGCGCTGGCGAAGGGCGGGCGACTGGTCACGTGCGGTTCGACAACGGGCGGCGAGGCCAACATCAACCTTCGCCAGATCTTCTTCAAGCTGCTCTCGATCCTCGGATCGACCATGGGCAGCCTGGCGGAACTGCACGAGGTCATGAAGTTCGTCGAATCAGGACGACTGCGCCCTGTCGTCGATCGCGTCTTGCCGCTCTCCGAAGTCGCCCAGGGGCATCGGATTCTTGAGGCACGCGAGGCGTTCGGAAAGATCGTCTTTGAGGTGTGAGGTACGATGCTCGGCACACACATTGCCACTGCCATGGACGTGCTACGACGGATTACTGCTCTGCTGGCCATGATCGCGCTGATCGGGCTGCTTCTCCTGCTGATCTGGCAGGTGGAACTGCACCACGAGCGCGGATCGGCAAGCGACGAACCGGCCGTGGTTACCCTGCGTTCTGTTGCTGCCTAAACTGTTGATGAATCAGCGGTAACCTCCTGGCACGAGCGATGCTTTTGTGAGAGTCATGAGAGCAAATAACCTGAAGACCCGCGCAGCAGCCATTGTGATCGCCTGCACGCTTTCGGCGATTCCGGCGTTCGCAATCCAGCCGTCGGTGCATGACGTCACGCCGCAACTCATGACTGCCGGTGTGACGGTCGAAGGTCTTCGCGCCGTCGAGGTTGGAGGCATCGTGGTCCTCCGCGGCCGGACCGGCGATCGCGCTGCCGCGGAGCAGGCCGGCACGGCCGCGCAATCGCTCGGGTATTCACGCGTCGCGAATCTCATCCAGGTGTTCCAGGCTCCCGATGACGCCCGGATCGAGCGCGCCGTCGAACGTGAACTTTCCGTCCACCGCGGTCTCGATGGAACACGGATCGCCGTCGACTCAACGAACGGCGTCGTGCGTCTGACCGGCAAGGTCTACAGCGAGCTGCAGAAGGACATGGCCGTCAATGTCGTGAAGACGGTCGACGGCGTCCGTTCGGTCGAGGCGTCGCTGCAGCGGTAGCGGCGCAGACAAGAGTGTCTGCGCCACACAGACAAGAGCGTCTGTGCCACAACTACCGTACCGTGTGAATCGAGAACTGCACCTTGTTGCTCTTGCGCGCGTCTGGAGCCCGGATGGTGTGGGCGAACAGGAGGCTCACCAGCACTTCGAAGTCGCGAATGGTCAGAGCCGTCTCGGTGCCGATGCCGGCGTCGACGGCGAAGTCGCGGGTGCGGACGAGATCGCGATACGCGAAGCCGGCGTTCCCAGCGCCGACGTAGGCGATGGCGTAGGCGGTGTTGAAGTGAACGGCGCCGGCGCGGAAATCGCGATTGCGGAACACCGGGATGAAGTATTCGTTCGTCAAATGGAACTCGTCGGTTCCGACCGATACGTCGTTCGTTGACGACAGCGAGCGAAGGGCATCGCGTCCGGCCAGATTGAAAAGCTCGTAGCCTGGGATTGAATAGCACTCCGCGAGCGGCACCGCCGGCGTGTTCTTGCAGAGAAAATCCTTGACCGGGAAAACTCCGGCGTGCGCACGCGTGACGACGAACGACGTGGCGGTGGTGTCCCAGCGGCGTAGCCCTTCGACCTCAAACTTCGTGTACTTGTAATCGCCGGTGGAGATTTTGCCGCCCTGCGTGATGGCGGCGGCGTAGCTGAACTTCTGCGGGCCGAGCTCGCGGAACGCGGTCAGCACCGGAATGAGGCGGCCGCGCGATTCGCCGACGATCGCGTTGAGCTTGTCGTCAAACTCCGTCCCGTACTGGTAGCCGAGCTTCACGTAGATGTTGTTCTTTCGGTTGTCGACGCGGGTCGTGTCGCCGAACGTGAGGCGGTCATCCTCGAGCAGAGTGAAGTAGCGGTGGTTGTAATCGCGCGGGACTGCGAAGAGAAGCAGGCCGCCCCGAACGCGCTCGAATTCGTCGGTGTGGCTGCCGATGGCGCCGAAAGAGATCGTGTCGAAGACGCCGACTTTGTAGGTGAAGTCCTGCGCGTAGTACTTGTAGCGGAGGAAGGTGCTGATGTCGCCGGTGACGAACTTGTAGTCGATCTGGCTTTCGAAGAGCACGTTCTTGATCAATTTGCGGAGGCGGATGCTGGCGCGGCCGTCCGCGAGATAGATGTTGGGCAGCGAGTCGCGGCGGTCGTAGCCGCTGGCCGCGATGGGAGAAAGCGGTGGCGTGGGCGGCGCGGCCTGGGGCGGCGTTGTAG
>DASYJY010000201.1:0-56847 GCA_035995985.1 Thermoanaerobaculia bacterium | reverse complement strand
AGCCACAGACGAGATGGTACGCCAAGTCAGCCGACAATAACGCTTGGGCGTTCGCCGATCACCGACCAATCTCCTTCCCCATTTGCAGCAGCGCAGTGACCGTGTTCCAGTTCCTCGCGGTCACGTTCACGCCGAGTTTCTTCTCCGTTAGAGCGGCGGCGAGTTTTGAACGCGCCATGCTCTCCACGAAATAGAGGTACACCTCCTCTTTGGCGAAGTGGAGCTCCTCGGAGGGGATCTTCAATGACATCAGCAGCGCCTTCGCGGTGTCTGTGATTGCGCCGCCGAGGAAGGCCACGACGAGGGCGCTGGCGTTGCGGTCCTCGGGCGGCAGCGGATTCGCGGCGATCACCTTGCGCAGCTGGTCGGTCGTTCGCAGGATGATCTTCACCTCCATGCCGCTCTTCTTGCGGATGGCGTCCTCGATACGGCGCGTCAAGACGGCGGTATCGGTTTCGTCGCTGCGAAAGACCACGTTGCCGCTTTGCAGGTAGGTCTTCGCGTCGCGAAGCTTGAGCGTGCCGAAGAGCGTCTTCAGCTCCGCCATCTTCAACAGCTTGTTGCCGCCGACGTTCACACCGCGGAGGAAGCAGATGTAGGTCGTCATGGAACGTAGCGTAAGCTATCGCGATGCGGCGTATCACTCTGATTCTCGCCCTCGGTATCGCGATGATCGCGGCGGGATCATCGAAGCCGGTTTCCTTCGAGAACGACATCACGCCGATCCTCACCGGCAAGTGCCAGCCGTGCCATTTTCCGGGCGGGACGATGTACGCCAAACGACCCTTCGACAAGCCCGCCACCATCGTCGCTCTCGGCCAGAAACTCTTCACGCGCATCAAAGACGAGAAGCAGCGCGCCATCATCCGCGCGTACCTCGCCGAGCAGAAGCGCTGAGCTATCATTCCGTCGCTCATGGCCACCATCCCGTGCATCCGCTGCGGCGCTCAGATCGAGCGCGAATTCAAAGCCTGTCCTCACTGCGGCGAGCAGCTGACCGACTTCCTCCGCGAGTACGCCGACAAACCGATCGATGGCAAGTACCGCATCGTGCAGCGCCTCGGCATCGGTGGCATGGGCGAGGTCTTCAAAGTCGAGCACACCTTCCTCGGCTCGACGCGCGTGGTGAAGATCATCCGCGCGCAGATCTCATCGAGCAGTGATGCGCACGAGCGCTTCCTGCGCGAGGCGCGGATGGCTACGAAGGTCCAGCATCCGAACGTCGCCACTCTCTACGATTTTTCCGCGCTGCCCGACGGATCGCACTACATGGTGTGGGAGTTCATCGAAGGGCAGAACCTCGCGCAGGTCCTCAAGCAGCGCGGAACGCTCGCGCCGCGGCACGCGGTGCGGATCGCGATCCAGGCGCTGGCCGGTCTCGAAGCGATTCATCGCGCCGGAATCGTCCATCGCGACATCAGCCCTGAGAATCTGATGATCACCCACGCGGGCGAAGGCTCCGAGTTCGTGAAAATCATCGACCTCGGCGTGGCCAAGGCAGCGGAGTCCGACGTGGCCATGACGCAGACCGGCATGTTCGTCGGCAAGTTCCGTTACGCCTCGCCCGACCACCTCGGCTTCGTCCCCGCCGGCGAACGCATCGACGGCCGCGCGGATCTCTATTCGCTCGGCGTCGTGCTGTTCGAGATGCTGACGGGACGCCCGCCGTTCGAGGCCACCTCGCCGCACGAATACATCATTCATCACTCGCGCGACGAGTACGCGAGCTCGCCCGATCTCGATCGAATCACCGGCAATCCCGCGCTGCAGACCGTGCTTGCACGCGCGCTCGACCGCGATCGGAACAAGCGCTTCTCCTCGGCGCGCGAATTCTCAGATGCACTCGCAGCGATCGAAGCCTCGCTTCCCGACGAGCCGCCAGCCGTGCCCTCGGCCGCTGTCTTCGACCCCGACGCGACGATGAAGACGGAGCGGACCAGAGGCGGGCAAACCATCGCCCCTTCTGCAGCCGCCGCACCGCCGACCATCATCACATCCACTCCCCCGCCGCCGGCGACGGCAGTGCCGAAGGCAACCGTTCCTGCTGCGCGCCTGGCGCCGGCCGAGCCGCTCCCCACGGTCGTCGATCCGATGCCGATGCCGCCGGCAGCGCCGAGCCGCAACACCGGCACCATCATCGCCGTCAGCGTCATCGTGCTCCTGCTCCTCGGCGCCATGGGCGCGGCCGGCGTGATGGCGTTCATGAAGTTCCGGAAATCCTTCGGCGGCACAACTACGGCTACCACCGCGAGCACGACGACGATGACGACGTCCTCAGCGACCGCAAAACCGTCGCAGACCTCGGTCGATGTCACGCCGCCGGCTTCGGTGATTGTCGACACCACCACGACTGCAGCGACAACGACGACGATCGCCCCTGTGACCACGTCAGCCGCGGCGATCGTTCCGCCGCCGACCGCGACGCACGCGCAAGTGAAGCCGAAGCCGCCGGTGGTCCAGGAGCCCGCACCGATCGAGGAGACTCCTGCACCCGAGCCACAGCCGGAACCGGAGCCTGTACCATCGAGTGTTCCCACCTTCCGCGAACGCGGCGATGGCAACGCGAACGATTCCGCGATCGCGGCGCTGCACCAGCAGATCGGAGGCGTCACGCGCGTCGCGGTCAGCGGCGGCGACGCGGAGATGATCAACGAGTTGTCGAACGCGTTGAGGGGACGCGGCATCAGCATCGGTGAAGGCGCGCCGATCGAGATCCGCTTCACCGGTTCGGTCAACCGCCACGGCCTCGGCCGCAAGAGCCGCTCCGGAAATGCCACGGTCAAGAAGAACGGCCGGCCGATCTTCAACTATGTGATGCCGCGCGAGGAGTATCGCGTCGGCGACAGCCCCGCCGAGGCATTTGCGCGGATTCTCACGGACGCGCTGGCGCGGTAGCAATCCGGCGCCGCCTGCGCCGCGTAGCGTTGCAAACAACGAGCAGGAGAAAGAGTCCATGACTGATCACACCGAAGCACCGCCTCCGCATGCTGTCGTTCTTCAGATACTGACCGGGATGTGGGCCGCGCAGATCCTCAGCGCCGTCGCGCAACTCGGCGTTCCCGATCTGATCGCGGCTGGCACGCGCTCCGTCGAACATCTCGCCGACGAGTGCGCCGCCGATGCGAGCGCGCTGCATCGCCTGCTCCGCGCCGCCGCCACTGTCGGCCTCGTCGTCGAAACCGCGCCGGCCGAATTCGCGCTGACGCCGCTCGGCGAAACGCTGCGCGCCAACACGCCCGGCTCGCTGCGCGACTTCGTCATCGCCGAAACCGCGCCGGGACATTGGCTGCCGTGGGGACACCTGGTCGACGCGGTGAAACGCGGCGGCGCGATGACGAAAGAAACGCTCGGCCTCGATCCGTGGGATTACTACGCCGCGAACGTCGAGGAGGGACGCTGCTTCGCCCGCGGCATGAGCAACCTCTCCGCGATCGCATCGGACGTCGCCCGCGTCTACGATCCCGGCGATGCCAGACGCATCGTCGACGTCGGCGGTAGCGAAGGCGTCCTGCTTCGCGGCATCCTCGCCCGCGCACCGCATGCGCGCGGCGTCCTCTTCGATCGCCCCGATGTGATCGAAGGAGCGCGCGGTGCCGTGGCCAACAGCGGCATGGGCGATCGCATCGACGTCGTCAGCGGCGACTTCTTCACCGACATGCCGGCGGGCGGCGACCTGTATCTCCTCAAATCCATCCTCCACGACTGGCCGGACGATAAGTGCGAAGAGATCGTGAGGAGCGTTCATCGCGGCGCCGCCGAAGGGAGCCGGCTCGTGCTGGTGAAAGGGCTGCTGCCCGACACGCCGCAGCCATCGCCGGTGACGCTGATGGACATGAACATGCTGGTGATGCTGGGCGGCCGCGAGCGCACCGCCGGCGAGTACACGGCGCTGCTGAAACGATGCGGCTACGAAGTCCAGCGCGTGATTCCGACCGGCGGAATGTTCGGCGTCATCGAAGCGAAGCGGGTGTAGCGAATCCGCTCTTGATGTGCGGCGTCAGCCGGGCGCGTATGACGCCGGAGGCGTCACGTACGGTAGCCGGTGGTCCGAGCGAAGCGAGTGACCACCGGAACCAAACACGCGCCTAATTTTCCGACCGCGGCAGCGGTCGCGGAGGGAATTCACGACGCTTGGTATTTGATCCGCGACCCCGCCGGGGTCGGTGGTCCGGCGTCATCCGGGTGCCCGGTGGTCTCGCGCTTCGCGCGCGACCACCGGCTACCGTACGAGTCGCCTCCGGCGACGTTAACGACGCGCTTCGCGCATCCGGTCCGGATGATTCAGCTCGCGTTGATTCCGGTCTGCGCTTCCTGCCGCAATCCGATCAGCAGCGCGAAGAAGATGGCGCGGATTTCCTGATCCGTGTACGGACTCGGCTTGCCGGCGCGTTGGGCGACCAGGCGGTCGCGGATCATCGCCTCGGTCGCGCCGAGCAGCGCGGACGCGATCGCTTCGTCGCTGACGTCGGTGCGGAAGGTGCCGTCGCGCTTGCCGCGATGGATCAGAACGCGCAGCAGGTTTTCGAAATCGATGAAGCCTTTCGACAGCAGGATCTCCGAGCTGCCGCCGCGGATGCGGCGTCCTTCAAAGAGCAACAGGTAAGCGAGATCTGCGTCGTATCCGAACGCCTCCGTGACCGTTTCGAGGACTCCGGCCAGCGCCTCGCGGGCGTCGGTCGCGGCGACGACGACGCCTTGCACATGCTGATTGAGCGCGGCCCAGCAGTCGTTGAAGATCGCCTCCAGCAGACCCGCCTTGCCCTTGTAGTAGCGGACGAGTTGCGATTCCGAGGTGCCGGCTTCGCGGGCGATGATCGCGGTCGAAGTCTGCTCGAATCCGAAGCGGGCGAAGAGCGCTTTACCGGCTTCGAGCAGGCGACGGCGGGACGTTTGTGTGTTGTCGGGATCGACGACCGTCATTCGGGAGACATGGTAGTTATGCCGCGCGATTGCGTCAATTGCACGACCGGCGAACGGTCGCATCGCGACCGAATATGCCGAGGGACCACAACGATCCCCCGGCACTTCACTGCGGCTGGTTTGTCCAGTTGACTGCCGCCGTGAACTCGCTCAACTGCAATAACTTCTTGCTGTTGAGTCGTTCTCCAGCGGCAAACAAATACAAGAGCGATCGCTTTTTTCGCGTTTGGCGATCACCTTCGTGCATGCCGGCCATCACGGTGTGCATGCGGCGTTTCTCTACAATCCGGAGCCGGTCCAACGGGAGAACTAATGAAGTTCATACAAGCTGCGGTGGTCGCGGTGTGTTTATCGTTTGCCGCGGCTGCATCGGCGGATTCGTTTTCAGTCACGAACACCGCCGACTCCGGTCCCGGTTCTCTTCGCGATGCCATCACCCGTGCGAACGCGACCCCCGGCGCCGACCGCATCAAGTTCACGGTGACCGGGGTTCTCACGCCGGCCACGCCGTATCCGACGACGATCGGCAACATGGCCATCGACAGCGAGACGCCGCCGCTCATTCACGCAGTTCCGCTCGTCGAGATCGATGCCTCCGCTCTTTCCGAGCCTGTCTTCCACCTCACCGCCGGTTCGTATCTTCGTGCCTTCGCCATTTATGGCGACCATGGCGCTGCCGTCGAAGCGGGCGATGCCGCGATCGTCGGCAACTGCTTCATCGGCACGGATCTCACCGGCGCGACGGCGATGCCGAACGGCACGGGCGTTCTGGTGACCGGCGCGGGAGTGCGGCTCATCTCCAACCTCATCTCCGGCAACACGACCGGAGTTGAGATTACGGCCACAGCGGTCGGCACATCGATCTACGACAACCGCATCGGACTCTCCAACTCCGGCACCTACGCGATTCCGAACGGTATCGGCGTCAACGTCAGCGGCAATGCGTCGTCGTCCGGACTGGCCATCGGCGTCCAAGGACTTCCAAACGCCATCTCCGGCAATACGGGCGCGGCCATCCGCATCACGTCCTTCAACTCCGTGACGATCCTGGGCAACTACATCGGTGTGACCGACTACACCGGCAAGGTTATGGGCAACGGCGGTGGCGGGATCGAGTTGTCCGGCAGCAGCAACTGCAGCATCACGGAGAACGTGATCGCCAACAACAGCGGGACGGCGATCTGGATCGGCGGCGGTTCCGGCCCGCAGAATCACAATCTCATTTCGAAAAACTCGATTGCCCGGAACGGCTTCGGCATCGACCTCGGCGACACGCGCGACGGCCACACCGCGAACGATTCGCTCGACGGTGACGGCGGCCCGAATGGGCTGCTGAACCATCCCGTGATTACGATGGCGGTCGACAACAATACGGCACCGACACCATCGGCCACCATCACCGGCACTCTCGCCGCCGCGCCGAGCTCCTCGTACGCGATCGAGTTGTTTGTCAATCCAAACTGCCAGAGCGGCGATTACGGAGCGGCGGAGACGTACCTGACGACGTTGAACGTAGCCACGGACAGCAGCGGCAACGCCACATTTTCGGGCACGTTCGACTCCCTCTTCGCCGGCAGGGCAGTCTCGGCAACGGCCACCGACGCGCAGAACAACACCTCGGAGCTTTCGAACTGCGCTCCCATTCGCACTCACGGAAGTTTCCAATTTGCAGACATGGTCCCGACCTCGGTCGCTGAAACGGCCGGCAGCTTCGTAGTGACCGTGGCCCGCGTTGGAGGCGATGCCGGAACCGCCACGATCCACTACGCCACCTCGACGGCGACCGACGCCGGTTTCTACCACGCCACCAACGGCCTGGATTACGGTGCGATGTCGGGAACGCTGACCTTTGCCGATGGAGAAACGTCGAAGAGTTTCACCATCCCGATCTACGACGACAAGCTCTACGAAAACAGCGAGATCTTCGACATCACGCTGTCGAATCCGACAGGCGGAGCCATTCTCCTCGCGGTGTTAGCCACGCATAAGATGTTCATCCTCGATGACGAGCCGAAGTCCGCGCTCTCCATCGCCCGCGACACGTTCGTGACGGAAGGAAACTCCGGCACGACGTACGCGCATGTGCCGGTCTCGATCACGCCTCCGGCCGGCTTTCCCGTGACCGTCACGTTTATGGCGACATACGGAACGGCTACGCCCGGCGAGGACTATCAGGCGTCCGGAGGCAGCATCACCTTCCAACCCGGCGAGAAAACGAAGGTCGTCGATTTGCCGGTCTTCGGCGATACGAAGTACGAGCTCGACGAGACCTTTGGCATCACCCTCAACCTCCTGTCCGCCACGCCCGAAAATGACGTCACGTTCGGTCTCCAGAATTACGGCGCGCAGATCACCATCGTGAACGACGACGTCGGCAAGGTGCTTTGCACACCCGCTGTCTCCGTGACCGAAGGGGCATCGGGATCGTTCCCTGTCGCCGAGATCACCTGCACGACCGATTCGGACCTCTATGGCGCGATCCATTACGTCACGGCCCCCGGCGGCACCGCCGGCCCTGACGATTTCGCGTCCAGCAGCGGTTCGCTCTACTTCAATCCGCAAGCAGGACCGCAGAAGATCAGGATTCCGATCTTCGGTGACGACGTGGTTGAGCCGAACGAACAGTTCACGATTAATCTTCGTGCAGAACCGTCACCACCCTGGAACTTCGTCGTCGAGCCCGCGGCCGTCACGGTGACGATTCTCAACGACGACACGCCCGGTGTGTTGCGGTGCAACGACGTCTTCGCTGCCGAGGGGAACGCCGGTTCGAAGGATGTCGTGATCACCTGTGTCGCGCCCAACCACATCTCCGGCTCGATCGACTACGCCACAGTCAGCGGCACGGCGGCGGAGAGCAGCGACTACGGCAAGGTGAGCGGCACCGTCACGTTCGACGACGAAACGACCAGGTCCTTCACCGTTCCGATCTTCGGCGACAAGGACGTCGAGCCCGACGAGCAGTTCACGATCAAACTCACACCACATCCGAGTGCTAGCCTCCCCTTCACCCTCGCTGGCGACTCGGTGCTCGTAACGATTCAGAATGATGATCAGCCGCCGCCTCCGCCCGCTCTGTTGCTCGCACCGGCGCGTGTGGCCGCGGCTGTGGGCGACACCGTGCAGGTCCGCGCAAGCATCGAACCGCCGTCGGCTGCGCCGGTCACGATTGCGATCGTCGCGCAGGATTCGGCGATCGTCGCCGTTCCGTCGGCGGCCGTGATCGCCGCAGGGCAACCCGCATTCATCCCCATTACGGCGAAGAAACGCGGAACGACAATGGTGACGGTCAGCGCAGGAGCCGAGATGCTGGCGGTCCTGTTCGTCGACGTGACGGAAGGATCGGCGTCGCTCACCTCGATCGAGCCATCCTCCGGTCCAAGCCTCGGTGGATCGTCCGTGTCTCTTCACGGTGCGAATCTATCCGCCGGCTGCACGGCGTGGTTCGGCGGCGTGCAGGCGACATCGATGGTCGTCAGTAACGCCACCACTGCCACGGTCGTTGCACCTCCTCATGCGGCTGGAAGCGTCGACGTCACTCTCACCTGCGGATCGACGTCCGTGAGCCTCCCGCAGGGATTCGCCTACGTACCGGTGCGCGGACGCGCGGCGAGGCATTGACCGCGTTCAGTGGGCCGGCAGCAACCGGCCCACTGAACTGACGACTACTTCTTCGCGCTCGGTGCGCGTAGCGGGAACGGCGGACGGACGTCCTTCTGCGGCGGACTCGCAGCGAGCTGTTTCATCGCCACGTCGATGGCGCGATCAAGCTGCGGATCGCGTCCGGCGATGATGTCGGCCGGCGTCTGCTCGACGTCGATGTCCGGCGGAACGCCTTCGTTCTCGACCACGAAGCCTTCCGGAGTCCAGATGCCGAGGTTGGGAGCGGTGATGTTGCCACCGTCCATGAGTGTCGGAAACCCGAGGATGCCCACCAGGCCGCCCCAAGTCCGTTTGCCGACCAGCGTGCCGAGTTGGAGTTTGCGGAACATCCACGGAAGAAGGTCGCCGCCGGAGCCGGCAGTCTCGTCGATCAGCATCACCTTCGGACCTTGAATCGACGCCAGCGGCGTCTTCAGGTCGGCGCCGTAGCGCATGGCCCAGTGGCTGATCATCGGACGGCGCAGGATGTCGATGTAGTAGTCGGCCACGCTGCCGCCGCCATTGTGGCGTTCGTCGACGATGATGGCTTCGCGGTCGGCCTGCGGAAAGAAGTAGCGCTTGAAGTAGGTGTAGCCGGCGCCGGCGGTGTTCGGCACATACACGTACGCCACGCGCCCGTTCGTCGCCTCGGTGACTTTGCGCAGGTTGCCTTCGACCCAGTCGCGATTGCGCAGGTTTGACTCGTCTTCGATCGGGACGACTTTGACGACGCGCGAGCCGCTGCCATCGCTATTCGGTCCGACCGTCAGTTCGACGATGCGCCCGGCCGTCTGCTCGAAGCGGCTGTACACATCCTCGGGGTACTTGAGATCGTGGCCGTCGACGGCGAGCAGATACTCCCCTGCCTTGACGTCGACGCCCGGCTCAGTCAGCGGCGAACGCAGTTCAGGATTCCAATTCAACCCGCCGAAGACTTTTGCGAAACGATAGCGGCCGTTTTCGACTTTGTAGTCCGCGCCGAGGAGACCGCCCGGAACGGCTTCGACGTCCGCGAGCGAATCGCCGCCGCCGAGGCGGTGATGGCCGACGGAAAGCTCGGAGGACATCCACATCATCACGCGGTTGAGATCCTGGCGGACGGCCAGATCAGGCAGGAACGCCGAGTACTTGGCGCGCATGGCGTTCCAATCCGCGCCGTGCATGTTCGGGTCGTAGAAGTAGTCGCGGTTGATGCGCCACGCTTCGTCGAAAATCTGCCGCCACTCGGCGCGCGGATCGATCTTGACCTGCAGCTTGTCGGTGGCGAGCTTGAATTTGGTAAGGTCGAGTTTCTCGCCGACATCGACGAGCGCGTAGCCGTCCTTCGCGATCAACATCCGTTTGCCATCAGCGGAGAGGTCGAAGCCGTCGACCTTTTCAACCAGCGTCTCTTCCTTCCGCTTTTCGAGGTCGAAGCGCTGAAGGTTGTTCTCGTCGGGGCCGAAGCGATTGAAGCCGGCCGATTTGAGATAGAAAATCTGACCGGTCTTGCCGGCCTGCAGCGAGTCGTAGCCGGCTGGCTTCGGCGGCAGCGCGACGATGCGTTGCGTGAGCCCCTCGAAATCGACGGTGACCGTCACCTTCTTCGACGCGGCGGTCTTCTTGTCGGCGCTGGCCTTCTCGTCGGCCGGCTTGTCGCTCGACTTCGTCTCCGGCTTCATCGCAGATTCGTCGGCGGACTTTGCGGCTTCCTCGTCGCTCTCTTTCGCGATCGGCGATACGACGCCTTTGGCGAGGACCGCCAGGTAGATCGATTGCGTCGAGCGAAGATCGGCGTTCGACTGCGCGAACCAATCCTCGACCGGACCGGCGTCGGTCGACGCGAGGAAGTAGAGGTACTTGCCATTCGCATCGAACACCGGCTGGCTGGCGTCGGTGTACGGATCGGTGAGCGGATACGACTTCTTCTCGCCGATTGAGTAGAGGTAGATGCGGTTCATGTACGTCGGCGTGTTGCGCGTGTAGGCCAGCCACTGCGAGTCGGGCGACCAGTTGTGATTGAGCACGCGCACCGGGCCGTAGAGAACGTCGCTGGAGACTTTGTCGGTCGTGCCGGCGGCGACGTCGGTCACATAGATCGATCGTGAGTTGTCGGCGAAGCTGACCTTCTTCGAATCGGGCGACCATTTCGGATCGTCGTAGAAACCGGCGCCGTCGATCTTGATCTCGCGCGGCGTTCCTTTGCCATCCTGATCGCCGATGTAGAGCCGGTACTCGCCGCTGCGGTCGGAGAACCACGCCATCGACTTGCCGTCCGGCGACCACGCAGGCGAGCGGTCGTTCGATGCGGGCGTGGCGGTCAGGTTGCGGTCGTCGCCCTTCTCGCGCGGGACGGTGAAGATGTCGCCGCGAAATTCGAACGCGGCCCGCGCGCCGGACGGCGAGATGGCGGTGCTGCGAATGTACTTCTTTCCCTTCACGAAACGCGGCAGCGTCTCTACGAGATCCGCCGCGACGCCGACTTTCACGCGACTGCTCGTGCCGCTTTTCGTATCGAGCAGATGAAGATAGCCGGCCTGTTCGTAAATGATCTTTCCGCCGCCCGCGGTCGCGTTCACGATCGGAAAGTCGGCGTGGTTGGTGATCTTCGCGACCTTCTTCGACGTCGGGTCGTAGCTGTAGATGTTGAACTCACCGTCACGGTCGGAACGGAAGTAGACCTTGCCGTCGAGCCACATCGGATCGGTGTCGTTGGAGCGCCCAGCCGGCTGCGGCACGTGCTCGGTCGCATACGTGGTGGTGTCGAAGATGACGAGATTCGAGAACTGCCCACCGCGATAGTGCTTCCACTCGTTGAACGCGTCGCCGAGCGGGACGTAGACGATCTTCTTGCCGTCCGCCGAATAGACCGCCTTGGCCGCATGCGGAATCGGAAGCTTCGTGGCCATCCCGCCGCCGACCGGCACCGTGAAGAGCTGGGCGTAGCGTCCCGTGTAGACCTCGCGCGGCGAGGTGAAAAGGACATTCGCGCCATCCGGCGTGAACCCGAGCGCGACATCCGCCCTCGGATGCCACGTCAGCCGCTTCGGCACGCCACCCTCGGACGGCACCACGTAAACGTCGGTGTTGCCTTCGTAGCGGCCGGTGAATGCGATCCACTTCCCATCCGGCGAGAAATGCGGACCCGCCTCGATGCCGGGATGTGACGTCAGCCGCCGCACGCCGCTGCCGTCGAGGTTCGCGACCCAGAGATCGTTCGCGTATCCGAACGCGATCCTGTCGCCGCTGACGGCAGGTTCGGAAAGGAGCCGCGTGTCGTGAATATCGACCGCGAGCAGAGGAAACGCGGACACAACGATGACGAACAACAGCAAAGCACGCATGCGCATCGGAAGCTCCTGCAAGGTGGGATTGGACGGCGCCGCGACTGTAGCGCGAAAGCGCCAGCCCGTAAAATGACGAAATGGCAAACGCGCGATTCACCGCCACGCTCCTCGACGGACACAAAGGCGCAGCCTTCGAAGTTCCGTTCGATCCGTCCGAGCGATGGTCGATCGAACCGACGCGAATTCGCGCAGGCCGCAACGGCCATCGCGTGATCGGCACCGTGGACGGCGTCGGATTCGACAGCGCGATCGTCCCGCGCGCGAAAAAGTTCTGGGTCGAGATCGATGATGCCGTTATTCAAAAAGCGAAACTCGAGATCGGAGATCCCGCGAAGATCGATCTCCGTCCCGCACCCGCGAAGCCGCTCGGCAATCCCGACAAAATCCTCGCGCTCGTCCGAAAGATCTGTCTCGGCATGCCCGATACCGAGGAGAAGATCGCGTGGGGCGAGTCGACATGGCGCGTCCACGGAAAACTCTTCGCCATGTTCTCCAACAACCATCACGGCGACGGCCGCATCGCCGTCTGGTGCAACGCGCCGCTCGGTGCGCAGCAGGATCTCGTCGCCGCCGATCCCGAACATTTCTTCGTCCCGCCATACGTCGGCGTCGGAGGATGGATCGGGATCAACATGAACACGCCGTTACCGAAGGGCGAACTGGCCGCGATCCTCGAGCAGGGGTACCGCGCGACCGAGGAGAAGCGCACCGCGACGAAGCGCCGCCGCCGTTAATCGTGCGCGCTGCCGATCGCCTCGCTCGCGTCGCGCATCAGCTCATCGAGGTCGAACGGCTTCGTGATGATTTTTGCGATGCGGTCGTGCGGCAGGCGGCGGAGGATGTCGGGTGCAGCGGCGGTCATGACCAGGATCGGCGGCGTGGCCGCGCCGCGCGACTGCAGATGCGCGATCACGCCGATGCCGTCGACGCGCGGCATCATCAGATCGAGCACGAGCAGATCGAAACGACTCTGATCGAGCTGCACGATCGCGTCGGCGCCGTCGTTGGCCGTCGACACCTCGTAGCCCTGGCGCACCAGGACGCGTTGCACCAGCATGCGGATGGCGGGATCGTCATCCGCCACGAGCACGCGCAGTCCGGACCCTACGTCGGTTTTCGTCACGGGCGCGAAGTGTAGATCGAAGCGGCTCGGTTACGAGTCACGATCTTTCAACGGCAGCTTCTTCATCTCCTGCAGCGTGATGCGAAGAACGCTGCCGAGCGTGAAGCCTTGCGGGAAGCAGTGCGGGATGCGGACGCCGGCGCCGCTCAGTTCCAGAAAATCGAGCGGTGGTTTCCGGCGTGCGAGGACGAAGACCAGTTTGCGCGGGAGGTCTTCGCGATCGTCGGCGTTGAGGTGCAGCGGCTGGAGGTAGTAGCCGAAGTGCATCGTGCGCAGCGCCGGCACGCCGCCGGAAAACTCGGGCAGGGTCACGCTGAGTCCGAGGGCGCCGAAGATCCAGTTCTCCTGCGCGAACTCGCCGCGCCAGAAATCTTCTTCGTCCGGAGTGAGATGTTCGAGCCGCATCAGCGCACGCGGTCGATAAAGGCGGCAAATCGATCGCGGCCAGCGTACCCGATGACTTTGTCGCGCGGCTTGCCGTCGGCGGCAGCGATGATGACGGTCGGAAACGCATTGATGCCGTAGCGGTCCATGAGTTGCTGCACGGCCGGCTCGTTGTGGCCCTCTTCGCGTTGACGGTCGATGACTTGCACCGCGATGTAGTGATCGTTGATCTTCGCCGCCAGCGCAGCGTTCATGAAAACTTCCCGTTCGAGAACGTGACACGGGCCGCACCACTCCGCGGAAAACTCGTAAAGGATCGGCCGGTGCGAGCGGAGCGCCGCTGCCGAGGCGAGATTGATCGGCGTCCAATGCACGAAGGTCGTCGCGCTCTTCCGCACCCCGTCCGTCTCGCTCGTCACTGGATACCTTGTCGAAACGACGCGCGCGATGATCAGCAGTGCCGTCAGAATCACGAGCCAGACAGGCAGCGCGCGCTGTTTAGTGCGGTCGAAGGTGAGGTTAGTCGGCACCGTACGGAACCTCCCGGCGCGAGAAGATCACACAGGCCAGCAGCAGCGCCACGGAGGCGTTGCAGAACATCATCAGGATCCAATTGCGGTCGAACGGAATGTACGGTCCGTCCGGAAAAAGATTGCGGCGGATTGCGGCCACCGCCTCGATCACGCCCGGATGCTCACGGAGCAGCGCGCCAATCTTCCCCATCTCTCCGCTCACGGCATTCTTCATCATGCTCAGCATGCCGAAGAGCATCGACAAAAGAATCTGGCCGCCGATGTAGATGCCGACATTCACATACGAGCGCGAAAAGCTTCCGAAGAACGCCAGCAGCGAACAGACCAGCAGCGCTTTCAGCGCCGATACGAGCACCGTAGCCAGCGCGGCGCGCCAGCTGATCGGCGTTCCGGCGATGAGGCGGCCGACGACGTCGCTCGCGAACATCACGATGACCGCCACCCAGATCGCCAGCACCACGCCGATCACGCGCGAGACGAGATAGGACGATCGCCCCACCGGTTTGCTGAGGATGAGTTGCAGCGTCCCTTTCGAAAACTCAGGGCCGATGAGCTGGCAGCCGGCGATGAGCGTGAAGAGGCTGATCATCTCGTACGGTGCCTGCGACGGCGCGCCCATCGCCGCCATCATCGCGACGATGACGATCACGACCAGCAGCGCGGAGATGTAGCCGAGGTGTGCGAAGTGCCGCCGCAGCGTTTCCGCGATGACGACGAGACTCACGATTCACCTCGGAAGATTGATTCGAGATCGGCCGTGCGCCGCCGCACGTCGACGACGCCCGCGCCGGTTCCGACAATCCGCGACACGAGCTGCGCGATCTCTCCCTCGGTGGCGACATTCGCGGTGATGACATCGTTCTTCGGCAACGCGCCCGCCGCGGCCGCGGCAATCGCCGCAATATCGTACGAGCCGGCCAGCAGCGTGACGGTTATGGTGATCTTCGCGATCTCGCGCAACGCTTCGTCGCGAGCGATGACGCCGTCTTTGAGGAAAAGTACGCGATCACACACTTTCTCGATCTCGGCCAGCTGATGCGAATTCAGCAACACCGCCGCACCGCGCGCTTTCTCCTCGGCGATCAGATCGCGCACGAGAAAGACGCCGTTCGGATCGAGACCCGACGTCGGCTCGTCGAGAAAAAGAAAATCGGGATCGAGCATCAGCGCCTGCGCCATGCCGATGCGCTGCAGCATGCCGCGCGAGTATTGCGACAGCTGCTTGCCGGCGGCGTCGGTGAGCGCGAGCCGCGCCAGCAGCTCGTCGACGCGCGCGCCGGCGCGATCGCGCGGAACGCCCGCGAGGCGCGCCATGTAGCGGAGGAATGCGCCACCCGAGGCGCGGCGGTCGAAGTTCATCCGCTCGGGAACGAAGCCGGTACGACGGCGGACGTCGAGGTCATCGTTCGAACGGCCATCAATCGTGATCGAGCCGGTGTCGGCGTTGAGAAAACCGACGATGCACGACATCAGCGTCGTCTTCCCCGCCCCGTTCGGACCGATCAGACCGACCACCTCGCCCGGCGCGATGGTGAGGTCGATACCCTTCAGCACCGGCCGCACTTTGCCGAACGGGCGATATGCCTTCGTCAACGCTTCGACGCGGATTCCGTTCATTGCTGGAGCTTCCGCAATCCGGCCACGATCTCGTCCATCTTCGCACGATGAAACGTGTCGATGGTTCGCTGCAAGTCGCCTTCGGGCGTTGACGACAGGTCTTCGTTGTAGACCTTCTTCAGCGCGCCGGCGAGGTAGACCTTGGTCTCGATCCGCCAATTCGGACGTGCGAAAAATTCAGTCTGCACGGTGAGTTTTTTCGGACCGACGTCGAACGCGTCGAGGCGCCCCATTGGTTCATTGAGCAGGGTTGTGTTTTGCGGGTCAGGCACGGAGGTCGATGATAGCAGCGCTCACGCAAACATCGCCGCCGCGTTATCCCAGAGAATCTTTCGCTCGATGTCGACACCCAGTCTCAGCGCGAGAAACTCGTCGACATTCTTCCGCGGCGACACCACGCCCGGCGACGGCCAGTCGGTGCCCCACAGAATCTTGTCCGCGAGATCAGCCACGCGCGGAACGTAGCGCAACAACGCCTTCGGCGGGATGCCGGAGATGTCGAGGCGCACATGGGCGTGACGCCGCGCCAGGAAGAACGCGGTCTCGCCGTACAGCGGACGGCCGGCGTGCGCGAGGATGATCGGCAGCCGCGGAAAATCGTTCGCGACATCATCGATCGGCATCGGATCGGCGAAGACATTGCGCGCTCGCGGAAAGACGGACGTCCCCGTGTGAAACATCACCGGCACCTGCCGCTCCTCGCACTCGCGATAAATCTCCGCGAGTTGCCACAGCTCGCCGAGGTACGCGTTTGGCGAGAAGAGTTGATGGGGAGGATGAATCTTGATCATCCGGATGCCGAGGTCGAGAACGCGGCGAATCTCATCGCGAACGTTGATCTCGTGCAGCGGATTCACCGAACCAACCGGCAGCAAACGATCGCGATGATCGCGCGTAAAATCCGCGATCCAATCGTTCGTTTCGCGCGTGAAGCCCATCACGTCGGGCGACACATAGTTGATGCAGCAGATCCTCTCGACGCCCTCGGCATCGAGAAAGCGCACCACGTTATCGGCCGACGCCAGCACATCCTTCGCGTTCGCGTGCGAGGGATCGTCGACCATCGACATCACCTCCGGCTTGAGCATCTCCCAGGGCTGGATGTGAACGTGGACGTCGAACACGCGCATGGTCACGCCAGCATCACCAGGCGCATGCAGACCGCGCTATCGGGACACGCGCCCTGCAGCTCCGTCGATGCCAGAAGTTGCGGATGGATTTCGTCGCGGTCGATCGGCTTGAATCCGCGTTTGGCGAAGTACGGTTGCGCGGTCGTCGTCAGCAGGTAGAACTCGCGGATGCCGCGCGACGCGAGGCGATCGAGGAGTTGCCGGACAATGCGCCGTCCGATGCCGCGTCGGCGATGCGAGTCGGCGACCGCCACCGACCGGATCAACGCCGCGAATTTGTACGCCTCGGAACCGCCGCAGCCGACGATCGCATCACCGTCACGCGCCACGATGAACGTTCGCCAGTGATCGTCAATGCCGCTGGTCGGCAGATTGTTCGTGATGAGGAGCTGCCGGATGACCGGAAGGTCGGCCGCCGTAGCGCCGCTGATCGCGATCTCTCCATCAGTCATGCCGCGAGAATAGCAATGCGACTCGCCGCTGTCACGGAAGCGTTCTCTTTCGTTCACGGCATCTCCATAAGAACGTGCGTACATCACAAACATGCGAACGATTGCCATCATCGGTTCAGGAATCAGCGGCCTCGCGGCTGCGCACGGTCTTCTGCGCGCCGGCTATCGCGTCGATCTCTATTCGGATCGGACGGCGCAGGAGTGGCTCAATACCAGCCGCCCGACAGGCACCGCAGCGCGCTTCGACCTTGCGCTTTCATACGAGCGCGACCTCGGCCTCAACTCCTGGGACGATGCCGCGCCGAAAGGTGAAGGCGTTTTCCTCACCTTCTGTCCGACGCTGCACAACCCGCTGATCCGCCTGGTCGGCCGATTCCGCGCGCCGTTCCAAGCCGTCGACGTGCGCCTGCAGTCGTGGCGATGGATGAACGAATTCGAAACGCGCGGCGGCAACATCGTCATCGAGCAGGTCACCATCGATCGCCTCGGCGAAATCGCGGCGGCCCACGATCTGACCATCGTCGCCACCGGCCGCGCCGATCTGTGCCGCATCTTCGAACGCGATGAACGCCGCAGCGTTTACGACAAGCCGCAGCGCAATCTGGCGATGGTGACGGTGACCGGCGGACCAGCGCGCATTGCGGAGGTCCCGCTCCTTCCGGTGAAGTTCGACTTCCTCGGCACCGACGGCGAGATCTTCTTCATCCCGTATCACCACAAGGATGCCGGTCCGTGCTGGAACATCCTCGTCGAAGCGAAAGCCGGCTCGCGCATGGATCGCTTCGCCGGCATCACCGACGGCGAGGTCGCCGTGCAGCGGATGAAGGAAGTCGTCGCCGCGCTCTTTCCGTGGGACGAGCCATTCGTCCGCAACATGCAGCTCGCCGATCCGCTCGGATGGCTGATCGGCGCGGTGACGCCGGCCGTGCGCCGTCCCGCGGCCCGGCTCGCAAACGGCGCGATCGTCGCGGCGCTCGGCGACACCGCAATCTCCTACGATCCGATCGCCGCGCAAGGCGCGAACAGCGGCAGCAAGCAGGCGCGCCATCTCATCGAAAACATCGTCGCGCGTGGTGATGGCGCATTCGACGCCGACTGGATCACGGCGACGTTCGACGACTTCTTCCACGCCCATGCGCGACACGCCTGCGCTTTCAGCAATCTCCTGCTCGAACCGATCACGTCGCCGGCGAAAGAGCTGCTCATCGCGCAGTACGGCAGCGACGGTGAACGCGAAAATCACTCCGCGCAACAGCGCATCGCCGACGCATTCGTCGAGAACTTCAACGACCCGCGGCTTCTCACGCCGGCGTTCACGGACATGGCAGTATCGCGGCAGGTGATCGCATCGCATGCCGAGGGACGGTGGCTGTGGAATGGCGTGCGCGGCCGAGCCTCAATCGCGCGCGATCAGATCAAAGCGAAGCTGCGCCGCAACGCCGTGCAATGAAAAGGGCCGCGCGATTGCGCGGCCCTGCAGTGGAAAGCGAAATCCGATCGTCAGTGGCGGCTGCCGCTCGACGACCCGCTGCTGCTGTTGTTGTTGTTCTTACTGTCCCACGACTCGCTGCCGGTGGACGTGCTGCCGGATGAGCGGCTCGGGGAACTGCCGTAGCCGGACGATCCAACGTTGCCGGTGCGGCTGTTGGGCTCGTTCAGATTCTCGGAGCGGCCGATGTTCTGGCCGAAGTCGGCGGACGAGTCGCTCTTGTCTTTTCCGATCTGCGAGGAAGTGTTGCGGTTGACGTCGCCAGCCGAAGTTGACTCAGTGTTCTTGCTCATCTTGTCGCGTTCACGGTTTTCCATTTGCTTCTCCTTTGGGCGCGTTGCCCGTGTTATTTGTAGTGCAACGAGGATGCCGTCACCACTGCTAAACTGCTGAGCCTATGCATGCTGTCCGTCTGACACAGCTCAACTCGCCGCTCGTTGATGAGGAAATCGCCAATCCCTCTGCCGGGCCTGGCGAGACCGTCGTCGAGATTCGCGCGGCCGGCATCTGCCACAGCGATGCGCACTATCGTGCCGGCGGTGGAACCATCACGCTGCCATTAACCCTCGGTCACGAGATCGCCGGCGTCATCGCCGGCACTGGCCGACGCGTAGCGTTGCACTACCTCCACGACGACGGCCGGATGCTCGGGAAGGAAGTCGACGGCGGATACGCCGAGCGGATCGTCGTTCCGAACGCCAACCTCGTTCCGATTCCTGACGCCGTCCCGTTCGACGCCGCCGCAGTGATGATGTGCTCGACAGCAACGGCCTACCACGCGCTTCGCCTGGCGTCGCTGCGCCCCGGCGAGTCGGTGGCCATCATCGGCTTCGGCGGCCTCGGCGCGTCGGCCGCGCAACTGGCGAAGGTGATGGGCGCCGGCCAGATCTTCGCGGTCGATCGCGTTCCCGAAAAGCTCGATCTCGCGAAGTCGTTCGGTGCGACTCCCGCCGCGGTCGACGAGCTTCGCGACATCGACATCGCCCTCGATTTCGCAGGCCATCCGCCCACCACTCTGGCCGCCCTCCGCTCGCTCCGCCGCGGCGGACGGATCATGATCGTGGCCATCAACCTGCGCGAGCTGGCCATCGATCCATACCGCGACGTGCTCGCCAACGAGCGTCACATCATCGGCGTCTCCGACCACACCCGCGACGAGCTCGTCGACCTGCTCGCGATGGCCGCACACGGACAGCTCGACATGTCGCGCATCATCACGCGCCGCGTACCGCTCGAGGCGAATGCCATCAACGCCGTCCTCGACGATCTCGATGCCGGAACTGCGCACCTGCGTACCGTGATCGAGCGTCGCGCCTAAAATCACGTCATGCCGCTCTTGCTCGCGCTACTCGTCGCCGTGTCCTCGAATCTCGCCGAGGTCCGCAGCGGCGACGAAGTCCTTCGCGCGTTTCGACGCGATGCGCATATTCGCGTCGTCAACATCTGGGCGACATGGTGCGCGCCATGCGTCGCAGAGATGCCGCAGCTCGACGCGATCAGCGCCTCGGTGCGAAGAAATGGCGTCGAATTCATCGGCGTCTCGCTCGACGACGCCATCCCCGGCGTACGCGCCGAGCGGAAGCAGCTCGTTACGCGCTTCCTGACCGGCAAGCACATCCGATTCCGCAACGTCTACTATGTCGGCCGGACGAACGAGCTGGCCGACCGCTTCCGATTCGATGGCTCGCTGCCGATCACACTGATTTTCGACGAGCACGGCCGCGAACTTTTTCGTAACGAAGGCGTGATCGACGCCGCGAAGTTCCGGCGCAAACTCGATGACCTGATCAAAAGGAGAAACCGATGAAACGCTTCATTCTTGTTTTCGTTCTGCTCGCCGCCGCGACGTTTGTGATCGCCGAGGAGCTCTCGGTAGGCGCAAAAGCACCGGGCTTCGCGCTGACGAATACCGTCGACGGCAAAACCGTCAGCTTCGCTCCCGGCGACGGCAAGCTGACCGTCGTCGTCTTCACCTGCAATCAATGTCCCTACGCGAAGGCCTTCGAGGACCGCATCGTCACCCTCGGACGCGACTACGCAAAGCGCGGCGTGACCTTCTACGCAATCGACTCAAACGATGACGCCGCGTACAGCGTCGAGTCGTCCGCGGAAATGAAGAGCCGCGCACTGGCCAAGAACTATCCCTTCCCCTATCTCAAGGATTCTGACAGCCGCATCGCCCGCGCATACGGCGCCCGCGTAACGCCGCACATCTTCGTGGTCGATGGCAAAGGCGTCATCCGCTACCGCGGCTACGTCGACGACTCCGCCAAACCCGAAGAGCGCCAGCACACCGGCCTCCACGACGCCCTCGAATCCCTCATCGCCAACAAGGACGTCGCCGTAACGGCGACAAAAGCCTTCGGCTGCACGATCAAGTTCAAACCGGCGGCGTAAGAATCAATCCGCAGGTTGCGCAGATAAACCAGATGAAGATCTGAGTTCGGAGAGAGACGCGTGAAAACTGTACTGTTCGCGATGTTCGTGTCGGTGGCTGCGTTCGCTGCTGACAAGCCTGCGCCGAAGCCTGCTGTTGCGCCGACGGACTACAACGAGGTTTTCAAGGGACTCAAGTTCCGCGAGATCGGACCGGCTGCGATGGGTGGGCGTATCGACGACTTTGCCGTCGTCGAGTCCAATCCCGACATCATCTATGTCGGCACCGCGGCGGGCGGCGTGTTCAAGACCGTCAACGGCGGCATCACGTGGGATCCGATTTTCGACGATCAGCCGACGTCGACGATCGGCGACGTCACCGTCGCGCCGTCCGATCCGTCGATCGTCTGGGTTGGCAGCGGCGAGGCGAACAACCGGCAGAGCGGCTCGTGGGGCAACGGCGTCTACAAATCGACGGACGCGGGACGCACATGGAAAAACATGGGCCTCACCAACTCCATGGCCATCGGGCGCATCGTCATCTCCCCTGCCGATCCGAATGTCGTCTACGTCGCCGCGGGCGGCAACTTGTGGGGCGCGTCGAAAGATCGCGGCGTCTACAAGTCGACCGACGGCGGCAAGACGTGGAGCAACGTCCTCTTCGTCAACGACGACACCGGCGCGACCGACGTCGCCATGGATCCCGATTCGCCCGGGACGTTGATCGCGGCGATGTATCAGCGCCGCCGAACCGTGTTCGGTTTCAACGGCAGCGGACCTGGCTCCGGTCTGTACAAAACGACCGACGGCGGCGCGACATGGAAAAAACTCGAGAAGGGACTGCCGTGGGATCCTGACGCCAAGAAGATCGCGGACGCAGATCCGCAGGCCGTGAAAGAGATCGGACGCATCGGCGTCAACTTCTACCGGCGCAATGCGAACATCGTCTACGCGCTCATCGAGCACGCGAATGGCGGCATCTTCCGCAGCGATGACGGCGGCGAAACGTGGACGAAGCAGTCCGAAACCAATCCGCGCGGCAGCTACTACAGCCAGGTCATCATCGATCCGAACAACGACCAGCGCGTGTGGGTGCACGGCGCGCAGATGTACTACTCCGAGGATGCCGGGAAGACGTTCAAGACGAACGTCGTGCAGAAGATTCACGGCGACTATCACGCCATGTGGATCGATCCGCGCGATTCGAATCACATGATCGCCGGCTCCGACGGCGGCATTTACGCCACGCACGATCGCGGGCGGAGTTGGGACTACCTCAACACCATCGCCATCGGCCAGTTTTACGAGATCGGCCTCGACATGCAGCGGCCGTATCACATCTGCGGCGGCCTGCAGGACAACAACGTCTGGTGCGGACCGTCGGCGACGTTCGACACGCGCGGCATCGCCAACTCCGACTGGTTCACGGTCGGCGGCGGCGACGGCTTCTACGCGCAGATCGATCCGACCGATCCGAACACCGTCTACGCCGAGTCGCAGGACGGCAACCTGCTGCGTCGCAATCTCAAGACGCACGAGTCGCGCTCGATCCGCCCGCCGGCCGCCGAGGGTGAGCGGCTGCGCTTTCAGTGGAACTCGCCGCTGGTCGTGTCGGCGTACGACAACAAGACGCTCTACTACGGCGGCAACTATCTCTTCAAATCCACGGACCGCGGCGATTCCTGGACGCGCCTCGGCGGCGATCTGACGACGGGCGAAGATCGCGACAAGCTCCCGATCATGGGACGCGTGCCCGACAAGAACACCATGTCGCGTGACGACGGAGTGCAGGCGTGGCCGGCCATCACGACCATCAGCGAGTCGCCAACGAATCGCGACTTGCTTTACGCCGGCACCGACGCCGGCAACCTGCAGGTCACGCGCGACGGCGGCAAAACGTGGAAGGACGTGACGCCGAAGAAAGGCGTCTACGTCAGCCGCGTAGTAGCGTCGCGTTTCAACGAAGGCGCCGCCTACGCGACGCTCGACGGACATCGCAGCAACGATTTCGGCGTCTACGTGTTTGTGACGAGCGACTACGGCGCGACATGGAAGCCGATCCGCAACGGCATCGATGACGACGCCGGAACCGTCCACGTCATCCGCGAGCATTTCCGCAATCCGAAGCTGCTGTTTCTCGGCACGGAGCGCGGACTTTTTGTTTCGTACGATCGAGGCGATCACTGGTCGCGACTTAAACTCAATCTGCCGACGGTGCCGGTCGACGACATCGCCATCCATCCGCGCGACAACGATCTCGTTCTCGCCACGCACGGCCGTTCGATCTGGATCCTCGACGACCTCGCTCCGATCGAGCAGATGACGGACGCGGTTCCATCCGAGGCGCTGCATGTATTCGACGCGCGTCCGGCGACCGAATGGCGCATCGCCAACCGCAGCGGCGTCACGGGGCACAAAGCCTTCTTCGGACCGAATCCGCCGAACGGCGCTTCGATTACCTACTTCCTCAAAGCGAAGCCGGCCGACAAAGAGAAGGTCAAGATCAGCGTCACCAACAAAGAAGGAAAAGTCATTCGCGAGATCGACGGCACCGGCGACGTTGGCATCAATCGCGTCACGTGGGATCTGCGCACCCGTTCCGTGAACGAAGCGCCGCGCGAACCTGAGGCCGCAACAGCCGGCGCGACTGCCGGCGGCGGCGTCACTGAGGCGGCGACGGAGCAGGCCAGCGAACAGGGCGGCGGCTTCGGCGGCTTCCAGGGCACGATGCGCGTCGAGCCGGGCGAGTACACGGTAAAAGTGGCGTCAGGAAAACTGGAGCAGTCGACGAAGGTTGTAGTCGAAGAAGATCCGCGCATCGAGATAAGCGCCGAGGATCGCGCCGCGCGCCGTCAGGCGCTGAACCAACTCGCGCAAATGGCCACCTCGGGGGCCGCAGCCCGCCGTTCGATCACCGGACTTCACACGGCGCTCAAGGACTACAAGAAAACGAAGCTGCCCGAAAACATCCAGAAAGCCGCCGACGATCTGATGAAGAAGGTCGACGCAACCTGCCTGAAACTCGGAACTCCAACGCAATGCGGCCAACCGTCGCCTGGCCTCGGCTGGGCCGGTCCGCCCGTCGTCTACACGCCGCCTCCCGTCACACAGCGCATCACGCAACTCCTGGGCGGAATCGAGAACTACGCCGCCGCGCCGACCGCGTGGCAGGTCGATCAGATCAAAGAGCTGCAGGGTCTGCTCAAAGACGCGACGTCCGAGGCGCAGACGATTACGAAGAGCGACCTCGAGGCGCTCAACAAAATGATGCGCGACGCGAACGTGCCGTATGTCGCGGTTCCGGTTGGGGGAAAACAGCCGTGAAGGTGTAGCGCAGCACACCTCAGCAGATGTGACATTTATTGACACGTCTGACGTGTACACCGACCGTGGTGCAGCGTCACACGGCCGGTGTACACGTGCGCACACCTCGTGGTGCAGTGTCACACGGCCGGTGTACACGTGCGCACACCCCGTGGTGCAGCGTCACACGGCCGGTGTGCACGTGCGCACACACCGTGGTACAGCGTCACACGGCCGGTGTCCACGTGTACACACACCGTAGTGCAGTGTCACACTGGCCGTAAACGGGTGCGCCGCCAGCGTAGCGCCGACGGCTCGGCGGCCTGTACCGCCAGCGGCTCGCTGGCAACTGTGTGACTACGCGGCGAGGCGCTACGATCTGCATCTCACGACCCCCCTCCAGTTAAACTACCTCGCATGTTCACGCTCACACTCGACGATTTCCGCGAAGTGCGCGCGCGTATCGCGCCGCACATCAAGCACACGCCGCTGCTGACGTCGCGCCAATTGAGCGAGCTGACGGGATTCGAAGTCCGGCTGAAAGCGGAGATGTTTCAGCGCGTCGGCTCGTACAAGATCCGCGGACCGTTGAACAAATTCGCGCTGATGCCCGACGACCAAAAGGCGCGCGGCGTGGTCTGTTCGTCGGCCGGCAATCACGCGCAGGGCGTCGCGCTGGCGGCGAAGATTCACGGCATACGCGCCGTTGTCTGCATGGCCGAAAACGCAACGCCTGCGAAGATCGCCGCCACGCGCGGCTACGGCGCCGAGGTCGTGTTGCACGGAACGATCTGGGATGAGGCGAACGAAAAAGCGAAAGAACTGGTGCGCGACCAGGGCCTCACGTACGTCCATCCATTTGACGACGAGCAACTCATCGCCGGCCAGGGAACCCTCGGCCTGGAAATCATCCAGGACTGGCCCAAACTCGACGCCGTCATCGTCCCGATCGGCGGCGGCGGATTGATCTCCGGCGTCTCGATGGCGATGAAGAGCCACAATCCGAACATCCGTGTCATCGGCGTCGAATCAAGCGACGGTCCGGCGATGAAAGCGAGCGTCGAAGCCGGACACCTCGAAACGATCGACTGCAAAACGATCATCGACGGCCTCCGCGTCCGCCGGGCCGGCGAGATCAATTTCTCCGTCGTGCAACGCTTCGTCGACGAAATCGTGGCCCTCCCCGACCGCGAAATCTTCGACGCCATGATCTGGATCATGGAGCGCTGCAAACTAGTCGTCGAAGGCGCCGCCGCCGCGCCGGTCGCCGCGCTCCTGCACGGACTGGTCAACCTCCCGCCCGGCTCGCGCGTCGCCGTCGTCCTCTCCGGCGGCAACGTGAACCTCGACCAACTCCGCTCGCTCACGTGGAACTAACCGACGACCCGCGGTTCCTCCTCGGCATCGCCCTCTTCAACGACGGCGACTACCTCGAAGCCAGCGATTGTTTCGAGGAGCTGTTCTTCGAAGGCGTCCGCGACGAACCCGACTTCATCCGCATCTTCCTGCAATTCAGCGTCGGCATTTTTCACGCGCAGACGGGGCAATGGCGTCCGGCCGTAGAGAGGATTGAGGAGGGATTGCGGCTTGTGGCAGCGAATGAAAACGATCGAGGTTTCGATCTTGTCGCGCTTGCGGCCCGCATGAGAACCGGAGCCGAGGCGCTGCGGAAGAAACAGATCGCTTCGTGGCCACGGATCGCGTTTCACGCGCGATAGATTGTCCACGCGGAGCCGCGGAGGCGCGGAGGCGCGGAGAAAAAAGGCGGCTCCCCTCCGCGTGAAAAGGTGTGAGGATGAATCCAGATCTCACAGTTCCGCCTTCAAGGCTGATCCCTTTCCGTTTTGTCCGCGGCTGCGGGACGAATCCCCGAGCGGAGGGTTCCGGCGGCGACGGCGCGGCGCGGCCGCGGGTGCCCGTCGCTTGGTGAAAGGGCAACTACGAAACCTATCGTAGACTGCGTTAATGCATCGACCTTTCCGCGTTTCGCTACTTCTGATCGCGTTTACACAGTTCATTTCTTGCAGCACGGGACGCAGCATTCACGGATTGGAGCTGCGGTCTGCGCAACGACCGGCAGTCACCATCCGTGTCGAACCTGGCTTCCGATATCTCGGCCGATTTTCATTCGTGCTGGGAAGCGCGTTTGAAGGCGAGCGGTACGTCTTCGTCGATGCCGAAGGGAAGTCGCTTCGGCGGCTTTTCATCGTGCAATTCGAACGTGTCCGGCGGTCATCGCCCGAGATCTATCGCTACAGTTTTGAGCGCGGTGAACGCATCGGATCGATGCTGTTCATTCAGAACTGCTTTGCATTTCCCGGCGCGCAAACGATCGCGGCTGATGCGCATGACGAGGGGACGATGACCAACAACTTTCTGATCTCTCGCGGTTTTCAGAATCCGCCGCTGTGGCTCGCCGCGCGCTTCGTCACGTTGGGAGCGAGCGACCGGAAGAGCGAAATGATCATCTTTTACATGGAACGGAACGACCACTTCGCGCTGGCCGATCTCAACGCCGGCGACGAGCCCACACCTGCATGGCTGCAGATGAAACCTGAGGTTCTGGCGCGGGCGCGAGCGACGTTTACTCTCGAATAGAAGCGAGCTAGAAGCTGTAGCGGTACTCCACCGTCACCGTTGATCCGCCGGTGCGCGGATCGAAGTCGGCCGCGAGGCCAGGGCGGTCGCCGGAGACGCGGCAGTATTCGAGGCCGGCCCGGGAGCGGGCGTTGGTTTCGTGCATCCAGGCGACGGTGAAGGCGTGGCCGTGTTCGCGGGCCAGATCGGGCACCGCGTGGGCGGCGTTGCTGGTGGCAAAGCGTTCGATGCGGCCGCTGAGGCGTTCGTGTCCGAATTTGTAGGAGCCGAGGAGGTAGGCCGTGTCGAAATTCATCGTGAAGCTGCCGCCGGGGAAGCCGACTTGGGTCGATCCGCGCATCCATTCGGCGGCGACTGTCACCGGCGCCGTCGAGCCAAACTCCGCGCCGACGATGTTGAAGCGCGTCGCCCACGGTTCCTCCCCTTTTACGGGGCCGGGGGCGATCGTGGCGCGGTTATCGATGTGCGTGAGCTGAATCATGGCGCGTTCGGGAAGCGACACGCGGATTCGTTCCGCGTAGCCGTTCTTGCCGTCGAGGTCTTCGCCGAACGGGCGGGTCAGCTCGGGCTCCGGCGTGGGCAGACTCTCGTTGTACGCGGCGAGATAGTTGCCGAACGTCCATCCGCGGCCGGCCAGCAGCGTGCCCATCGTGTCGTTGCCGCGGAAGGCGGTCACGCCGGCGGTGACGTAGAACGACGGCGACCATTGCAGGTCGGCGCCGATCGGGCGGACTTCCTGCGCCATCCATGAATTCAGCGCCGAGTACGTGATCGTGTACTTGGAAGTCCAAAGCGGATCGGTATTCTCGCGCGACGTCGGAAGCCAAAACTCGCCGGCGCGGAAACGCCAGTGATCGTTGAAGAGATCGGCGTAGGCCTGAATCAGTCCGACCTTCTTTCCGATGCTGCCCGACTCCTGATGCCGCCCGACGCCGTCGGCGTGCACCAGGAACCAGGTTGCCGGCGTCCAGTCGAAGCCGAGCTGGGCGTTGTAGGTGTTGACCAACCGGTGATCGTTCGCCGTGTCGGCGCCGACGTCGAAACGGCCGACGCCGTCCTGCAACCACGAGGGCTGCGCATTCACATAGATCTCGCGCGCGCTGAGAAAGCCGTGGAGCTGAAACGATTGCGCGCCCGCGGTGGTGGCGAGGCTGAGCAGAAGGATCGCGAGCGTTTTACGCATGGTGCAAATCATAGCCTCCGAAAAGTCTGCGCGGCGGAACATCGAAACAAACGATGGGAATGGGAGCCTTCGGCCAGCGTCGGCGCCTACGGTGTGCGGAGATCGCGCCAAAGTCCAACTTCGCGCTTGCCATAGTCGATGGTAACCAGGAACTTCGACAGGATCCGGTTGCCGACGCGGGCGTCGGAGACATCGGCCAGCTTGACGTCGAGGATGCCGAGGTCTGCTCCGGCGAGTTGGATTCGGGCGTGCGTGCGGCTGGCGGCGGCGTTGCCGCGCGGGAGCGTGAGCGTGTCCGGCGAGGCGGTGTCGACGATCGCCGGAATCGTCTTTCCATCGACGACGATGTTCACGCGCGGCTCGGCTGTGAACCGGAAGATCGTCATCAGCTCCGGATGGATCCCTTCCTTCTGATACGTCAACAGACCCGACGTGTAATCAATCGAGATGGCGCGATTGCCCCAGACGTCGGCGCCGATGATCCCGTCGGCGACCTTCTGCAGATCCATTTCGACCGGCGTGAAGCGAAGCGACTCTTTCTCATTGAGCTGCAGCATGCGCTCTTCAGAACGCGGACTCCGAGGAAGCGCGGCGGCGAAATGCTGATCGAGCGCGGTGCGCGCGACCGCGACGCCGACGAGGAAGCGGCCTGACTTCCCGTCGATCGTCGCCGAGGGGAGGAATACCAGATTGTTGCGAATCACGAAGGAGAGATTGACCTCCTCCCCGATCGGTTCATTCGCCCACGGAACTGTGGCTGAGCACGATCCGAGAAGAAGCATTGTCGCGATTGCGATGGCAAGCGTTTTCGAGTACATACCGGCGGCGCCGCGAAGGGTAACAGGACGGCGCGGAGGAAAAATGCTCAGCGAATTCAAGAACGAGCCGCTCACCGATTTCACCACACCCGAAAACAAGGCGGCCATGGAAGCGGCTCTGGCCACCGTGCGCGCGGAGTTCGGCCGCGAGTACCCGGTCGTCATCGGCGGCGAGCGCATCACGGGCTTGGCCACGTACGAATCGATCAATCCGTCGCACAAGTCGCAACTCCTGGGCCGCTTCAACAAAGCGACCAAACAGCACGTCGAACATGCGCTCGATGCGGCGTGGAAGGCGTTCGAGTCGTGGAAGCGGCAGCCGGTCGACGTTCGCGCCGGACTGCTCGTCAAAACAGCCGACCTGATGCGGCTGCGCAAACACGAATTTTCCGCGACGATGGTCTACGAAGTCGGCAAAACGTGGCCCGAAGCGGATGCGGATACGGCCGAGGCAATCGACTTTTTGGAGTTTTACGCCAGAGAAGCGTATCGGTGGGGCGGCGAGCAGCCGATCACGAAGATCGCTTCCGAGGACAACGCGCTGGTTTATGTCCCCCTCGGCGTCGGCGGCGTGATCCCGCCCTGGAACTTCCCGCTGGCGATCATGGCCGGCATGACCTCGGCCGGCGTCGTGACCGGCAACTGCATCGTGCTCAAGCCGTCGTCCGACGCGCCGTGGATCGCGTATCGCTTCTTCGCGCTGCTCGAGGAAGCGGGCATGCCGCCGGGCGTCGTCAACTTCCTCAGCGGTTCCGGTGCGGAAGTTGGCGATCCGTTGGTGATGAGTCCTCGCCTGCGCTTCATCTCATTCACGGGATCGAAGGAAGTCGGGCTGCACATCAATGAGGAAGCGGCGAAGACGCAGCCGGGCCAGCTTTGGATCAAGCGCGTGGTGGCGGAGATGGGCGGCAAGGACGCGATCATCGTCGACCGCGATTACAAGAATCTCGATGAGGCCGCAGCCGCGGTCGTTGCCTCGGCATTCGGATTCCAGGGTCAGAAGTGTTCGGCCTGTTCGCGGCTGATCGTCGATGACGCAATCTACGACAAGTTCGTGCCGATGGTGGTCGAGAAGACGAAGGCGATTCGCATCGGTTCGCCGGAAGAGGCTTCGTCGCAGTTCGGGCCGGTCGTGAACGCCTCGGCGATGAAGAAGATCAAGGAGTACATCGACAAGGGCAAGGGCGAAGGGAAACTCCTGGCCGGCGGCGAAATTCGCGATGCGGAAGGTTTCTACGTGGAGCCGACGGTGATCGGCGACGTGGCGCCCGATGCGACGATCTCGCAGGAGGAGATTTTCGGACCGGTGCTGGCGGTGACGCGCGCGAAGGATTTCGATGACGCGCTGCGCATCGCGAACAACACGCAGTTCGGACTTACGGGCGCGGTGTTCACCGACGATGAGTCGAAGTTGGATCGCGCGCGTGAGGAGTTTTTTGTTGGCAATCTGTACCTGAATCGGAAATGCACCGGCGCGCTGGTGGGTGTCCATCCGTTCGGCGGATTCAATATGTCAGGGACGGATTCGAAGGCCGGGGGCCGCGATTACCTGGGGCTGTTCCTGCAGGCGAAGGCGATCTCGCGGAAGAAGGCGTCGGCACCGCAGCCGTCGGGGGCCGGCGAGTAGCGCGCCTCCGCGCGCGTTTGTGGCGGCCGCCTCCGCGGCCGCCACATCCTGCTGTCCGCTGAAACCCCGCGCTGAGCGCGGGGCTGGACTGTGCCGGCGCGCCTCCGCGCGCGGACCAGCGTCTTAGCGCCGTCGGCCCGACGGCTGAACCGCCAGCGGCTCGCTGGCGGTCCCTGATCTCTACTCCAAGGTGAAGTTCACGGTCAGGCTGAAGATGACTTCGACCGGTTCGCCGTTGAGCGTGCCCGGGTGGAAGTGCCACTTCTTGACGGCTTCGATGGCCTGTTCGCTGAGGCCCATCGGCAGGCCCTTGAGGACCTTGACCTGCTCGACTTCGCCCTGCTTGTTGACGATGGCTTCGACGATCACGACGCCATTGATGTGTGCTTTGCGGGCCGCGTCGGTGTAGTCGGGCTTCACGCGGGTCGTCGCGACCGGCGCCTTCACGTCGCCGCCGACGCGGAGCGGTCCTTCGTCCTTCGCCTCAGGCGCGGGAGGAGGCGGCGGCGGTGGCGCGGGCTTGTCGCCCTCGCCGGTTCCTGTTCCGCTGCCGCCGACTGTTCCGCCGACGACGCCGCCTTTTTCACCGCCGAGGACGCCGCCGATCTGGCCGCCGACTTCGCCGCCGACCGTACCGCCCTGCTGTCCGCCGACAACCCCACCGACGACGCCGCCCGCGACGCCGCCTTCCTGCGCGCCGGGGGGATCATTGGATGGTTCGGCGGGAGTGGTGTCGACTTCCGCGACCTTTGTCGTCGGAGTGGGGATGTTCACTTTCGGGACTTCCTTCGGAATCTCGCGCGGCTGCACGAAGGTGTGTTGCGTGACCTGCACCGGCTTCACGACTTTCGGTGTCGAGCTCGCATGCGAAGCGGCCGGAGGTGGTGGTGGAGGCGGAGGAGGCGGTGGCGCGGCCTTCGATGACAGGAACGCATGAATCGGCTTGTCCTCGGCTGCGACTTTCTGCGTCGCCTGCGCGGAGATGAAGAGGATCAGCGCGATGATCGCGCCGTGTACGCCGAGTGAGGCCATGGTGGCTTTCCAGCCCCCTTTTTGATGTTGTTTTCCGGACTCCAGCAGCTCGTTTTGAAGGTCCATTGAGTAGTCGCTCCTCATTCGTTTTCTGATAGTTATTGAGCAATATCGCCGCCAACTGTTTACAGCGCGTTTTCGCTTTAAATCCAATGGTTTAGAACCACATGTTAGAATGCGCCCGATGCGCTGTAAACGAATGGACTGGAAGCTCTTCACCGTGCTCTTTCTGGCGGGCTGTGCCAGCACATCCATGCCGGTTCCACAGGCGTGGGAGAGCGTTCCCAAAGCCGCGCCGGTCCGCGACTATTGTGCGCATTTCGAATGTGCAGGGAATCTCCGCGTCGCCGATATTCGCGTCGCGGAGAACCAACTCTTCAACGGGACCAAAGCTCTGACGCCGAGGTTCGCGGCCATCGATTCCTACGACGTCTCCGTCGATCGGCAGGAGGTCGTTTTTTCCGCGAAGCGCACGGACAACTTCGACATCGGGCTCGTGTCGATGGCCGGCAGCGACATCCACTGGATCCCGGAGGATCCGGTGGACGAGGTCAACGTGCAGTGGGCGCCGCGCGGCAACAAGGTGAGCTACATCCTGCACACACCGACCAGCAGTATCGTGCGCACCGTTCACATCCCTACCGCCACTCCCCTATCGATCGATTTTCCGACCACGCAGATCGACGCGCTGAGCTGGGAGCCGAAAGCGGAGCGGTTCGCGCTCGTCCTTGAGTCGCCCGACGTATCGCAGCACGCCGTGTCGATGACGTACGCCGGCGAAAAGCGGGAGGAGCTCGTCGCGGCCTCCGATCACCTCGACGTTTCCCTCGATCCCATCGGAGGCGTCCTGGTCATGCGCCCGAACGCGATGCGCTACAACGACCGGCTGCCGCTCGTGGTCTGGGCTGACGACAAGCCGTTCGCCTGGAGCGACGCCCGCGCCGCCCTCATGCGCAATGCGCACGTGGCCATCGCCATCGCGCCGAAAACCGGCGACAACTTCTGGACTGAGATCAGGAAGGTGCCGTGGATCGACACGACGCGGACCTACATCGTCGGCGATGGGCCCGCCGAACAGGCCGGCAACGCCGTGAAAATCATCAAAGCGGGCGACAGCAATCGCCGCTACCTGCGCCGCGGAAACACGCTGTTCGTTCCATCCGCTGTCGTACAATCGTTTGCCGCCGCGTACATCGCGGACGACCTGAAGGGAACACCCCCGCCGAATGGCCGTCGATGAAACTCAAAAGAAATCGACGATCCGTGAGTACTACGAAGCGCTCCTGATCGCCGTCATCTTCGTCAACTTTGCCCGCATCTTCGCCTTTCAGGCGTTCAAGATCCCCACCGGATCGATGGAAGACAACCTGAAGGTCGGCGATCACATCATCGTCAACAAATTCATCTACGGGCCGGGCACGACGCTCGGCGGGATGCTGCCGCTGCGCGAAATCCGCCGCGGCGACATCATCGTCTTCCGCTATCCGCTCCAGCCCGACACTGACTTCGTGAAGCGCGTCGTCGGACTGCCCGGCGACACGGTGGAAGTCCACGACAAAGTGGTTTCGATCAACGGCAAACCGATGACCGAACCGTACGTGATTCACGTCGATCCGATGGTCTATCCGCCCAAGCCGCAGCTTCCGGAACCGTATCGATCGCGCGATCAATTCGGGCCGTACACCGTCCCCGCCAATTCGTACTTTGCGATGGGCGACAACCGCGATCGATCGAGCGACTCGCGCTACTGGGGCACGGTACCGCGATCGATGATCAAAGGCCGCGCGTTCATGGTCTATTGGTCGTTCGAAGGAACGCCGGCCTCACCCGACGCGCCCCCCGCCGCGCGCATCAAAGAGCTCCTCGGCGTGGCCGTCCACTTCTTCACGAAATCGCGATGGGAGCGGACCTTCTTCATCGTCGACAGCAAATACCATTTCACACCGGGCCTCACGCCCGAGGGCGAGGCCGGCGAAAGTCCATGAGCGAGAGAAATGGGGAGTGGGGAGTGGGGGGTGGGGAGTGGGAGAACGGCTCGCAGGCCGAGCCAGCAGTCTCCGACTCCCCAATCCTTGCTCCCACACCCCACACCCAACTCCCCACCCCCGACGACCCCGGCGTCATCATCGACCGCAGCGACCATCCCATTTCGCGGCGGCGCATTCCGGAGAACGTACTCAAGGTTCTCTACCGGCTGCATCGCAGCGGCTACCGCGCGTACTTGTGCGGCGGCAGCGTGCGCGATCTGCTGATGGACGGGACGCCGAAGGATTTCGACATCGCCACCGATGCGCATCCGGCCGAGATCCGGCGCCTCTTCCGCAACAGCCGCATCATCGGACGCCGCTTCCGGTTGGTCCACATCATCTTTCAGGACATGCTCGTCGAAGTGGCCACGTTCCGCCGCGAACCGGAGCGCAATGAGGACGTCGAGGAGTTGCTGATCACCGACGACAACACGTTCGGATCGCCGCTCCAGGACGCGCGCCGCCGCGATTTCACAATCAACGCGCTCTTCTACAACATCGCCGACTTTTCGGTGATCGATTACGTCGGCGGCCTCGAGGATCTCGAAGCGAAGCGCGTGCGCGTCATCGGCGATCCCGATGTCCGTTTCCGCGAGGACCCGGTCCGCATGATGCGCGCCGTCGAATTCGCATCACGCCTCGGGTTCGAAATCGAGCCGGCCACATACGCCGCGATCCTTCGCCACAAGAGCGACATCCTGAAGGCGTCGCCGCCGCGGGTCTCCGAGGAGATCCTCGATCTGCTCCGCCGCGGCTGGTCGCGCGGCGCGGTCCGGCTGCTCGTCGACAGCGGCCTTCTCGAACCGCTCCTCCCCGAAGTCTGCAAAGCGATCGCCGGCGACCGCGCGCCGTACTTCTGGAAAATGCTGGAAGTCCTCGACCGCACCGTGCAGGCGGGCCGCAAGATCTCCGACCCGGTGATGCTCTCGGTGATGTTCCTGCCGTGGATCCTCGAGGAGCTGGAGCGCGAGGAAGCCGGCCGCGAGTCGCGGATGAAGATCGGCGAGGTGATCCTCTTCATCCGCGATCTGATCCAGCCGATCTGTACACGCATGTCGCTCGCGGCCGGAACACGGCATCAGATCGAGACCGCGCTCGACACGCTCTGGCGCCTGCTCGAACCTCCGACTGATCGCCGCGCGCAATTCCGTTTCGTCTACCGCGAGCCATTCAGCGACGCACTGGCGCTGCTGGAGTTGTACGCGCTGTCGTCGGGCAAGTACGTGGACGTGTTCCGGCAGTGGCAGGAGTTCGCGCAGCGCGTGCGGCGGGCTGCGGACGCCGAGGCGCCGAAAGCACCTGTGAAACGACGTCGCCGCCGGCGGTAATCGCCTGTCATCCTGAGCCGCCGGAGCTGCGTAGGGGAAGCCGGAGCAGCGAAGGACGGTCGAAGGCCCCCCGCGTGCTTGCCATGTTCAAGTACCGCCGCCCTTCCCTGGTTAACAGGTTGGGGGTCCTTCGACCGTCCTACGGCGCTTCGCCTTCGGCTACGCCGCCTCCGGCGGCTCAGGATGACAGTGACCCTTGTTATCATTTCCTGCAAATGCCCGAACTCCCGATTTACATGGACCACCACGCCACCACCCCGGCCGATCCGCGCGTGGTCGAGGCGATGCTCCCCTTCTTCAGCGAGAACTTCGGCAATCCCGCCTCGCTGACGCATGAGCATGGGCGGCGGGCATCGAACGCGGTCGAGGAAGCGCGCTTCAGCATCGCGCGGTTTTTCGGCGTTCAGTTGAACGAGGTCTACTTCACCGCCGGCGCGACCGAGTCGAACAACATCGCCCTCAATCTCCTCGCTCCCGGCGATCACCTCATCACCTCGGCGATGGAGCACAAGTCGATCGTCGTCCCCGCGAAGCGGCTCGAAAAGCACGGCATCGAGGTGACGCTGCTGACGCCCGACCGCGAAGGCTTTCTCGATCCCGATGAATTGAAACGCGTGCTGCGGCCGAACACGAAACTCGTCGCCGTCGAAGCCGCGAATGGCGAGATCGGTACGCTACAGCCGATCGCGGATCTCGGCGCGATGTGCCGCGAGCACGGCGTTCTCTTTCATAGTGATGTCACGCAAGCAGCGGGAAAAGTTCCGATCGACATGACCAACATCGACCTGGCCGCGTTCTCCGCGCACAAGCTCTACGGACCGAAAGGCGTCGGCGGGATGATTGTCCGGCGCGGTATCCGCATCGAACCGCTCATGCTCGGCGGCGGCCAGGAAAAAGGAGCGCGCAGCGGGACGGTGAATGTCCCCGGCGCCGTCGGCATGGCCACTGCGTTTCGCGTCCGCGGCGAAGAGATGGCCGCCGAAAGCGAATGGCTGACGCAACTTCGCAACGAGCTTTGGGATCGCGTCGTGGCCGAGGTGCCCGAGGCGTTCGTGAACGGACCGCGTGAAAAAAGGTTGCCGGGAAATCTCAACGTCAGCTTCGACCGCGTCGAATCCGACTCCGTGATGATGGCGCTGCGCCACTTCTCGCTGTCATCGGGTTCCGCGTGCAGCTCCGGCGAACGCAGCGCGTCGCCGGTGCTGACCGCGATCGGCGTCCCCGAATCGCTCGCTTACGGCTCGATCCGTTTCGGGCTCGGGAGATCCAACACGAAGGAACACATCGCGCTGCTCGTCGACGATTTGAAACGCAACATCGGCCGCCTTCGGGAGATCTCCGCCGCGTGAGCAAGGCCGGCTCCGGCTGCATCCTCCTGGTCGATCATTCGCGCGGCTCGCTGCTGTTTCAGGAATCGATTCTGCGCCGCCGCCAAGCCACCATCGCCACGGCGTTGACCGGCACCGCCGGGCTGGAGATCGCGCGAACCGATCGTCCGCAACTGATCATGTTCGCGTTCGATCTCTTTGATATGACCGCTCCCGAATTTTGTCGCGAGATTCGTTCAGACGCGTCAACGCGCGCGATGTCGCTGCTGCTGGTCGGCGAGCGCGACACACCGGAGCAGGCCGAGCTCTGTCTCTCCGCCGGTTGCAACGACGTCATCTATCGTCCGCTGCAACGGCACGAGCTCGACTCGAAAGTGGCGCGGCTGACGTCGATCCCATCGCGCCGCGAGCTACGCACGCTGACGCGCATCGAAGTGTCGGTCGAAAAGAACGGCCGTTTCATCATCGGCCGCAGCATCAACATCTCCGCCAGCGGCATGTTCATCGAAGTCGATCGCGTGCTGCCCGGCGAAGGAAAGCTGCGGCTGCACTTCTACCTCCCCGGCGATCCGAAGCCGCTGCAACTCGAGAGCGACGTGCTGCGCGCCGAGTTCACCGGCGGCACGGCCAAGTACGGGGTCCGCTTCACCGCTGCCGACGACGCGGAGCGCGAGCGTATCGAGCGATTCGTGCGGCGGCTGCGCTCGCGCGAGCTGCTCTGATGACCGACATCCTCAATCGCATCGACCAGGCGGTCGCGCTGACGAAGGCCGAGGAGTACCTGCGCGCGCTGACGATGTTCCTCGAAATCTACGGAAGCGAAGAACCGCCGTCGCCGATGCTGTCGTCGAAGACCGCCACCGGACTTTCGCACTTCGGACTCTGCCTGGCGATCATGCAGCGCAAATTCAAGCCGGCAATCGATCTCTGCAAACTCGCCATCGAGCTGCAGTTCTACAACGCCGACCACTACGCGAACCTGGCCCGCGTCTACATCGCCGCCGGAAATCGCAAGAAGGCGATCGAGGCAATCGAGCAGGGGCTGAAATCGCACGCCGAGGATGAAACGCTGCTGGAAGTTCGGCGGCAGCTCGGCGTGCGCGCAAAGCCGCCCGTCCCGTTCCTCGATCGCGCCCACCCCATCAACGTGACCCTCGGCCAGGCGCGGCACGCGAAGAAGTCATCGTCGAAGGAGCCACGGAAAAAGTGACTGTCATCCTGAGCCGCCGGAGGCGTTGGAGCGCGAAGCGCGGAACGCCGGAGGACGGTCGAAGGACCCCCTACCTGATAACGAGGGTTGGGCGGCGGTTGCGACGGCACGCGCTGCCCATTCAACGAAACCACCACCGCGCCCGGGTTAACACGAAGGGGGTCCTTCGACCGTCCTGCGCGACTACGCCTTCGGCTACGTCGCTCCGGCGGCTCAGGATGGCACCCAGAGCCGTCGCATGAGCCCCGTGTCGGTGATCATTCCGACGCTGAATGAACAGGACTGGATCGCCGGCGCCGTCGAATCGGCATTCGCCGCGGGCGCCGCGGAAGTCATCGTCGCCGACGGCGGCAGCGACGATCGCACGACGCGTCACGCGACCGCAGCGGGCGCAAGAGTCCTCCTCGCCGAACGCATGCGCGCCAAACAATCAAACCTCGGCGCGCACGCGGCATCGCACGACGCGCTCATTTTTCTGCACGCCGACACGCGACTTCCTGCCGGCGGCGCGGACGCTGTCGAGAACGCGCTCCAGCACGCGGACTTTGGCGGATTTCGAATCCGCTTCCTCGAACCGTCGCGAAAGCTCGCCTTCGCCGCGGCCGCAATCAACTTCCGCACGCGGCTCACGCAATGCCCGTGGGGCGATCAAGCCCAATTCATCCGTCGCGACACGTTCCTCCAAATTGGCGGATTCAAAGAGATGCCGCTGATGGAAGATTACGAGCTCGCAATCCGCATGAAGCGCCGAGCGACCATTCTTCCGATGACCGTCACCACCTCGGGACGCCGATTCCTGCGCAAAGGGCTCGTCCGCACTGCGGCGCGCAACTGGCGGACGGTGATCGCATATCGCATGGGCGCCGACATCGACGACCTCGCGCGGAGCTATCGCCGATGAACTGCTACATCCTCATTGGCGGCCGGTCGCTGCGGATGGGACGCCCGAAAGAGGAGCTGTTCCTCGATCGCGTCGCGAGTGCGGCCGCCGAGGTTTTCGAAAGGGTCATCGCGGTGCAGAGAAACGGCGGAGCGGCCGCATCGGTCGAGACAATCTACGAAAGTCCGCACGACGATCAGGCGCCTGTATTCGGAGTCGCGCGCGCGCTCGAGCATGCGCGCGAACGATGCTTCATCCTCGCCGTCGACTATCCGCTGATCACTGCCGCAATCCTTCGCCATCTGCGCGAGCGATTCGAATCGTCATCTGCCCTCCTGCTCGCGCCGGTCTGGAGCGGCAAAACGCAGATGCTCTGCGGCGGCTACGATCCCAAGCTGCTGCCGCGCATCGCGCAGCGAATCGCCGCCAAACGGTACGATCTGCGCGGACTTGCATCCGAATCCGAGGCAGAGATTCTGGCGGAGGAGGAATTGCGAAAGACGTTCGACGGCGAGCCGCTGATGAATGTGAATACGATCGCAGAGGCCGAGTCGATCAGTAGATTAGTGAATCAGTAAATCAGGATTTGCGCCGCACATTCCTGATCGACTAGTCCACTAATCCACTAATCTACTGAACCATGCCTACCGACTTTTCCCATCTCGACGACACCGGCGGCATCTCCATGGTCGACGTTGGCGCGAAACGCAGCACGTCGCGCGAGGCTGTGGCGTTGGCGACCGTGCGCATGTCTTCGGACACGCTGCAGAAATTGATCGCCCAGGCGCTGCCGAAGGGCGACGTGCTCACGACCGCGAAAGTCGCCGGCGTCCTTGCGGCGAAGCAGACGCCGAATCTCATCCCTCTCGCCCACCCGCTCGCCATCAGCTCCGTCGACATCACCTTCGACCTCGATCCGAACTCCGGCACCATCGAGGTGCGCTCCATCGTTCGCTGCGAAGGGAAGACAGGCGTCGAGATGGAGGCGATGACCGCGTGTGCCGTGGCCGCGCTCACGATTTACGACATGTGCAAGAGCGCCGAGAAAGGGATCAGCATCGAGTCGCTGCAGCTCGTGCGCAAGTCCGGCGGCAAAAGCGGGACCTGGGAGCGCGGCTGATTGCGTCCGCTGTGCGGGACGAGGTGTCATGGATGCGGGACGGTACTCGAAAGTCCCACCATTGCCCGCCCGATAGGAAGCAGGTGCAGAAGCGTGGCACACTTCGCGAACACAGCAGCGCGACGGCCCATCGCAACGACTCCAGGAGGCTACTGATGCGTTTCTCCCGCGTGCTCCTTCCCTCCGTTCTCGCCCTCATTCCGATGATCGTCTCCGCCGCGCCGCAAAGCCGCGAGCGGACCACCGTCGAAGTCGTCCAGGTGCCCGTATACGTGACGACAAACGGCGCCTCGGCGCGCGGGTTGACGCAGAACGACTTCGAGTTGCGCGTCAACGGCCGGCAACGGCAGATCGACTATTTTGACGTAGTCGACTTTGCCTCCCTTTCGCCGGATCAAACGCGCGATCCACGGCAGCGCCGGTTGTACGTCCTGCTGTTCGATCTCGTGAACTCCTCGCCGTCCTCATCGCTGCGCGCCAAACGTGCCGCGGAGCATTACATCGAGAGCGCGCAACCGAGCGATTACTTCGCCGTGGCACTCCTCAGCCGATATGACGACATCGAGTTCATCGTGCCGCTCACCCGTGATAAGGCCGTATTGCGCCGGGCGGTGGCGAGTTTCCGTCCCGCATCGTCTGCCGATCCGCTAAGGCTCACCGTCTCCCAGGCGGAACGGGCGGCCCTGGTCGATGACAATTCGCGCGAGTTAACGGAGCTTCGCCGCAGCGGCTCAAGCGTGGCGGCTGATCTGGCCGCCGACCGCATGCGCATTCGAACGGTGGATCAACTCGGAGCGCTGGGCGACCTGGCCGAGCGCATGGCACCCATGCAAGGCTACAAACACGTAGTCCTGCTCTCCGCGGGGTTCGACAATTCCCTTCTCCGCGGAGGACCGTCTGCCACGACGAACATATTCGCAATTGGGCCGGCGCCGCAGCTGGCTTCTTTAGATCCGAAGCACCCACCGATGTTCGAAACGAGCCTTCCGTTTTCGCAGGGGCTCATGCAGAAGAAATTCGCGGCGGCGGGTGTGTTTCTTGACGCGATCGACATCGCCGGCCTCCGCCCTTATAGCGAGCCGCCGAACGAATCGCTTCACTTCGTTGTCGCGGATACCGGCGGTCAGGTCGTCGAGCATCGCAATGACCTCACGGCGGCAATGCAACGACTCACCGATTCGCAGCAGGTAGTCTACGTTCTCGGCTTTCGCGCGCAGGACACAGGCCGGAAGCAGAACACGATCTCTGTGCACGTGAACGGAGCGCCGCGCGGATCGAGGGTCGCGTATCGCGAATCGTATTCGTCCACTCCCGACCAGCCGTCGTCGAATGACGGTCTGCACCTGGCAGACATCATCATCAACGACATCCCGCAGAACGGCATCACAATGACGGCCTCGGTCGCGACCGCGCCGAACCGCGCCACGGTCAATGTCGCACTTCCCGGCGGCGAGCTCGCCGCGCTCGCCGGCGACGACGCGAGGATCAAAGGCGAAGCGCTGATCTATGTCTTCGCCGGACAAAAGGCCGTCGCCTTCGCGAAGCAGGTGATCGACGCCCGCGCGGCCAACGCCGCGAACATCGAGGTGCTGCATTCGTTCGATCTGCCGCCCGGAACGTATGCGATGAAAGTCCTTGTCCACCTCGACAACGACACGCTCGCATTTGCGCGAAGAGACTTCACGATCGGAGAGTAGCCGCTGAAGACGATTGCGCTGCTGTTCTCCGCCGCGCTGGCGTTGACCTCGGCGGCGCAAGTCCGCGACAACGTCACGGTCGAAGTGGTGCAGGTTCCGGTCTACGTCACCACCAGCGACGGCCAGCCGGTGCGCGGACTTACGAAGGATTCGTTCACGCTTCTCGTCGACGGCCATCCGCAGCCGATCGACTACTTCGACGTCATCGACTTCGCCGCGATCCCCGGCGCGCAGCAAACGGCAGTCGAACGTCCGCGCCGCGAACGGAGGCTTTACCTTTTTCTTTTCGACATCACTTTCGCCACGCCTGCGAAACTCGTCCGTGCGCAGAAAGCCGCAGAGCAGGCCGTGACGCATTCGAATCCAGCCACCGATTTCTTCGCTATCGCCACCTACTCCTCCAGCCGCGGCGTCTTTTTTCTTTCGCCGTTTCTCAGCGACCGCGTGGCCGTAACGCACGCCATCTACACACTGCACGGGAGCAAGGCGCAGGACCCGCTCGGCCTTTCGCTCGGCAGCCAGGAGCGCGCGCAGTGGGTGTCGGTGATGGAGCAGGGGCAAACGATTTCCGATTCGCAGGAGGGGCTCGCGGACATGGTCGGCGGCGAGATGGCGGATGCGCTCCGCGGCGGTCAGGCCAATCAGGACATGCTGGCCGTGCCGAAGAATCGCCTCATCGAAGCGCAGATTCACGATCTCGGCGACGTCGCCGCGCGCCTCGCCGCGCTCGAAGGTCAGAAGCATCTCGTGATTTTCACAGAGGGATTCGATTCGACACGCATCACCGACATCAAAGCGAAGGGCCGTCCGCCGAATATCGAGTCGCAGCTCCTCAACCTCGTGAAAACGATGCACCAGACCTTCCTCTCCGCCGGCGTCACACTCGACGCGGTGGACATCAAAGGCCTCCGTCACACCTTCGCAGATCTCGAAAACGACGGCCTCTACATGCTCGCGCGCGACACGGGCGGTCGCGTGATCGCGAACCGTAACGATCTCGTCGAAGCGGTCGACACACTGATGAAGGCACAGCGAGTCGCCTACGTCCTCGGCTTCCGCCAGGGCGATCGCAAGAAAGGCCGCGTCAGCGTTCGCGTTACCGGCGCGCCGCGCGGATCCGAGGTGTCGTACCGCGAAGGATTCGGATACGTCGCGGAATCGAACGCGCTCGATTCATTGCAACTCGCCGACATCATCCTCAATGACGTGCCGCAAGCGGGCGTGTCGCTCCAATCCAGCGTGACGCCGTCCGATGGCGGTGCCGAGGTGGCGGTCAGCTTCGCGCGCGCCGAGGTCGTCCCGCAACTCGTCGACGCGTCGCCGTCAGTCGAAGTCCTGATGTACGTCTTCGACGCACACGGCGGAGCAGTGGATTTCAAATCAAAACGCATCGCTCTCACCGGCGCCGCCCGCGTGAACAGCGGCTACGTGACGCTGCGCGAACCGTTCGAATTGCCGCCCGGCAAGTACACGGCGAAAGTGCTGCTGCGCATTGCGGGGACGAAGGCGATGGGCTTCGTCAAACGCGACTTCATAGTCGAGTGACACCCCTGTCGGCGTAGCCGGCATAAGAACCGTAGCCCACGCCTTCAGGCGTGGGAATCCAGCGCGCGCCATTTGAGGAGCCCGTTTTAACGGGCGAAAGAAAGCTTTCTATCGCCCGCCAAGGCGGGCTCACAAACTCAACGACCTCCGCTGCCCCACGCCTGAAGGCGTGGGCTACGGTTCTTACGCCGGCTACGCCGACGAATCTCGCATCACTCCAGAATCTCGGCCTTGTCGCCTTCCTCCGTCAGCCACACTTTTCGATCGCCGGCGCGGCTCTTCGCAAGGAGCATGTCGATTGTCGCGTCCGCGCCGTCTTCGGCTTTCAATACCAATTGCACGAGGCGCCGCGTGTCGCGGTTCATCGTCGTTTCGCGGAGTTGGAGCGGGTTCATTTCGCCGAGGCCTTTGAAGCGCTGGATGTTGACCTTGCCGCGGATCGACTCGGCTTCGATGCGCTGGAGGATGCCGTCGCGTTCGTGGTTGTCGAGCGCGTAGAAAACGTTCTTGCCGACGTCGATGCGATACAGCGGCGGCATGGCCACGTGAATGCGTCCGTCGGTGACGAGCTTGCGGAAATGGCGGACGAAGAGCGCCGTCAGCAGCGTGGCGATGTGCGCGCCGTCGGAGTCGGCGTCGGCGAGGATGCACACCTTACCGTAGCGCAGTCCCCTCACATCATCGCTGCCGGGATCGACGCCGAGGGCGACGGCGATGTCGTGGACTTCCTGCGAGGAAAGCACCTCGTTCGGGTCGACCTCCCACGTGTTCAGGATCTTGCCGCGCAACGGCATGATGGCCTGGTACTCGCGATCGCGGGCCTGCTTCGCCGAGCCGCCGGCGGAGTCGCCTTCGACGAGAAACAGCTCCGTGAGATTGAGATCGGTGGATGTGCAATCGGCGAGTTTGCCCGGCAGCGCGGGACCGCTCGTCATCTTCTTCCGCTCGACTTTTTTCCCCTGCCGCAGACGCGTCATGGCCGAAGCGATGGCAACCTGCGCGATCCGCTCGGCGTCGGCGACGTTGTTGTTCAGCCAGATCGAAAAGGCGTCCTGCGCGACGCCGGAGACGAACGCCGAGGCTTCGCGAGATGAGAGACGATCTTTCGTCTGTCCCGTGAACTGCGGCTCGGTCATCCGCAACGAAAGAATGTAGCTGCAGCGCGACCAGACATCCTCCGGCGCGAGCTTCACGCCGCGCGGAAGAAGATTGCGAAGCTCGCAGAATTCGCGAATGGCCTCAGTCAGTCCGGTGCGAAATCCGTTGACGTGCGTGCCGCCCTGCGCGGTCGGAATCAAATTCACGTACGACTCGGTGACGAGATCGCTCGGATCGGCCTCGGGGAGCCACACTACGGCCCAATCCACTTCCTCATTCGATCCCTTGAACGTGCCGACGTACGGCATCTCAGGAATCGTCGTAAGTCCGGCCAGCTCCGACATCAGGTACGCCGGAAGTCCGTTCTCGTAAAACCACTCTTCGCTTTCGGTGGGATCGGATTCGCTGATGAATCGTAGGCGCAGTCCCGGCGCGAGCACGGCCTTGGCGCGCATGACGTGCTTGAGCCGCGGCACGTTGATCTTGGGCGTGTCGAAGAACTTTTCGTCCGCCCAGAAGCGGATGGTCGTCCCGGTGTTGCGTTTGCCGACCGTGCCGATGATTTTCAGCTCGTGCTTCTTCTTGCCGTCGGCGAAATCCATGAAGTACTCGTTGCCGTCGCGGCGCACTTTCACTTCCAGCCGCTTCGACAAGGCGTTGACGACCGATACGCCGACGCCGTGCAGGCCGCCGGAGAAGCGATAACTCTTGTCCGAAAACTTCGCGCCCGCGTGCAGCCGGGTGAGGATGACCTCGACGCCGCTGACGCCTTCGCGCGCATGCTTGTCGACCGGCATGCCGCGCCCGTCGTCGGAAACGGAGAGCGATCCATCGTCATGCAGCGTGACGACGATCTCTTTGCAATGTCCGGCAATGGCCTCATCCGCGGAGTTGTCGATGACCTCCTGCGCGAGATGGTTGGGCCGCTCGGTGGTGGTGTACATGCCCGGCCGCTTGCGCACGGGCTCGAGACCGGTGAGGACTTCGATGGCAGAACTGTCGTAGGTGGTGGTCATGCTTTTCGTGTGTGTTCCGCCCCGCTCCGCGCATCACGCTCTCGCCCGCGCGGGACGATGGCGATGATAGCAGCGCGCCTGTCATCCTGAGCCGCCGGAGGCGTCGGAGCCGAAGGCGGAGCGCCGGAGGACGGTCGAAGGACCCCCTTCCTGGCAACCAGGGGATGGGCGGGCGGTACTTGAACGTGGCAAGCACGCGGGGGGTCCTTCGACCGTCCTACGCTACGTCGGCTTCGCCTCTGTCGCTCCGGCGGCTCAGGATGACAGCTCACTTCACCGCGATCGATCTCGCCTGCTTCACATCCGTGATCCCGCGCATCGCTTTTTCGAGCGCATCCTGCAGCAGCGTGCGCATTCCCTGTTGCATCGCCAGGCTACGCAACTCATCGATCGGCGCGCGGCGTTGGACGGCGCGTTTTACTTCGTCGGTTCCGGTCAGCAGTTCGTGGACACCCATGCGGCCTTTGTAGCCGGTGTTGTTGCAGTTCGAACAGCCTTTCGGTTCGTAGAGGACGAAGTCGGGCGAGTACTTGATGCCGAGGTCGGGGAAGAAATCGCGGCCGTAGATTTCCATCAGCTCGTCGAACTCCTCCTCGGACGGATGATGCGACTCCTTGCACTTCGGGCAGAGCACGCGAATGAGGCGCTGGGCCATGATGCCGAGGAGCGCATCGGCGAAATTGAAGGGATCGATGTTCATATCCAGCAGACGCGAGATCGTCTCCGGCGCGGAGTTCGTGTGCAGTGTCGAGAACACAAGGTGTCCCGTCAGTGACGCTTCGATTCCGATCGCCGCCGTCTCGTGATCGCGCATCTCGCCGACCATTATCACGTCGGGATCGGCGCGCAGGAACGAACGCATCGCGGCTGCGAACGTGAAGTCGATCTTCGGCTGCACCTGCACCTGTCGTAATCCCTTCTGCGTGATTTCGACCGGGTCTTCCGCCGTCCAGATTTTCATGTCCTCGGTGTTGATCGAGCCGAGCGCGGAGTGCAGCGTGGTGGTCTTGCCGGAGCCGGTCGGGCCGACGACGAGGCAGATGCCGTACGGCTTCGAAAGGATCGTCTTGAAGTTCTTCAGATTGCGTTCGCTGAATCCCATCTTCTCGATCGGCAGCGGCTTCGACGCGGCCAGGATGCGCATGACCACGTCTTCGTTTTGATTCGTGGTCGGGATCGTGGCCACGCGCAGCTCGACGATTCCTTTCGCCGACTTGAAACGGATCTTGCCGTCCTGCGGCTTGCGGCGCTCGGAGATGTCGAGCTTGGCCATGATCTTCAGGCGCTGCACGAGCGCGTTGCGGTGCAGGCCGGGGATCTCCATGAACTTGACGCAATCGCCGTCGATGCGGATGCGGATGAGACACGGGTTCTTTGATCCGTCGGGCTCGATGTGAATGTCCGAGGCACCGCGGGAGGCCGCTTCGAGGATGAGCTGATTCGCGAGTTTGACGATGCCGGAATCGGTCTCGTCGATCTCGTCCTTGTCGCGCTCTTCGTCCTCGGTGCTCATTTCGCCCTCGCCGAGGGAATCGAGAATCTTGGTGAGGTCGGCGCTGTCAGTAGTCGTCTCCTCGGCCTCGCCATAGGACGCGGAGATGTACGCGAGGATCTCGTGCTTCATGCCGACCCAGAAGTCGTAGCGCGGCGAAAGATTCATGGCGCGGATGGCGTCGAGTCGCGTGAGGTCGTGCGGATCGTCGACGGCGATGACGAGAACGCCCGGCCGCCGCTCGACCGGCGCGCAGACGTACTTTTTCCACATGTCGGCCGGCACGCGGTCGCGATACTCCTGCGGCATCGTCTGCGAACCGTCGTACGAGAAGAAGCTGCTGCTGTAAAACGCGGCCAGCGATTTCCCCAGCTCCTCTTTCGGAACGTTGTGATCCTCGATGAGCACCTTCTCGATCGTCGAGTTGTTGACGCGCGCGCTGGAGACGGCGGCCTCGATGTCTTTCTCGGAGATGACGCCTTTGTCGACGAGCGCGCCGAGGCGGGAGGGTTTGGTCTGCCGCGTCGCGCGATGCTGGTTGTAAAACGCGATCCCGAGAATGCGTGCGATCTCTTCGGCGGCATCCTCGTCCTGCGCGGTGAACGCGACGCCGTGCCGTTTGTTGATGAGCTGCACGACGCCGAGGAGGTATTTTTCGAAAAGAATCGGAACCGCGAGGACAGCCTTGGTGCGGAAGCCGGTCTGCTTGTCCCAGCGCTGATCGAAGCGCAAGTTCGCGTGGAACTTCCCCAGCTCGGCGGCGTCGTACGCGTCCTTGATGTTGATGGTCTTCCGCGCCAGCGCTGTGAAGCCGGCGATCGATGCAAAGGATTTCGGTACTCGAATTTCCTTCGGCATGTCGCCGACCTTGGTCATCGAGTACAGCTCCTGGTTCTTGGTATCGACGGCGTAAATCGTGAGCCTCTCGGCATCGAGCAGCTCGAGGATCTTGTCCCTGAGCGTCATCAGGATGTGCGGAATGGACTCCGCGGCATTGATCTGATTGGTGATCCCGGTGAGCTTCTTCCGATACTCGAGCTCCCGCTCGAGCGACGATGGCGACGCCTGCACAGTCATGGATGGTCTCTCCCGATTCTGGTGGGAGGAAAGGATAGCGCAGGAGGGAACCCGTATACTCGGAAGCCGTGCCGTCGTTCGAGAATGCGCTCCGTACCGTGAACGCAATAAAGGAGGCGGGGGTGATCACCGAGTACGCCGTCGCCGGCGGAATGGCGCAGGCGTTCTGGGTGGAGGCCGTGGCGACCTACGACTTAGATGTCCTGGTCGCACTACCGCAATCGGACGGCATCATCGTGTCGCTCAGTGCAATCTACGACTGGGCGAAAGACCGCGGATTTGCGACGGGAGGCGAGCACGTCGTGATTGGGGACAGACCGGTGCAGTTTCTGGTATCTCCCGGACAGTTGACTGACGAAGCGATAGAGCAGGCCGCAGACGCTGCGGTTCGGTAGCACAGATGTTCGCGTGGTCCGGCCGGAGTATCTGATCGCGATGTATTTACACGGCTCCGCTCGAACGCGGCAGCGGCGCGAACGCGCAGCCGTTCTTCGGGATCATGCAGGCATCGATGAATCACTGCTGCGTGAACTTATGCAACGATTCAATCTGGAGTTCTGACTATGCCGGCGCGACCAACCGAAGAACTGATGCAGTCGATCTACGCGTCGAAGCCTGCGATCCATGCGAAGCATCGCGCGCTGCCGTTGCCGGAGAAAGTGCGTCAAGTCATCGAGCTTCAGCGGATCGATTACGAAATGCGTCTGCAGCGCGGCGAGACTCCCGAGTGGTGGCAGCGTCCGTGGGAGTCGTAACGAGGCTCCACGGCTGCCGTGGGACAATCGCCCCCACCCATGACCACAACCGACACCCTCTCCCTCAACCCCTGCACCAACTGCGGAGGCGCATCGTCCGACTACTGCGTTCGATGCGGGGAGCGGCAGCCGGGACATCACGATCTGTCGGTTGGGCACTTCGCGCATGAGGTTGTGCACGAGTTCGTGCATCTCGACTCGAAGCTCTTTCGCACCTTGCGCGACATCGTCACGAAGCCGGGGTTTTTGACCGAGGAGTATTTCGCGGGGCGGAAGTCGCGGTACATCGCGCCGTTGCGGCTGTTTCTGACTCTGTTCGCGTTGCAGTTCGTGGCGTTCACGTTCTACCGGCCCGCGGCGGTATACACGATCGCTTCGATGAAAAAGTTCGACAAGGTGGGGGCGCTCACGAGGCTGATCGACAAGCGCGCAGCAAAGCTGCACCTGACGCGCGAGGAGACGGAGCAGCGGATCGATGAGCGGTGGCACAAGAACTACTCGCTGCTGCAGCTTATGAACATCGCCGGCGTGGCGGTGGTGCTGAAGGTCTTGTATCGCAAACGCTTCTTCGCGGAACATCTTGTCTTCGCGGCGCACCTTCTGGCGTTCTCGTACATCGTCACGCTGGTCATCGATTGGCCCATTTACGCGTTGGCCGGATTCCAACCGGGACCGCTGCAGAAGGCCGTTTCGGCGGTGACCATCGGGATCCAGCTCATCTATCTTTTCATCGCGCAGCGTCGCTTCTACTCGAGTGGCCGCACGCAGACAGCGATCAAAACCGTACTGCTGGCGATTGGACGCTGGGCCGTGATCGTCGTGCTGATGGGCGGATCGCTTTTCAGCGCGCTGCTGATGGTGCACTGACTTTTCTCGCCACGAGCAGCAGTCCCGGTCCGAACGGGACAAATGAGAAAAGCCGGTCGAGCGAGAAGATGGCGCGGACAGCGTTGACGAGCATCCGCGAGCGGCCGGCGCGGGCGACGGAGCGAAGCCCGGCGTCATCGGTGATCGCCATCCGCGCGCGGCGCTTGTTCATCGGAAGGATCACCAGCGTGTCGTAGACGAGGACGATCGGGAATCCCCAGTACGACGCCTTCTCGATCCGCATCGATGCCGCGCGAAAGAGCGACGTGAGTTGCTCGCGCGTGTAGCGGCGGCGATGTTCGTAGTAGTCGTCGCTGGCGGTCCATAGGCTTTGCAGCGCAGGAACCGTGGCCACGCACGTACCACCGGTGTCCAGCACGCGGGCCAGTTCGCCGACTGCCGAGGCATCGTCGTCGAGGTGCTCGAGCGTCTCGCCGGTCGTGACTCCGGCGAACGCGTTCGACCGAAACGGCAGTTTCGTCATGTCGCCAATGACCGCGGGGATGCCGAGGGTCCTTCGCACGTGGAGCGCCGCTTCGAACGAGTAGTCAATGCCGACGACGTCGTAGCCGCGTTGCTGCATTCGTCCCGCGAGCTGGCCGAGACCGACGGCGGCGTCGAGGATGCGGGCACCCGGCGGGAGCTTCTCCACTTCGCGAAGAATGATGCCGAGCCGGTACTCGTGACGGGGGCCGAACATCTCCGGCTGCGTGCCCCAGGCGTGGGTATGGGTGGTCAATTGACTGGCAATGGTAAAATGCCGCGCCTTAACTCGGGGAGAAAAGTATGCGATCTCGTGTGGTGTGGGTGGCGGTGATCGGTTTCCTGGCTGTGAGCGCCTCAGTTCTCGCCCAGCAGGTGCCTCTGAGTGATCCAAACTCGTTCGTGACCGAGAACTGCGCCGGTGACCGCGGATTGGTAAGAACCGGACGCGTTTTCGGAGCGGCAGGGAACATCGCCGGAGCGCGCGTAACGTCATTGCTGGCGTTCAGTAAGCTCGCCTATCGGAATGCCGCTGACTCCACCAAATGGCCTTCGAAGATTGCCCCGACAGCTCTGACAACCGGTGAGGGCATTCTCTATCGCATCGACAACCTCGAGATTCGCTCTACGCAAAATTGTCTCGACTCGGTCGTCGTGTCTTTCGGTGGTTACGGCGGGTTCAATACGCAGCCGGAAGTCTCAGGACTTCTTCCTTCCGCGGCATGCACGAAGGGGACCGTGAAAGATGCCGTTGAAGCCGCCAAGATTTTGTTCACGGATCAGCTCAGCGTCTGGGGGCCTGATATTTGGCACAACCTCTATGAGAAAACATGCATTATTGCCGGGGACGGCAAGAACCTGCAGCGCGTCAGCGTCGTCGGCTACGGCTTTTGGGATGACCGTGGAGGGACAAGTACACCGGTCATGCGCCTCTCTCCGATCCTCTCCATCATCGACACATCCGACGGAGTAACGCCTCCCGGAAACGGCGGAAACGGCGATGGCGGCAACGGTGGCAATCCCCCCCCAACATCGAGCGGCCTGGCGATCGTCCTTCCTGACGACGTCCGCGCCATGCCCGTCGTCATGGGCAACTCCAGCTCGACGACGGTTCTGTTCTCGACGTTCGCGTCGTCTACTTCGACGGCCGACGTCTCCGTCTCCGCTCAGAGCGATGCGGATGACCTGCTCGTTTCCGTCAATCACCCGGTCATCAAAGCTCCTGGCGCCGGCGATGAAATCCTGAACATCACGACGACGCCGACGACCGCCGCCGGCGATCATGTCATCACGATCACTGCGAATGATGGAACGACCACCGCCTCGGCCTCGGTCTTCGTCACTGTCCTCTGCGATCCGCCCTTCATTCTCGGCATCGATCAGCCGAAGGGCTCCACGGTGGGTGCCGGCCGGCCGGCTCAGCTTTCCGTGAAGGCGTCAGGCAGCGGACCGCTGACGTATCAGTGGTACACCGGCGCGAGCGGCCTGGTGAACTTCCCGCTGCCGGGCGGTACATCGGCGAACTTCACTACCTCGGCGCTCAACGACACGACGTCGTACTGGGTGCGCGTCACCAATCCATGCGGCAGCGTAAACAGCCAGACGGCGACAGTGAACGTCTCCGCGAGCGCGAAGCCTACGCGCCGCTGACCTCGAAGCATCGACGACTGAAAACGCCCGGCGAACCCGGGCGTTTTCCTTTTATGATCGCCGGATGAAAATCAGCGTCGCCCTCGCGCTTCTCCTTCTCCCGATCGCCGCACTGGCGCAGACGCCCGCGCCGGCATCAGACGGATCGTGGAACTTCGTCGTGGCCGGCGACTCGCGCAACTGCGGCGACGTGGTCATGCCGGCGATCGCCGAGGCGGCGAAAAACAGCGGCGCGAAGTTTTACTGGCACCTCGGCGATTGGCGAGCCATCTACACATTTGACGAAGACATGGTGCAGGCCAACATTCTCGCCGGGACGCCGCTGAACATTCAGAACTACCTGAACGGCGCGTTCAAAGACGCCATCGACAATCAGCTCAAACCGTTCGACGATCGCGGCGTCCCCGTCTTCGCCGGGATCGGCAATCACGAAACGATCTGGCCGATGACGCGCGACCGCTTCGTCAAAGCGTTCGGCGCGTACCTCAACATCGCCGCCATTCGCGATCAGCGACTCAAAGACGATCCGAGCGACACGACGGTCCGCACGTATTACCACGTCGTCACGAACGGCATCGACTTCATCACCCTCGACAACGGCTCCTGCGACATGTTCGACGACGCGCAGATGGCGTGGCTGCGCAAGGTGCTCGATCGCGATTCCGCCGACGCCTCCATCCGCACGGTCGTCCTCGGCGCGCACGCGGCGCTCCCCGACAGCCGCTCCTGCGGCCACAGCATGGGCAACTATCCGCAGCAGCAGAAGTCGGGGCGCGACGTCTACAGCCTGATGCTGGCCATGCGCGACAAGAGCAAGAAGCAGGTCTACGTCCTTGCCAGTCACTCGCACTTCGTCATGGACAACGTCTACGACAGCGACTATTGGCGCAAGAACGGCGGCGTGTTGCCGGGATGGATCATCGGCACCTCGGGCGCCGTGCGCTACCGCCTGCCGGAAACCGCGACTCCCGGTCCGAACGTGCGCACCGACACTTACGGCTATCTCCTCGGCACGGTCAGCGCGAATGGCGCAATCACGTTCGCGTTCAAAGAGCTGACGCCGAAAGACATCCCGGCCGACGTCGTGAAGAAGTACTCGAAGAACTTCATCGAGAACTTCTGCTTCGCCGCGAACCGCAACATCTCGCCGCAGGAAGGCTTCTGTCCGCCGATGTCGAAGTGCTCCGCCGGGGAGTAGCCGGTCAGTTCCTGACTCCGCTCATCGGAACCTGCGAGATCCAACTGAGTAAGGCATCGGCCTCGGCCAGCATGCGCCGCGTGGCGCGAAGCAGCGCGGCGCGTTCGTGTTCGGACAGATCGGGCTCCTCTTCGATCATCTGCGCCAGGCCGCGGACCTCGTGAACGATGTTTGTGACCTTTCGTGAAAGCAGGGTCGACAGCAGTACGGTATGAAGCTGATTCATTCACTGAGGGAGTAGCGGCACCGCCGGAAATCGCCCTGCGGCTCGATTTCCGGCGGTGGCTGCCTCACCTGCTACGTCGATACGCGAAACGCCACCGTCAGATCGAAGATCGTGTCGATCGCGTTTCCGTGCAGCGAGCCGGGCGCGAACTGCCATTGCTGGACAGCTTCCAGTGCGGATTGGTTGAACAAAGGAGATGTGCTGCTCACGACATGGGCCTCGCGGACCCGGCCGGTCTTGTCGATGATGCATTCGACGATGACTGTGCCGTTCAGATGGATCGTGAGCGCAGTTCTCGGGTAGGGCGGCGCAACGCGGCGGATGACCACCGGCGCTTTCACGTCGCCGCCGACGGGCAGCGGCACATCAGGCTCTGGCGCGATGGTAGCCGTCGAAGGCGGACCATCGACGCCGACGCCGTGCGCCACGCCCAATGGCACTCCCAGCGGCTGATCGGTGCCGGAGTCGTTGCCGGTCGCCGTAACGTCACCGGTCGATGTCGTGGCCGATGCCGCTGGTTCAATGTGATCGGGCACCGCGTTCGGCGCCATGTTCGCGGTCGGAGTTGTGGGCTTCACGGGCGCAGCCGGCGTGGACTGCTTATGTCCGCCATTCGGCACGCCGAGGGCCGGCGGAACTTGTTCAGGCATCGCGAAGATCGGGATCGCATACTCCCTCGGCGCGTTCGTCGGAAACTCGATCGTCCGGATGCCGTTCGCAAGAATGGCGATGACGACCAGCGTGTGAAATGCAAACGACGCCGTCAGCAATCCAACCCGCTTCTCCGCAACGACCTCGGGACGTATGACTGATGTCTCGAACATGGTGTCCTCCCTATGTGGTGCGTTCGATACGGGAGGGACGAGATTCGAAACTGTCGGGTGAAACGGAACGGTGAACCCGCGGCGTGATCAGTGCACGAATTTCCGGCGGTTGCGGATGTAGTCGGCGAGGATGTATTCGCCGAGGCGGTCGGGGGAGGAGTAGAAGGCGCGGCCGCGGTTGATCTTGGAGAGCTGCTCGACGAAGTTAACCAGCATGGCGTCAGTGGCTAGCATGAACGTGGTGATCGGGATGTTCGCGCGGCGGCAGCGGTCAGCTTCTTCGAGCGTGCGGTTGACGATTTTCATGTCCAGGCCGAACGAGTTCGTGTAGAGCATCCCGTTCTCCGTCAGCGCCGAGGGCTTGCCGTCGGTGATCATGAAAATCTGTTTGTTGTTGTGCTTGTGGCGGCGCAGGATGCGCTGCGCCAGCTCCAGGCCGGCTTTCGTGTTCGTGTGAAACGGACCGACCTGGACATAGGGGATTTCGGAGATCGGCACTTCCTTCGCCTCATCGCCGAAGAGCAGCACGTCGATCGAATCCTTCGGATACTTCGTCAGGATGAGTTCCGTCAGCGCGAGCGCGACTTTCTTCGCGGGCGTGATGCGGTCCTCGCCGTAGAGCACCATCGAATGCGAGATGTCGATCATGACCACGGTGGCGCAGCTCGAGTTGTGCTCGGTCTCGAACACTTCCAGATCGTCCTCGGTCATCAGAATCGCGTCGGCGGGATCGGTGTGCTTCATCGCGTTCTGCAGCGATCGAATGGAGTCGATCGCCATCGGATCGTCGCCGAAGTGGTACGGCCGCGTCTCCGTCAGCCGCTCCGTCCCCTGCCCCGCGTTCGCGACCGAATGCGAACCGGTCAGCGACTTCTGCAGCCCGCCGAAGATCTCGTCGAGCGCGTCGCGGCGAATCTGCCTCTCGCCTCCCGCGCCGAGGACGACATTGCCGTCGGCATCCTGCCCGATGACGTTTTCCTCCATCAACTTCGCGAAGAACGCTTCAAGATCGATGTTGGGATCGATGTACCCGCGATCCTGCAGCGCCTGCATCCACCGCATCGCCTCTTCGACGTCGCCGCCGCTCTGCAGCAGCAGGTGATTGAACAGCCGGCGCAGTCCCATCTCGGACAAAAGCTGCCGGATGAGTTCGGGATCGAGATAGGAGTACCTATGACGCATAGGAAGGGTGAAGAGTGAAGGGTGAAGAGTGAATGAGAGGACTCAACTGCCTTTCACTCTTCACTCTTCACCCTTCACTCTTCTTGTTTAGTCTCGCAATCCATTTCGCAATAGTCGGATTATTCGGCAGCATTTCGCGCGCTTCCTCCAGCGCGGCTAGCGCCTCGGCGGTGCGGTCGAGGACGAGCAGGATCTGGACGCGAAGCTCGACGAGATTCTGGTAGAGATGAAAATCGGTCGCGTCCTGCGTCGGCAGCAGCGACAGCCCTCGGTTCACGAACTTCAGCGCGACTTCGGGCTTCGAATCGTTCAGCGCGTCGGCAGCGAAGCGGTGCAGCATGCGAGGCGAGTCGCCGAGGAACGTCTTCGCGTCGACGAAATGCGAGAGCGCTTCGCGGACGATCGCGTCCTGATCGGGAAACCATCCGTCGCGAATCATCCGATCAATCTGCCGCGACAGCTCGCCGGGAATCTCGGCCGTGACCTTGGGCATGCGGCGGCGATTGTATCTGCTGTCTGCGTGAGCCACATCACCGGCAGAGCGGCCGTTCGAGCGCAGATTGCAACGAACGAATCGGCAACCCGCCTGTCTCACCTCACACAAATCGAAATTAGGGAGTTTCATCTTGCGCAATCTGTGCGTCGTCAACCGGTCTGTCCTCCGACTGTTCATTCTTGCCGCTGTTGCGGCGATCTCCACGTCGCTCACGGCAGGTGTTGTGGGAAACGGGACGCCGACGTCCTGCACGCAGTCGGCGCTGCAAGCGCAACTTGCAGCGGGCGGCACCGTGACCTTCAATTGCGGCGCGGGTCAGCAGAGCATCGCAATCACCTCGGCGATGAATGTCATCTCGTCTTTCCCGGCGGTCACCGTCGATGGCAATGACACCATCACGCTCGATGGCACCGGCACCACGTCCGGGATGCTGAACGTATTCGGCAGCGACACGGCTCTCGCCACCGTGACGCTCAAGCACATCACGTTGACCAACGGAAATATCAGCACCGGGCTGAACGCCGGCGGCACCATTCAGAACTTCGGAAATCTGACGCTCGATACCGTCACCATCACCAGGGGCCACTCCGCCGGCAGCGGCGGGGGCATTTTTCAGGAGTTGTGCAACGGCTGCCTCACCGCATCGCTGACGGTGAAGCATTCACTCTTTCAGAACAACACCGGCGGAAGCGGCGGATCGGCCATCAGCATGGAAGGCGGAGTGGCGTCCATCGCCGATTCAACGTTCAGCGGCAATACCGGCTCTGTCGGCGGAGCCATCGCGCTCTATGGCAACTCGACCTTCAAAGTGATCGTCTCGATCGACCGCTCCACGTTCACCGGCAACTCCGCCACGTTCAGCGGCGGCGCGATCTCGGTCGAATCTCTGAATCCGGGAAGCAACGTCACGATCACGAACGACACGTTCACCGCCAACACCGCGACCGGATCCACCGCCCACGGCGCAGCGCTCTACATTGCATCGGCGCCGGTAACGATCAGGAATTGCACGATCGCCGGAAACAGCGCGGCAGGATCAGGCGGCGCCGTTTATTTCGAGAGCGTCAATCCCGTCACCTGGGTCGCCAACACGATCGTCGCCAGCAACACCGGCGGCAACTGCGCAGTCGCGGCGGGTGCCCTGATCAGCGGAGGAAACAATCTCCAGTTCGGTGACACGACCTGCCCCGGAATGACCGTTGCCAATCCGCTCCTCGGCGCGCTCGCGAACAACGGCGGACTGACGCAGACGATGGCCCTCGGCGCCGGCAGTCCTGCCATCGACCGCGGCGACTCGATCAACGCGCCGTCTACCGATCAGCGCGGCGTCGCGCGGACGGACGGCAACGGCGATGGAATCGTGGCGGTCGACATCGGCGCGTTCGAGGCGCCCGCGCTTCCCGGCAACGGAACGCCCGCGCCGAGACGGCATCGGGCGGTAAGGCCGTAGCTACTTCACCACGTAGGTAGCGTGTAGCAGTCCGTTGTCATCTGGCACTACGATTAACGCCGTCATGGCCGAGACAAAGGACGTCGCCCTCTTTATCCACGGCTTCGGTAGTTCCGCCCACTGCTGGGACGCGTTGCTTCCGCTGCTCCGCGCCGACAAAGAGATCCCGGAGCGATACGAGCTCCAGTGCTGGAGCTATCCGACGAAAGTGATCGAGCTCAATCCGCTCGAACGCATCCCGTCGCTCGCAGAACTGGGCGGCTACCTCGTGGACCACCTGCGATCGCCCGAGTTTCGCGACCGCAATCTGACGCTCATCGGCCACAGCCAGGGCGGACTGGTGAT
>DASYJY010000200.1:0-14906 GCA_035995985.1 Thermoanaerobaculia bacterium | reverse complement strand
ATTGTGCCAGGCACCGCGGCGGCGAGGACGCGCGCCGAGCCAGCCGGCGAGGACGCCAGCGTTCCCGCCATCCGCGGAGATCGCCCGCTCGTGATCCTCGGCGGCCTTGATGCCTCCGACCGAACTGCCGTTCGCGCGTTCGCGACAAAACTCAACGCGCCGATTTACGCGGAGCCGCTGTCCGGACTTCGCGAAGATCCAGCGCTCGCGCATCTCGTCATCACCGCCGGCGAGCGAATGATCGGCCGCGGCGAATTCGACAGCGTCATCCGCATCGGCAATGTGCCGACGCTCCGCTTCTGGCGCGACCTCGATGAATCACGCGCCCATCTCCCGCTCATCAGCTTCAGCGCGCTCCCCTTCACCGGCTGCAGCCGCGGCGAAGTCCATCCGCTCGAAGCACTTCCCTCGGACGTTACTCCTCGCGATCGCGACGAAGCCTTCTTCGCCGACGATCGCGAACGGGCCGCCGCCATCGCGGCGATTCTCGACGATGAGCCGGAGTCCGAGCTGGCCATGTTCCGTTCGTTGTCGCAATCGCTTCCACAGAACTCCCGCGTCTACCTCGGCAACTCCCTTCCGATCCGCGAATGGGATCTCTCCGCCGTCCGGGATCCGCGCGGATTCGAAATCGCTGCGAACCGCGGCGCGAACGGCATCGACGGCCAGCTCTCCACCTTCTTCGGCCAGTGCGATCCCGGACGGTCGAACGTCTGCGTCGTCGGCGACCTCACCGCCATCTACGACAGCAACGCGCCATGGATCGTGCCTCAGCTCGACGCCGGCATCGACTGGCACATCGTCATCATCAACAACGGCGGCGGCCGGATCTTCAGCCGCGTCCCCTCGCTCCGCAACCTCGATGCATCGATGCGCGAGCGCATTATCGAAAACGCGCACGCAATCCGCTTCGATCATTGGGCCGCGATGTGGAGCATCGAAGATCGCGTGACCGAGTTGCAGCCGAACGTCGAAGCGAGCCGCCGCGCATGGGCGAGGTACGACACGCTGTGGTGATCACTTGCCTTCACGGCTTTCTCGGCAATCCCCACGACTGGGATTTCCTCCGTGACGCCGGCTTCACCATCGAAACGCCGCCGCTCGACGCGATCCCTTCTCGCGGCGACATCCTCCTCGGCTACTCCCTCGGCGGCCGTCTCGCACTGCAAGCGCTCCTCGCCGGCGCGAACTACAAACGCGCCATCCTCGTCTCCACCGGCCTCGGCATCGAAGACGAAGAACTTCGCGCCGCCCGCTGTGCATCCGACGAAGCCTGGGCTCAACGCTTCGAATCCGAGGACTTCGATTTCGTCATCGCGGACTGGAACGCACAGCCCGTTCTCGCCGGCCCGTCGCTTGCGCGCGCACGCAATGACTACGACCCGCGAGGATTACGAGAGTGGTCATCCGGCGCCCTGCCGCCAGTCGCCTCGCGCCTGTACGAACTGACAATCCCAACTCTCTGGATCGCCGGCGCCCGCGACACGAAATACGTAGCCGAGGCATATCGCGCCGCATCCATCACACCAAACGCGCGCGTATCGATCGTGGAGAACGCCGGCCATCGCGTCCCATGGGAACAACCATCCGCGTTCATCGCGATTCTGAAAACCACGTGCGACTAGCGCCCGAAAATCCCGGCGGCGTAGCCGCCATAAGAACCGTAGCCCCCATCTTCAGATGGGGGCCACGAGCCGGCTTTATCTCGTGAGCCCGCTTAAGAGGGCGAAAGAAAGGTTTCCGAGGTAGCATCCACGCTGGGACGTCCGCATGGCGATCAGCCATGCCGCACAGTTACAGCAACATCCTCACGCACATCGTCTTCTCGACGAAAAATCGCAGACCGTTCATCGACGCCGCGCTCGAAATGCGCCTCTTCCCTTACCTCGGCGGGATCGTTCGCCAACTTGACGGGAAGCTGTACGTCGTCAACGGAGTCGACGATCACGTCCACCTTCTCGCCGAACTACCTCCGACGATTGCGGTCGCAGAGGCCATCGGGAAAATGAAAGGAAGCTCAACGTACTGGATCCATCAATCGTTTCCGGAGCAAGCGCAATTCGCGTGGCAACGTGGATACGCGGCGTTCAGCGTCAGCAAGTCCAAAGTTCCGTCCGTCGCGCGGTACATCGAAGGCCAGAAGGAACATCACAAAAAGCACTCGTTTCAGGACGAGTTTCTCGAGCTTCTGCGACGACATGGGATTGCGATCAATGAGAAATACCTGTGGACCTGGTCTTTCGCCCGCTGAAGCGGGCTCACGAGAGTGTGGCGACCTGTAACGCCCATCTGAAGATGGGGGGCTACGGTTCTTGCCGACGGCTACGCTGCCGGGAGGTACTGCGCGATCGTTCAACCTTTCCGCGAGCTTTCCTCGCGCCACGCATCAAGAAACCTTTCTTTCGCCCGCTTAAGCGGGCTCACGAGACTACGCGACCCTCTGACCCCCATCTGAAGATGGGGGCTACGGTTCTTATGGCGGCTACGCCGCCGGGAGGCACCGGGGGTCGTTCAACCTCTCAGCGAGCTTTGTCCCGGTTTCTTACCGCGGCTACGCCGGGTCGGATCACATCTCCGATCACTCTATGCCGGAGATTCTTATGTCGGCGTAGCCGGCGTAAGAACCGTAGCCACCGGCTTCAGCCGGTGGGACACGACAGCCATTCAACACGGAGCCCGCTTTCAGCGGGCGAAAGAAAGGTTTTACCGCCGTTCGCGAAGCTCCATCGCGATCTCGGACAGCAGTTCGATCACTCTCTGGTTCTGGGCCTCGGTGCGGCGTTGGGAGGCGCGCGTGGACTGCATCCACGTGTAACAGAGATAGATGATCACCAGCGTGGCGAGGACGAGGATGGGGCCGACGATCCAGAGCACGTTAGTAGATCTGCCAGATTCGCGTGAGGTAATCGGCGAAGGTGAGGACGAAAAGGACGCCCAGCCAGAGAAAGGATGCGATCACGACCACCCACGTCAGGCGCGTGGAGTGGATGACGTGCATGAAGAAGAGGATGACCAGCAAGGCCTTCGTCGTCGCGATGATCAGTGCGATCGGGGTGTTCATCCAGCCTAAATCGATCGTTGAAACCCACCACGTCAAGAGCGTGCCGGCGGCCAGAGCCGTGAAGACGGCGAGATAGACCCACATCGGGGTCACGTGAACGTGCGGAGCGTGAGCGTGTTCGTCAGCCATTGTGAGGACCCGGAATCAGGTAGAGGAACGGGAAGAGAAAAATCCAGACGATGTCGACGAAGTGCCAGTAGAGGCCCATGATCTCGACCGGGCCGTAGTACTCGGGGCCGAAGTCGCCGCGCCAGGCGCGCATCATCATCCAAATCAAAAGTCCGGCGCCGATGACCATGTGCAGCGCGTGGAGGCCGGTCATGCTCCAGTAGAACGTCATGAAGAGCTGCACCTTCGGTGCGAGCGTGGGGACCTCGTTCCAGGTGAAATGCGTGCCGGGGAACAGGCCTTCGTGGAAGTGCTGCCAGTACTCGATGCTCTTGATCGTTAGAAATGCTGATCCGAAGATGAGCGTGGCGAAGAGCATCCCGACAGTGGCTTTGCGCTTTCCGAGCTGCGCGTTGCGGACCGCCAGCGCCATCGTCAACGAGCTGATGATGAGGACGATGGTGTTGATGCCGCCGAACAGTTTGTTCTGCTGCTCCGCGGCCAGCGCCCATGCCTCGGGATACATGATGCGGTAGACCCAATACGCGCAGAGGACGCCGCCGAAGAAGAGAATTTCCGTCGAGAGGAACATCCACATCCCGAGCGTCGACGCTTCGTGCTGCTGGCCGAGATCTTCGAAGTGGTGCTGAAGAAACGGATGATGCGCGTGCGGATCGGGCACGGCATCGGTGATGGCGATGTCAGACATTCTGCGTCTCCCCCATCGCCTTCATCATGGCGGGATAGTCGTACGCGTCCCATGTCACAACCGGCGTCTCGTGGAAGTTTTCCATCGGCGGCGGTGAGGACGTTGCCCACTCGAGGCCGACTGCGCCCCACGGATTGGGACCGGCTGGACGTCCGTACCAGAGCGACCAGAGAAGATAGATGAGCGGCAGGACGTAGCCGGCTGCGAGTACCGAGGCGCCGGCGGTGGACATCACGTTGAGCACCTGGAACTCGGGCGCGTAGGCGTGATAGCGGCGCGGCATGCCGAGGTAGCCGAGGACGAACTGCGGGAAAAAGGTTAGGTTGAAGCCGGCAAAAATCAGCAGCGCGGCCAGGCGCGCCCACCATTCGGGATACATCCGGCCGGTAATCTTCGGCCACCAGTAGTGAATGCCGGCCATGTAGGCCATCACGGCGCCGCCGACCATCACGTAATGGAAGTGGGCGACGACGAAGTAGGTGTCGGTGACGTGGACGTCGAGGCCGATGGCGGCGAGGAAGAGCCCCGTGACGCCGCCGATCGTGAAAAGGCCGATGAAGCCGAGGATGTAGAGCATCGGCGTCAGCAACGCAACCGATCCTCGATACAGCGTCGCCGTCCAGTTGAAGACCTTGATCGCCGAGGGGACGGCCACGAAGTAGCTGAGGAAGGAGAAGATCATCGCCGAGTAGACGGAGATGCCGGAGACGAACATGTGGTGCGCCCACACCAGGAAGCCGAGAAATGCGATGGCCAGCGATGAGTAGGCGACGAAGCTGTAGCCGAAGATCTTCTTGCGCGTGAATGCGGCCACGACTTCCGAGGCCACACCCATGGCCGGCAGAATCATGATGTAGACGGCCGGGTGGGAGTAGAACCAGAACATGTGCTGGAAGAGAAGCGGATCGCCGCCGAGGGCGGGATCGAAGATGCCGACGTGTACGACGCGTTCGAACATCAGCATCACCAGCGTGATCGCGAGGACGGGCGTTGCGAGGAGCTGCACGATGCTGGTCGCGTACATCGCCCACACGAACAGCGGCAGGCGGAACCAGGTCATCCCAGGGGCCCGCATGCGATGGATGGTGACGAGGAAATTGAGGCCGGTCAGGATCGACGAGAAGCCGACGATGAACGCGGCGAACGTCACGCCGAAAACGTGCGTGTTCGAATATTGGGTAGAGAAGGGCGTGTAAAACGTCCAGCCGGTGTCGACGCCGCCGGTGATGATGATGTAGAGCCCCATCACCGCCGCAATCATGTAGAGGTACCAGCTCAGGAGGTTGATCTTCGGGAAAGCCAGATCCTTCGCGCCGATCATCAATGGCAGAAGGAAGTTGCCGAGCACCGCGGGAATCGAGGGGATCAGGAAGAAGAAGATCATCACGATGCCGTGCAGCGTGAAGAATTTGTTGTAGGTGTCGCTGGTGAGGAGATCGCCCTCGGGCGTGAGCAGTTCGATGCGCATGGCCACCGCGAAGAAGCCGCCGAGGATGAAGAGCGCGGTAATGGAGAAGAGATAGAGGATGGCGATGCGCTTGTGGTCCTTCGTCAGGAGCCACGAGAGCGCGCCATAGTCGTGCGTTACGTAATTGCGCGTCCCTTCGGGCTCGACGAAGCGGACATCGTGCAGTGTGACTGAGCTCATGGCTTCTTACCTTCGTTCGGTTGCTGCGGCGGAATGCCTGCGCCGGGATTGAGCGGCGAGCCGGCGCTGGTCTGTTTCGATGATGGTGATTCGACCGGCGTCACGACCGTTTTCGCCGCGCCGAGGGAGCGTACGTAGGAGACGAGCTTGAGGAGATCGTCTTCGCTGACCTGACCCTGGAACGTCGGCATGATGCCGGTGAATCCGCGGACGATCTTCGCCTGTGGATTGAGGATCGATTCGCGGATGTAGTTTTCGTCGGCGACGACGCTGCTGTTGTCGGTCAGCGTGACCGGCGTTCCGTACACGCCTGCGAGAATCGGACCGCGGCCTGTGGCGTCATTCGTGTGGCAGGTGTTGCAGGCGTATTTCTGGAAGAGCTTTTCGCCCTGCGAGGCGAGCGAACCTTCCGCGCCGCCGGCCAGCCATTTCTGATAGTCGGTCGGTTCCATCACTTCCACCCATCCGGTCATGCCGGAGTGCAGCGTGCCGCAATACTCTGCGCAGAAGATATGGAAGCGTCCCGTCTTCGTGGCCTGGAACCACATGACCTTGTAGCGGTTCGGCAGCACGTCGGCCTTCACGCGGAAGACCGGGAAGAAGAGGCTGTGGATCACATCCTCCGAGGCCAGCGTGATGCGGATGGGGCGATCGACCGGCACGTGCAGCGTGTTGATCTCGCGCTGGCCGCCGGGATGCTGGAACTTCCACATCCACTGCTTGCCGGTGGCGTAAATGTCGAGGGCGTTGTCGGGGACGCGCTGGATGCGGAAGTAGAGCCACGAGCCCCAGACGAACATGACCATGAAGACGAGGAACGGGATGATGATCCAGGCCGCCTCGAGGATTTTCGGCGGCTCGTAGTCCTGGGCGATCTGGTTCTCCGGCGTGCGGCGGTACTTGAGAGCCAGATAAAAGATGACGATGAAGATGAGCACCGACACGCTGCCGGTGACGATGCACATGAACGTCATCAGCGCGTCGACGCCGGGCGCGACGGTCGAGGCCTGGTCCGGCCACAGCGGAAAATCGGAAAGCATCATCGAGCGTGCTCTTTGCGGATCATGATGAAGATGAATCCGAACAGGCCAAGCATGGTGGCCACGCCGCCGGCGCGGACGAAGTTCATCGCGCTGCGGCTGTAGCGGCCCGTAGCCGGATCGTAGTGGTAGCAGAGGAGCAGGATGGAGTCGGAGGCGGTGCCGATTTTTCCGGCCGAGGCTTCGACGAGGGCGAGACGGAGATCGCGCGGCTGATACGTGAAGCCGTAGAGGTAGCGCGAGACGCGGCCCTGCGGCGTCGCCGCCAGCAGCACGGCACCGTGAGCGAATTGATCGACCTTGATGTCGTACGCGTATTGGAAGCCGGCAATGTTGGTGAGCTTCTTGATCGCGCTCTCCGGTCCGGTCAGAAAGTGCCAGCCGTTCGCGGCGCCGAAGCGGCCGTAGCGATTGACGTACTGCGTTTTCTTCATCGTCGCCTGCTCGGGTGTGTCGCGCGGATCGATGCTGATGGTGACGACGTCGAACTCTTTGCCGATGTCGAAACGGAGTTCCGTGAGCGCGTTCGTGACGCCGTCCATGACCATGGGACAGAGCATCGGGCAGCGGTAGTACATGAAGTTGAGCAGGACAGGCTTGCCGTGGTTGAAGTAGTGGCCGAGTCGCACGACGTTGCCGGTTTCGTCGCGCAGCATGAGGTCGAGGGGGAGTTGGGTGTTGAGGTTTTGTTTGATGGCGACTGGACCTGGGAGTGTGGGAGGGGTTTTGGAGTTTTCGGCGCTTACCGGAAGGGTCGCGAGGATCAAAAGGGACACGATCACGCGGAGACGCGGAGGGGCGGAGAAAATCATGGCTGCACCACCGGGAGCCCCCGTTGGACGACTAGTTGTTTGGCGGTTTCGATCGGGAGACGGACGATGCCTTTCTGCTTGTCGACCCACGCCGGCTTCGTCAGCGCTTCGTCCTCGGCGGCGCGCATTTCGGCCATGTCGGTCAGCGGCGTGTTCGCGTTGGGCGGAACTTTGTCGTTCGGGAACGGCTGAAGGCGCGGCGTTGGCGGAACGCTACTCGGGCGCGGCATCATCGTCAGCGGTTGCGACGATTCGTTGCGGAAGTGCTTTGCGTAGGCGTGGAACTGCAGGTAGAGCACGAGGTGCGTGATGACGGCGAAGACAATGAAAATCACTACCGCCCAGAGCAGCCCGCGGACGTTGACGTCGCTGTCTTCGTGACGCGTCTCGGGATTGACGATGTCGTCGTCGCGATAGGGAGCGTGTTCAGGCATGGACCTTCAGCGCTCCTTCCCGAATGGCTTCTTCGACCCAGGTCTCGTGAATCGGAATGATGGTCTGGCCGCGCAGCTGGCCGATGAAGGCCCAGATCCATACGCCGCCGATGCCGATGAGCGAGGTCAGGTCCATCCACGACCAGGTGAAATGCTCGCCGTACCACGACGGCGCGACGAGCCAGTAGAGGACGACGTAACGCATCACGATCACGATCACGGCCACGATGGCGATGGTCTTCGGCCGGTCTTTGATCGGACGCATCAGCAGCAATCCGAAGGGCAGGAAGAAGTGGAACATGGCCACGGCGAATGCGACGGCGCCCCACGTGCCGCTGTTGCGCACGAGGTAGTGCGGGATCTCCTCGTGAATGTTGGCGTACCAGATCAAGAGGAACTCCGAGAACGTGGTGTACGCGTAGAACATCACGAAGGCCAGCATCAGGTTGCCGAGGTCGCGCATGTGCGTGGACTTGAGCACGCCGCGCATCGCTTCGGTATCGGCCAGCTGCGCGAGGAAGAACGTGACGAAGGCGAGCGCCGAGAGTCCGCAGCCGACCACGAAGGTGATGCCGTACATCGTCGAGCTGAATTTCGGTTCGGTGGAGAGCATCCAGTCGATGGAGGCGAAGGTGAGCGTGAGCACGATCATCACCAGTCCGGAGGCCGCCCACTTGCGGCGCTTCAGCTCCGTGAACGGCGAGCGGTCTTCGTAGAACTTGAGGGAGAGGATGCGGATGCGCCACGCCCACAGGTTCCAGAGCGCGAAGTAGATCGCTGCGAAGAGGACGAAGCGCTTCCAGTTCAGCCAGTCGAGCTTCTGCCGCACGTTTTCGTCGGCCGTGGCCCATGCGGTGTCGGACCAGGGGTAGAGATACTTCACCCCGAAGATGATGGGGATGAAGAAAAGCACCATCCAGAGCATCGTGCGCGCCGATGCGCCGAGCGGGCGGCGGATCATCAGGCCCCACTCGCCACCGGTGACGTATTGCAGCATCAGGATGGCCAGCGAGCCTGCCACGATCGAGAACCAGAAGAGGAAACTCGGAAGATACGCGCGGAAGAACGTCTGCGGATTGACGAAGTAGCCGACGATGCTGAGCGCGAGTCCGATGATGCCGGCGATCAGCGAGGGCATCCGCCAACGGGCGATGCCGGTGACGGCAGTGCTGCTGCGCGCGTCCGCCGTCACCGCGCGCCTCCGAGCTTCGCGCGCTGCGCCGGCGGAAGGTCGTTGATGGTGCCGTTCTGGCTCAGTTGCAGCGCGCGGATGTAGGCAATGATGGCCCAGCGGTCGTTGACCGGAACCTGCACGTTGTACGGCGGCATGGCGCCGAATCCGTTCGTCATCACATCGAAAAAGTGCCCTGTCTTCGCGGTCCGCAATGCCTCGGTGTGAAACGACGGCGGATGCCGCAATCCGCGCGACGGGATCATGCCGTTTCCGTCGCCGCGCCGTCCGTGGCACGGCGAGCAGTAGATGTTGAAGCGCTCCTGGCCGCGGTCCATGACCTGCGCCGTGACCGCGAATGGGAAGCCGTCGCCGTCAACTCCGGCGATTTTTCCAGTGACGAGGAAACCCTCCAGCGGCAGCTCGCCGCGCGCGACGGTGCCGGGGATGCGCGGCCGCGCGGACATGCCGTCGGCGAAGAAGTCGCTCGGCTCGAGCGGGTCGTATTTGGGTTGGTTGGCCATCTTTTGGCGGCAGGCGGGGAGCGTCGCAAGCACCAACAGCAACGCGAGCACGCGCACAGACAAGAGTGTCCGTGCCACATTGGTCCAGCGTGTCTGAGCCACATTGATTGAAGTGCTACAGACACACGCGTCTGGTGTGGCACAGACACTCTTGTCTGTGCCGCGAGCGCAGCGAGGCGGTCGTCTACCACGGGACATCGACAACCTCCCGCGGGTGGAGTGCCTCGAGAAATTTCCAGACGCCGTCGAAATCGAACTTCGGGTCGCGGGCCTGAATGACCAGGAAGAACTTGTCGCGCGAGGCCTGATCGAAGCGCCGCACGTTGAAGACGGGGTGATACGGCATCGGCAGGCCATTGAGAGCGAGCATGCCGAAGACGGCGGCGAAGGCGGCGAGCAGGATCGTGCACTCGAAGGTGATCGGGATCCAGGCCGGCCACGAGTTGTACGGCTTGCCGCCGATGTTGAGCGGATAGCTGATCACGTTCGCGTACCAGCACATGAAGAATCCGGCGAGGCCGCCGATGATGCCGCCGGTCAGGACGATGGCCGACATGCCGGCGGACTTCATCCCCACCGCTTCGTGCAGTCCGTGAATCGGGAACGGCGAGAAGGCGTCCATCTCCGTGTAGCCGGCGTCGCGCGCGGCTTCCGCGGCGGCGGTCAACTCCGCAGGCGAGGTGAATTCGGCAATCACGCCGTACAGCCCCGTTCTGACTTTGCCGATCGCCATCTCGCTAGGCCTCATGTCCTTCCGGATGCGCCTGCGCCTCCGGCAGAAGCGTGCGCATCTCGAAGATGGAGATCATCGGCAGGAAACGGACGAAGAGGAACAGCAGGAAGAGGAACAGGCCGATGGAGCCGAGGTACATGCTCCAGTCCCAGCGGGTGCCGTGGTACATGCCCCACGACGATGGCAGGAAGTCGCGATGCAGCGACGTCGGGATGATCACGAAGCGCTCCAGCCACATGCCGACGTTGACGAACATCGCGGTGATGAAGAGGCCGGTCGTGGAGGTGCGCATGCGCCGGAACCACATCATCTGCGGCGCGAGGCCGTTGCAGACGATGAGCATCGCGTACATCTTCCAGTACGGTCCGTGCACGCGGTTCAGCCACATGTAGCGCTCGTAGCCGTTGCCGCTGTAGTAGGCGAAGAAGGCCTCCATCGCGTACGAATAGAAGACGATCATGCCGGTGGCGAGCATGATCTTGCCCATGTTCTCGAGGTGCTTCATGGTGATGAAGTCTTCGAGCTTGAACATCTTTCGCGCGGGAATGGCCAGCGTGAGCACCATGGCGAAACCGGCGTAGACGGCGCCGGCGACAAAGTACGGCGGGAAGAAGGTGGCGTGCCATCCGGGAATCTGCGCGACGGCGAAGTCGAAGGAGACGATGGTGTGCACAGAGAGGACGAGCGGCGTGCTGAGTCCCGCGAGCAGCAGGTACGTCGACTCGTAGCGGAACCAATGCTTGGCCGAACCGCGCCAGCCGAGGGAGAGCGCGCCGTAGATGACGCGGGCGACGTTGCCGCGGGCGCGGTCGCGTAGCGTGGCCAGATCGGGGATCAATCCGACGTACCAGAAGAGAGCTGAAACCGTGGCATACGTCGAGACGGCGAAGACGTCCCACATCAGCGGGCTGCGGAACTGTGGCCACAACGTCATCGTGTTCGGGTAGGGAAAGAGCCAGAAGTCGTACCACGGACGTCCGGTGTGCAGCGCGGGATACAAACCGGCCGCGGCGACAGCGAACAGCGTCATCGCTTCGGCGAACCGATTGATCGATGTCCGCCATTCTTGCCGCAGCAATAAAAGAATCGCCGAGATCAGCGTTCCGGCGTGACCGATGCCGATCCACCAGACGAAGTTGAGGATGTCGAAGCCCCAGCCGACGGGATGGTTGATGCCCCAGATGCCGACGCCGACGATGAGCAGCTTGCCGATGGTGGCGGTCAGGATCATGACGCCGAAGACGCCCGCGGCCAGCCCCACCCACCACAGCTTCGGCATGCGCTTGCGCAGGACGATGGCGCTGATGTGATCCGTGACGGACGCAAACGTGTGTCCCGGCTCCACCGTCGGAACGGGGATGAAACGCTCCGGGATGGTCTGCGCGACGGGGCGGATTTCGTGTGCCGGACTCTGGTCTTGGCTGGCCATGACTAGTTTGAAAGACGAATGTTGAATGTTGAATGTTGAATGTTGAATGTTGAATGAGGCTTCGCCACTTGCGCGACATTCGCGCTTTGGCTCCTGCATTCAACATTCAACATTGAACATTCAACATTCAACATTTGCTTATCCCTTGATCTCAGGATTCGGGTTTCTTATCGCGCCGAGGTATGTCGTGCGTGGTCTTGTATTCAATTCAGCCAGTAGCGCGTAGTTCGTCGGCTCCGCTTTCAATGACGCGACGTGACTATGCGGATCATTCATGTCGCCGAAGACGATCGCGTCCGTCGGACACGCCTGCTGGCAGGCGGTGACCACTTCGCCGTCGCGAACGCGGCGCCCTTGTTTCTCGGCGTCGATTTTCGCGGCGTTGATGCGTTGCACGCAGTACGTGCACTTCTCCATCACGCCGCGCGTACGGACGGTGACGTCGGGATTGCGCTGCGCTTTGAGCGCCGGCGTTTCGTAGTCGCTGTAATGAAAAAAGTTGAAACGTCGCACTTTGTACGGGCAGTTGTTGGAGCAGTAGCGCGTGCCGACGCAACGGTTGTAGGTCATGTCGTTCAGACCTTCGCCGCTGTGCGACGTGGCACCGACCGGGCAGACCGGCTCGCACGGCGCCTGCTCACACTGCATGCACGGCACCGGTTGATGAAACACCTCGGGATTTTCCGCGTCACCCTTGTAATAACGATCGATACGCAGCCAGTGCATCTCGCGCTCGGCCAGCACCTGCTCCTTGCCGACGACGGGGATGTTGTTCTCCGATTGACACGCCACGACACATCCATTGCAGCCGGTGCATACCGAGGTGTCGATCACCATCGCCCATGCGTGCGACTTGGAGTAGTCGTACTGCGGGTACATCGACTCACGACTCTGCTCTTCTTCCTTCTTGTAGTCGTGCGCGAAGTCGGGCTTCTTCAGATATTCGGCAAATGACGCAGAGCGGATGATGCCGCGGTCGGCGCCGACATCGCTCGGATTCAGGCTCTGGTGCTCCTGCGTGCAGGCGACTTCGTACGGCGCCGCGTCGGTCAGCGCCATGTCCGCGCCGGGACCGCCATTGAGCGCGTCGGAGAAACGGAACGGCGTGACGTCGACGCCGAGCGTATTGCCGGAGATGTGAAAGGCGGCGAGGTCCGGGCCGTACATCCCCTTCTGGTCCGGCGCCGGCGCGGCGATCCTGCCGCCGTTTCTGCGGCCGTAGCCGAGGAACATCGTGATGGTGCCGTCGGCATGGCCGGGTACGACCCAGATCGGCGTGCGCAGCGTACGACCGCGGTACTTCACATCGGCGAGCAGCGTCTGCTTCTCGTTTTCGAGACTGTCGCGGCGTTTGTCCTCGTATCCGAGCGCGACCGCGGTCTTCGGACTGATGAGAGCGACGTTCTCCCAGCAGATCTTCGTCTGCGGCTTCGGCAGCTCCTGCAGCCAGGCGTTGTTCGCGTAGCGGCCGTCGTAGATATTCGGATCGGGAAGGATGCGCAGTTCGTAGCCAGTCGCCGCGTTGATCGTTGCCGGTGCGGGCGAGACGCCCGCGTTCCCACTTCTCGCAGGCAATGCTGATCCCGCGATCACGCCATCGTTCAGCCACTTGCGCCAGGTCGCGTCGAAGTTGAGCGCGCCGACTTTCGATTGCCAGTAGGTGCGGACGACGTCATAGGGCGACGCATCCAGCCCTCCGAGGAGCGCCCCGATCACCTCATGCGCCGACCGCCCGTTGTACAGCGGCGCGATGAGCGGCTGGACGATCGAGACCGTCCCATCATGCGCACGCGCATCGCTCCACGACTCGAGGTAGTGCGTCTCGGGGATGTGCCAGTGCACGTGCATCGACGTTTCGTCGTAGTACGGCGAGAGATGCGCGCGGAACGGCACCTTGTCCAGCGCTTTCACGAATGCGAGATCCGTCGGTGCGTCGTAGACGGGATTGCCACCGAGCATGATGAGCGTCTTGACGGCGCCGGCGTTCATGTCGGCGACGAGTTGTTTGAGCGAATCGAGCTGATTGACCGGCGCGACTTCGACTGGCTCGGTGATCGTGATCGTCGAGCCGATGTTGCCGAGGACCTGGTTGATGGCCATGGCGATGGCGTGAACCGCGGGCGGCTGCTCCTCGCCAGCGACGACGATGCTTGCCCCGCGATTCTTCTGCAGATCGCGGACAAGCGCGCCGATGAATCGGAGGTCCAAGTGAAGGTCGGTGCCTGTAGGACCGCCGGACCACCCAGCTGCATCTAAGGCGCGGCCGTAAATCAAATCTCCAATCTGTCGCGCATACGCCCCGACCTGCGACGGGCGCACAGACAGGCGGTGGTCGGCGATCGAGCCGGTACCGGTGGGGCCGGACTCGATCGCGTAGAGGCGATTGATCGACGTCGTTCCCTTGCGCACTTTGCGGCGGCTGGAGAAATCGCGAGCGTAGCGGAGATGACCGGGACCGCGATCGAGGAAATCAGAATCGAGCGAGACGACCACGTTGGCTTTGTCGAAGTGATAGACGGCATTCGCATAACCGCCGAATGCGAGACGCAATCCTTCGCGCACGTTGTGGCCACCGGCCGGCTCCCACTGGTGCCATTTCGCGCCGGGCGTCTGCGCGAGAAACTGCTGGATCTGCGCGCCGAGGGTCGCCGAAGTAATGGTCTGCGTGAGCAACCGCACGCCGCCGCCTTTGAGCGCCGGCGCGAGCGTGGCCAGGAACTCGCTCCAGGTCGAGATCTCGCCGAGGTGGCGGACGACTTGGGAGCGGTCAGGATCGTAGAGGCCGAGAATCGAGGCCTGCATCCATGAATTCGTCGCGCCGAGGCTCGAGGGGTGATCGGGATTGCCCTCGATCTTCGTCGGACGTCCCATGTGACTCTCGACCAGCACGCCATGCGCGTAGCCGCTGATCGGCATGGCCGACGCGAAAAACAGCGGCTGGCCAGGGATCAGATTCTCCGGCTGACGAACATACGGGACGATCTTTTCCGCGGGACGATTGCAAGCCGCCAGTCCGCCGAGGGCCATCGACGCGCCCATCAGCTTCACGAAATCGCGCCGGTCGACGCCGCGCTCCAGCGCCAGCGCGCCGGCCGGGAACTCCGTCTCCACGACCTGCTCGAAATCCTCGCGCGACAATTCGTCGAGGCTCCGCCAGTACTCGGGGCCGAGTCGCTTTTTGAAGCCTGCGAGGTTTAGTTCGTTGGTATCGGTCATGGGTGTTTTGGGGTGTGGGGG
>DASYJY010000199.1:0-10180 GCA_035995985.1 Thermoanaerobaculia bacterium | reverse complement strand
TGTCTTTGCGGACGGTGTTGAGGAGGATGTCGCTGACCAGATCCCACTCGGGGAAGATGACGTCGGCTTCGGCGATGCCGTGGCCGCGCAGGACTTCGGCCCAGTCGGAGGGGACGCTCTCACCGGCTTCGAAGAGGACTTCGCCGGTGGCGAAATCGACGACGTCACCGAGGAAGGAGGCCTTGTCGAGAGCGGCGAAGTCGACCTTCACCGAGGCCTCGTTGTTCTGGGTGAGCTGGTCGGCCATCTTCTGGTCGAGCTTCACACCGGCGAACACGGTACGCACGGCGCGGCGGCCGCGGATGGAGTGGCGCTCTTTGGCTTCTTCCTGGTCCAGGACGCGGCGGTCGAAGGAGAGCTCGGCGCCGGCGTCGTTCACGCGGACTTTGATCGGCGTGTAGAACTGGCGAAGGATCTCTTCGTCGGTGGTCAGGCCGAGGGCGCGCAGGAACACCGACCCGAGGAACTTACGCTTCCGGTCGATGCGGACGTACAGGATGTTCTTCTGGTCGTACTCGAACTCCACCCAGGAGCCGCGGTACGGGATGATCTTGGAGAGGAAGGTGTGGGCGGATTCTTTGGTGAAGAAGACGCCGGGCGAACGGTGGAGCTGCGAGACGATGACGCGCTCCGTGCCGTTGATGATGAACGTTCCGTTGTCCGTCATCAGCGGGATGTCGCCGAAGAAAACTTCCTCTTCCTTGGCGTCGCGCATGTGCTTGACGCCGGTGTCGGGATCCTTGTCGTAGACGAAGAGGCGGAAGGTGACCTTCAGCGGAACGCTGTAGGACATACCGCGTTCCTGGCACTCTTCGACCGAGTACTTCATCTGCAGATCGACGGGGTTGCCGCAGATGTCGCAGATCTCGACGCGGTTCTTGTTGATGACGCCGCACTTCTGACAGCCGACCGTTTCCTCGTGAGGATGGTCGGTGATGATCTTCGAGCCGCAGTTCGCGCAGGTCATGCGCAGGTGCTCGAGACCTTTGAGGGAGCCGCACTTGCACTCCCAGTTCCCGATTGCGAATTTGACGAAGTCCAGCGAGCAGGTCTCGCGGAAATCGCTAAAGGGGAAGACGCTGGTGAAGACCGACTGCAATCCCGTGTCTTCGCGCTCCTCGGGGAGGAGATTCATCTGCAGGAACCGGTCATACGACTTGCGCTGCACGTCGATGAGGTTCGGCAACGCCATGTAACTCCGGATTTTGGAGAAGTCATGGCGAACCGGTTCCTGTTTCGGCAGGGAGGATCCGTTCATTCGGTGCTCCTGTATTGAGGTGTTACTACAGGCGAGGCCACTCGCAGGCGACGCGAATGACTGATGCGCAGGAGGTGGAACCATGTGGAAAGGGCCGCTCCCCCCCTCTCCGGTTCCGCGGTGTGAACGCGTGGGCGTTCACCGTGTCTCAACAAAAAGCAATTTCCGGACGGGACATTCCGCCCCGTCCGGATGAGTCTTTGAACATCGCTAAGCCGTTGACCGGCTTATTTTATCGTGACTTTGGCGCCGGCCTCTTCGAACTTCTTCTTGATAGTGTCGGCCTCTTCCTTCGAAACCGCTTCCTTGATCGTGGACGGAGCGGCCTCGACGAGGTCCTTCGCTTCCTTCAGTCCGAGGGACGTCACTTCGCGAACTGCCTTGATGACGTTGATCTTCTTGTCGCCTACATCGGTGAGGAGGACGGCGAACTCGGTCTGCACCTCGGCCGGAGCCGCGGCGGCGGCCGGACCTGCTGCTGCTGCCGGAGCGGCGGCCGCGGCGGCCGACACGCCGAAGCGGTCTTCAAGTGCTTTGACCAGGTTGGAAAGGTCCAGCACCGACATCGTCTCAATCTGCTTCACAAAGTCATCAGTCGAAATAGCCATTTCAGCCTCCAAATATGTTGATTTCAGTCAATCTCATGCGCAGCGCCGTCAAGGCAAAGCGCGAATTCTTACTAAGCGTTTGCCTCTGCCTCGGGTGCGGATGCCTCTTCGTTTCCACCGCCGCGCTGCTTGGCGATTTCGCTGAGGACCACCGCGATGTTGCGGATGTTGGCGTTGAGCACGATGGCCAGGCTGCGAATCGGCGCCTGCATGAGGAACAGCAGCTTGCTGATCAGCTCATTGCGCGACGGCAGATTGGCGATGGCCTGGATCTGGTCGGCCGCCACGATCTGTCCGTCGAGCATCGCGCCCTTGAACGAGATCGCCGGAACGTCTTTGGCAAACTTCGTCAAGGCCTTGGCCAGCGCCACTGCGTCGGTCCGGTTGAACGCCACGGCCGTCGGACCGCTGAACTGATCCTTGAGCGCGATCAGCGGCGAATCCTTCACCGCAATCAACGCCAGCGTGTTCTTGACGACGATGTACGTGGAGTCCGTGTCGCGGACCTGGCGCCGAAGCTCGGTGACCTGCGGAACGGTGATGCCTTTGAAGGCGATCACGAACGCATTGGTAGCCTGGCCGATGCCTTCGCCGAGCTCGGAGATCGCTGATGCTTTTTCTTCGCGATTCATGCTTCCTCCTTACTCTGCTTTCGCCTCGGCCACGGTGGAGTCGATGGCGATCGACGGACTCATCGTGGACGAAACATAGATTGTGCGGACGTACTTGCCCTTCGCGGCCGGCGGCTTGGCCTTGCGAATGGCAGTGATGAGACTGAATGCGTTCTCGGTGAGCTGATCCGCCGTGAACGCGATCTTGCCGACCGGAACGTGAATGATCGATGTCTTGTCGACGCGGAACTCCACCTTGCCGGCTTTGATCTCCGAGATTGCTTTGGCAACGTCGAACGTGACCGTGCCGGTCTTCGGGTTCGGCATCAGACCCCGAGGTCCGAGGACTTTGCCGAGCTTACCGACCGAACGCATCATGTCCGGCGTGGCGATGACGGCGTCGAAGTCCGTCCAGCCACCCTGGATCTTCTCGACGATGTCGTCTCCGCCAACCATGTCAGCGCCGGCTTCGGTAGCCTCACGCTGTTTGTCACCTTGTGCGATCACGAGTACGCGTTTCGATTGTCCGGTTCCGTGCGGGAGCACGGTGGTACCGCGGACCATCTGATCGGCGTGCTTGGGATCGACTCCGAGAAGCATCGACAGCTCGACCGTCTCATTGAATTTGGCGAACGCGATCTGCTTGAGCAGACCGAACGCCTCATCCAGTTGATACGGCCGCTGTTCGACCTTCTCGAACGCTGCACGGTACTTCTTGCCGTGTCTGGCCAATTTCACCTCCGTAGTGTTAGCGGCTCTTGCGAGCCTCCTACTTGTTTGCACCGGCTACGCGCCGGCGCGACTGTTTGCTGATTAAGCGGTAACTTCGAGACCCATCGACCGCGCCGTGCCCTCGACCGTTTTCACAGCCGCTTCTAGCGAGGCCGCGTTCAGGTCGGGCATCTTGGTCTTGGCGATCTCCTCGACCTGCTTCTTCGTCACGCTGCCGACTTTCGTCTTGTTCGGCACGCCGGAACCTTTCGGAATCCCGGCTGCTTTGAGCAGCAGGATGGCCGCGGGCGGCGTCTTGGTGATGAAGGTGAACGTGCGGTCGGAGAAGACGGTGATGACCACCGGGATGATCAGCCCCTGCTGCCCCTGCGTGCGCGCGTTGAAGGTTTTGCAGAACTCCATGATGTTCACGCCGTGCTGGCCGAGGGCCGGTCCGACAGGGGGCGCAGGCGTTGCTGCGCCGGCGGGAATCTGGAGCTTGATGTATCCGGTGATTTTCTTAGCCATCTCTCAGGTCCTTTGAAAACTATCGTTTCTGTGCTGCCGCGTTGCCGCCCTGCTCTTCGCTCGGATCGAACCGCGCGACCTGCAGGAAGTCGAGCTCGACGGGCGTCGAACGGCCGAAGATCGTGACCATGACCTTCAGCGTGTTGCGGTCGAGGTTGACCTCTTCGACCACGCCGGTGAAGTTCGAGAACGGTCCGTCGATGATGCGCACGTGCTCGCCGTGCTCGTAAACGTGCTTCGGTTTCGGCTTCTCTTTCGTGGTGACGACCTGCGTCAGAATCTGGTCGACTTCCTCGGGCGTCAGCGGCGTCGGCTTCTTGCCGGTGCCGACGAAGCCGGTGACTTTCGGAGTGTTCTTGACGAGATGCCAGGCGTCGTCGGCCATGTCCATCTCGACGAGGATGTAGCCAGGAAAGAACTTGCGCTGCACCTCGCGCTTCTTGCCGCCCTTCATCTCGATGAGCGTTTCGGTCGGGATCTTGATCTCGCCGAACTTGGGCCGCATGCCGAGGGCTTCGATGCGCTGGTTGAGGTTCTCCCGCACGCGCTCCTCGAATCCTGAGTAGGTGTGAACGATGTACCACTGCTTCGGCGGCGCCGTCGTTTCGGTCATAGCTAGGTGCCCGCTCCGAACCTGGTGAAGAGGAAGTTGATCGCCTTGAAGAAGAGCAGGTCGCATCCCCACAGATAGACGGCGAAGACGAGCGTGGCGATGATGACCACGGCGGTCGTTCCGACCACTTCGGGACGGCCCGGCCAGGTGACCTTTTTCATCTCCGAGTTGGTGTCGCGGAAGAAGTCGCGCGTGGACAGCCACCACTCACGCGGCCTGGCGATGATTGCGTTGCTGTTTTTTTCTTGATCCATCGATACCCCGAAATGCTGACAGCTTTCAGCCCTCATCCTTCCGCGGCCGTTGCCGCCGGTGAAGGTTGAGAGCTGAAGGCTGGAAGCTGAGAAGTTTGGCAGGCCAAGAGGGACTTGAACCCCCAACCTGCGGTTTTGGAGACCGCTGCTCTGCCAATTGAGCTATTGGCCTGCATGAGCCGCAAAGGCCTGCAAAAGCAGGCGCGAAGCGGGTTATTCCTGAGATCCTTCGGCGCGCGTTGCCGCCTCAGGATAAGTGCTGCGCCTTACTTGGTTTCCCGGTGGGGAGTGTGCTTCCGGTCATGGCGGCAGAACTTCTTCAGTTCGAGCTTCTCCGTCATGGTTTTCTTGTTCTTCGTCGTCGTGTAGTTCCGACGTTTGCACTCGGTACATTGAAGCGTGATGATTTCTCTGCCTGCGCGCGCCATGTTTTTGCTACTCCGCTTGTGACGTTAGATGGAGCCCTCTGCGAGAGTTGAACTCGCGACCCCGTCCTTACCAAGGACGTGCTCTACCCCTGAGCTAAGAGGGCTTACTCGTGTTGCCAGCAGATTCGTCCTGATCGACTGATCCACTGCTTTGGAGCGGGAGACGGGGCTCGAACCCGCGACCAACAGCTTGGAAGGCTGTGACTCTACCAACTGAGTTACTCCCGCTTCGAAACCAGAAACTGAAACCAGAAACCAGAAACGGATCTTTTCTGGTTTCTGGTTTCGCCCATCTGATTTGGTTGGTGGAGAGAGGAGGGTTCGAACCTCCGTAGGTCATTAGACCGGCAGATTTACAGTCTGCTGCTTTTAACCACTCAGCCATCTCTCCGGGAACCACTGCCGCTGGAGCTGGCGATGGGACTCGAACCCGCGACCTGCTGATTACAAATCAGCTGCTCTACCAACTGAGCTACGCCAGCGACAAACCGCTAGATTTCAAAGACACAAACAGCCAATCGACGCTAAGCAAAGGGTTGAGCTCAGACGGCGGAGGCCGAGGAACCGTGGGTTATAACAGAGGGCCAAACGGCGCGCAAGAGGGAAGTTATTTCCCTTCTCCGGTCATACTGAGGCGTGTTCCGGAAGACCGAAGTTGTGGCTCTGGCGGTGGTTCTCGCGTGCGTCGCGCTGGCGTTTGCCGACGTCATCCTGCTCGGCAAAGCGTTCTACGCCCGGGACATCCCGCTCGGCTTTTACCCGGCCTTCTCGGCGTTGCGGAACGTCGTGCGCGCGGGGCAGTTTCCCTTCTGGAATCCCTTCTTCTCGGCCGGTCAACCGCTGGCGGCAAATCCCGCGTACGCAGCGCTTTATCCTCTTCCGTGGCTTGCCATCGCCTTCGACGGCTTCAAGCCGTTCGCCCTCATCGTCATCGTCCATTACCTGATCGCCGCAACCGGCTTTTTCGTCCTGATGCGCTCGCTGAGGCTGCACCCCGCGGCGGCGGCATTCGGAGCGATCTCCTTTGCGCTCGGCGGGATGATGATGTCGCTCAACAATCTGGTGAGCGTGCTCTACGCCGTGAGCTGGATGCCGTGGCTGGCACTATTCGGCCGGCAATTTTTTCGCGACCGCCGGATGCGCGACTTCGCTCTGACCGCGCTCATCCTCGGATTGATTCTGCTCATCGGCGAGCAGTCGGTGATCCTGCAAAGCGGAGCGCTGCTCGGTGCGTACGGCATCTACCGCTGGCGCAGTGCCCGAGCGCTCGTCCCTACGGCCGTCATCTGCGTCTTCGCGCTTCTGGTGGGACTGGCGCAAATCGTTCCCGCGATCGACCACCAGCGCGATTCGCGACGCTCACATCCCCTCCCCTATGCCGACATCATCACCTGGTCGATGACCCCGGCGAGGCCGATCGAGCTGATCGATGCGAACACGTTCGGCAACTTCGCGCCGGAGGTCATCTACTTCTGGGCGTCCGATCACCCGACCAATCTTCCCTGGCTCTTCAGCATCTACGTCGGGCTCTTCGCCGCGGCATTGATCGTCAGCGGCTTTGTGCTTCGCATTCGCGGCTGGGCGTTTGTGGCCGTCGTCTCGCTGATCAGCTATGTCGTCGCGATCGGAAAGCACGGGCCGGTCATTCCGCTGCTCTACAAGCTCGGGCTGCGCTCGCTCCGTTTCCCGGAGAAGTTCTTCATCTCGGCGATCTTCGTTCTGACGATCTTCGCGGCGATCGCTGCCCACGAGTTCCTGCGCGACGCTCGTTTCCGCCGGGTTGCGTTTCTGACCTCGATTGCGTTCGCCGTCATCGCGGCCGGTGTGCTGGCCTTCGCGTCATCGCCGTGGTTCGCGAACGTCGTGGACCTGACTGCGATGGACGTCGAGCAGACGGTGATCGCCGCCCGCTCGGGAGCGCTGTCATCGCTCGTCACTTCGATTGGCCTTGTCCTGATCCTGGCGCTTCGCGATCGCACGCGGCTCTGTTTTGCACTTCTGGCGCTCTTCGTGGCAGTCGATCTCGGCTCGCGCGTCCGCTCCGTTGCTCCGCGCCTAGACGGATCGTTCTACGCGCCGCCGCGGCTGGCGTCAGGCCTCCACACGCGGCCCGGGCCGGTTCGCATCTACCACGATGCCGCGTGGAAATATATGGTCGGCGCGCCCCGCATCCCTCAGGAAGCGAGTGAATGGCGGCTGCGCAACAGCATGGTGCCGGAGATTCAGACCGCGTGGGATATCGAGTCGGCGTTGGAGGCCGATGTCGCAGCCACCGATCTGCTTCCCTCCGCGGAGTTCGAGCGGCTCTTCTGGAAAGCCCGCAGCCTGGGCCGCGACGATCTTCTGCAGCGGCTGGCGTCGTTCGCCGGCATCACCCACGTCGTGCTGCTGCGTGATGCGCGCTCGGCAGACGACCCGGTTCGCATTCAGCCGTTCCCCGGCAATCGCTACTACTTCGCGCGGCAGCTCCTGCCCGCGGCCCGGATCATGGATCCAGACCTGTCGCGCTTCGCCGCATTCGTAGAAACGCCATTCGTTCCGGCACCGGGCCGCGTCCTGCGATCAACGCAGCGAGGCGGCGCGGTCGATCTCGACGTCGAATCCGTGGGCAACGCGGCGTTGATCATGAGCATCACGCGCCACAAATACTGGCGCGCCACGATCGACGGAACGCCGGCATCGCTCTATGCCGCGAACGTAGCGTTTCAGGGTCTGACAATTCCGCGCGGAACCCACCACGTTTCGCTGCGCTACCGCAATCCGCTCATCGTGATCTGCGGAATCGTTTCGGTGCTCGCGGCGGCCGCGCTGGCCGTCATCGCTGTTGCCGGCGGACTTCGTAGCAAAGAATGGCCGTCGCCGTCGCCACATTGAACGATTCGACGTGTCCGCTCATCGGAATCGTGACGGTGCGGTCGCAGTGCTCGAGGACGTTGCGGCGGATTCCTTTCCCCTCGTTGCCGACCACGAGCGCGACCTTGCCGGTGAAGTCGAGGGCATCGGGCCGCTCTCCGTTTTCGGCCGCCGCGTAAATCCAGTAGCCGCCCTTTTTCAGCGTCTCGATGGCGCGCGAAAGGTTCGTCACCTGCGCCACCTGAACCCACTCCGAGGCACCGGCCGATGCTTTCACCGCCACCGGCGTGAGTCCGACGCTGTCGTGCTCGGGGATGACGACGACGTCGACGCCGAATCCATCCGCGACACGTAGGATGGCGCCGAAGTTCTGCGGATCGGTGATGGAGTCGACGATGAGGACGAAGTTCGTCTCCTCCTTCTCCACAACCTCATCGAAATCCGCATACGCGGTCTCCGACACCTCGGCCACAACCCCGTTGTGTACGCCGCGCCCCGCCAGCCGGTCGATCTGATCGAGCGCCAGATTCCGCACGGCGACATGCGCGCGCTTCGCCTCACTCATCAGCCGCTGATGCCGGGCCGTCTCCTCGCGCGCCACGCCAACATACCGAATCCGCTCCGGATGCGAGCGGATGGCTTCGAGGATTGGGTTCACTCCGTAGATGATCATGTCGTTCTCGCCAGTCGCTTCGCCATCAGCGGCCCTTCATACACGAATCCGGTGTAGACCTGCACGAGGTCCGCGCCGGCAGTGAATTTTGCGCGCATGTCGTCGCTCGTAAAAACTCCGCCAACTCCGATGAGTGGAAACGCCGCGCCAACGCGCTTCCGCACCTTCGCCAGAACCGATGTGGATGGTTCCATCAGCGGCGCGCCGGAGAGTCCACCGCCTTCATTCGACGCGAACGGCCGCGCGATCGTGGTGTTCGTGCAGATCATGCCGCGCGCGCGTTTCGCGCAGACGTCGCAGATTTCGTCGAGCATGACGTCATCGATATCCGGCGCAATCTTCACAATTGCGGGGCCGACGGCGGCGAGGATGCGTTCGAGATGCTCCGGCCGTTGCAGTTCGCGGAGCGACTGTGTGTTCGGCGAGGAGAGATTGACGACGACCGCGTCCGCGTATGGCGCGAGTTTCATCGCGCAGGCGCCGTAGTCGTCCGCTGCGGCGTCGATCGGGACGTCGCGGTTCTTTCCGATGTTGACGAAGAGCGGCACGGTCGGTATCCACGACTTCAGCCGTTCGGCGACCGCGTCCGCGCCGTCGTTGTTGAAGCCGAGGCGGTTGATGAGCGCGCGGTGCGCGGGATAGCGGAAGAGGCGCGGGCGCGGATTACCGGACTGCGGTCGAAGCGTGACGGTGCCTACTTCCACGAATCCGAAGCCGAGGGCGGCGAGCATCGGCATCAGCAGAGCGTTTTTGTCGAAGCCGGCGGCGATTCCGATCGGCGATGGAAACGTCAGTCCCATCAGCTCGCGTCGCGCGCTCGGCGGCGGCGCGCAGAAGCGTTCGGTGGCGCGGAGGACGATCGGGATTTTCTGCAGCGCGATCATCTGCCGCACCGCCAGCTCGTGCGCGTTTTCGGCGTCGAGCTGGAAGAGGAGTTTGCGGATCAGCGAATACATTGCGCAATGACCTGGTCAATGCGCGCGAGCGGCGAGAGCACGCGCGGGTCCGACTCGCTGGCGCGTTCGAGAAGAGGAATGGCGCGTACGAGCTCCGGCCCGTGATCCATGCCGGTCAGCATCAGTCGCAGCGGCATGAAGAGGTCCTTCCCTTTGCGGCCGGTCGTTTTCTTCAGCCGCTCGTTCATCGCCTTGACGGCATCGGTGTCGAGCGGCGCGCCGTTTTCGCGAAGATCGGCGGCAACTGCAACCGCAAATTCGCGTTCGATCTCCGGCGCCATGTAGTCAGTCACGAAGCGGATCGTCTCCTTGAACTGCGGCAGAAGATGAACGGACGTCTTCACCACCTCGATCGCTTCCTCCAGCCACGGCGCATCGAACCCTATCGCGTTCACGACCAGCGGCCGCAGCTCCGCGGCAGACATCGAATGAATGTACTGCCCGTTCAGCCACTCGAACTTCTGCGGATCGAAAACCGCCGGCGCGGAGTTGACGCGGTCGAGCGCGAAGTTGGCAATCGCGTAGTCGCGGTCGAAGACGTCGCGCCCGTCCGGCGCCGACCATCCCAGCATCGTCAAGTAGTTGACCATGGCCTCAGCGAGGAAGCCTGCCTCCGCGTATGCCGATACAGATGTTGCGCCGTGGCGTTTCGAAAGCTTGGTCCGATCCTGCCCGAGGATCAGCGAG
>DASYJY010000198.1:0-10304 GCA_035995985.1 Thermoanaerobaculia bacterium | reverse complement strand
GTCTCTTTGAAGAGAGACCCCAGAGTCTCTTTGAAGAGAGACCCCAGAGTCTCTTTGGAAGAGACCCGCGAGCCTCTTGGACCCCTGCAGTGCTTGCGCGTGAAATCGCCGCCCGCACCGGTTGGCATGTTCGGGGTCTCTTCGGCTGTGCTTGGCGGGTGGCACTGCCTGATATTGATAACCGGCCCCCCGTGTTTCTACAGAAAATGGGATTTCACCCTCTCAGGATGACAGCTACTCCCCCAGCTCTTCCTGCTTGAACACGTACTTGATCCAGTGTTTCTGGATCAGCAGGTTTGGCGCGCCGTCGCGGTTCACTTTGAGGCAGGTGCGGTCGTACCACTCGATGCAGCCGCGGATCTCTTCGCCGTCGTTCATGACGATCACCATCGGCGTCTTCGAATTCATCTGCTTCACGTAGTAGAAGTTCTCGGCGTTCGTCACCTCGGGCGGCGCCGCTTTCGCGTTCGGCCGGCTCGTCCCGTTTCCGTTGCCGCGGCCCTGGCGTTTGAAGTCCGTCATCGGTGACCGGAACATGCGGCGAGCGCCCGCTTGATTCGCATCCGTCTCGTATTGCCTGTTCATGAATGGCATGGCGTCCTCCGTCGGGCTCTCGTCTGTTTTGAGTGACCGCTGCGAAATGCGAAGCCTTGTTTGCGAACCTTGTGCCTTTTCCCTAGAATCCGGGCGCTTTATCGGAGGCCTACCTTGAATTCCGTAGTGTGTATCGCGCAGGTGCCTGACACCGAGACGCGAATCAAAATTGGTGGCGATGGCCGCCACATCGACGAAACCGGCATCAAATACATCGTCTCGCCCTACGACGAATACGCGCTCGAAGAAGCGATTCGCCTGAAGGAAAAAGAGGGCGGCGACGTCACCGTTCTTGCCTTCGGTCCAGACCGCGTGCAGCAGGCGTTGCGCGAGTCGCTCGCGCGCGGCGCGACGAAGGCGTTGCACGTGAAAGGCGAATCGGGCGACGCCGATTCGCTCGGTATCGCCAAGGTCCTCGCGGCCGCGATCAAGAGCGTTCCGCACGATCTCGTTTTCTTCGGCAAGCAGGGCGTCGGCACCGACAACTCGCTGGTCGGTCCGATGGTCGCCGAGCTCCTCGGCTATCCGCAGGTCAACGTCGTCACGCATCTGGAGGTTGCCAACGGCAAGATCACCGCGCACCGCGAAATCGAGGGCGCCGAGGAGATCATCGAGGCGGCGACGCCGGCGGTGATCACGGCGCAGAAGGGGATGAACGAGCCTCGCTACGCCTCGCTCAAAGGCATCATGGCCGCGAAGAAGATCGCCATCGATTCGAAGTCGATCTCCGACCTCGGCCTGGCCGACTCCGACATCGTCAATCAGCGCGTCACCGTCGTCTCGCTGGAACTGCCGCCCGAAAAGAGCGGCGGCCGCAAGATCGACGGCGCCGATCCCGCGGCGGCGGCGAAAGAAATCGTCCGCTACATGAAAGAGGAGGCGAAGGCGCTGTGACCGTTCTCGTGTTCTGTGAAGTTCTCGATGGAAAGTTGAAGAAGGCGTCGCGCGAGGCGCTGTCGATCGGACGCAAGCTCGCTGAAGCCGCGGGCGGCGATCTGGCCGCCTTCGCAACCGATCGCGCCGCGGCCGGCGACGCAGGCCGCTACGGCGCGAAGAAGCTGTACGTCGCGGACGCCGGCGCGTACAACACGGAAACTTACACCGCCGCGATTCAGGCCGCGATCACCGCGTCGTCCGCTTCGATCGTGCTCCTCGGCGGAACGTCGAACGGACGCGACCTGGCGCCGCGTCTTGCTGCACGTCTCAACGCCGGCGTGGCCTCGGACGTCGATCGCCTCGAGTGGACCGGCGGCAAACTGCAAGCGCGCCGCCCCGTCTACTCGGGGAAGGCGTTCGCGACGGTCGACATCAGCGGCTCGCCCGCAATTGCGACCACGCGCATTAACGCCTTTCCGGCCGAGGAGTCGGGCGGCGGTGCGGCGGAAGTGGTCGAGGTCAACGCGCCCTCGGATTCGAAGACGAAAGTCGTCGAGACGAAGGTTTCGGAGTCGGGCGAACTATCGATCGCCGAAGCCGACATCATCGTCTCCGGCGGACGTGGTCTGAAAGAAGGCGCGAACTTCTCGATCATTCGCGATCTCGCGCACGCGATCGGCGGCGCCGTCGGCGCGTCGCGCGCGACCGTCGATGCGGGGTGGATCGATCATCAACATCAGGTCGGACAAACCGGACGCGTGGTCAGCCCCAATCTCTACGTCGCAGCTGGTGTCTCGGGTGCGATCCAGCATCTCGCGGGGATGTCGACGTCGAAGCACATCGTCGCCATCAACAAGGACCCCGAGGCGCCGATCTTCCGCATCGCCGACCTGGGCGTGGTCGGCGATCTCTTCACGATCATTCCGGCGCTGACCGAGGAAGTGAAGAAAGCGAAAGCGCACTGAACGCAAAAAGGGCCGCCGAAACCGGCGGCCCTTTGATTTGTGATCGGTCAACGTTTAGTTTTTCGGGCTGCTGTTCGCCGCGGCCTGCGTCGGTTTTTCCGGAGAGTCCGGCGGGCCGCCGATGATCGTCTTGGCGGCGTATCCGGCAGCCATCGAAATCGGATTCGTTCCGGGCGGCAGGCACTCGAGCGTCAGCATGATGGCGTGCCGCGCGAACGACGCGTCGCAGTGCTGTTCGTTTCTTGCGTTGTAGATCTTTGGACTCTTCGCGACGACGCGCTTGCCGTCGAGAACGATGAAGTAGTACTCGATGGCCTCGTTGGGATCGAACTTCGGCAGCGTCACCTCCGACACCTTGCCGAGGTTCTTGCCGTCGACAAAGCACCAATCGGTTGCTCCCTGACGGCGGAAGTACGCGCGGAGCAAACCCTCATCGGCCGTGTCGACGTGCATGATCGGCATCTCGCCCATGAGCATGCAGCCCGGAGGATTGTGATCGACGACGCCGGGTTGAGCGCCGAAGGCGGCGACGGCGCATATCGCAAACGCGAGACTCAGGAGGATGCGGGTTTTCATGGTTACCTCGGACAAAAAGGGATGATACGGCAAAATTTCACTGCTGCGCCATGATCCGGTCGCGGTAAGCGAGAATGGCCGGCGTCTGCGGCAGCGCCGGCATCGCACGCGTGATGAGTTGCCGCGCCAGGCTGTAGTCGCCAAGCTCGAACCGATTCACGGCCTCGTAGAACATGTGCGTCTCTTCGCCGGCCTTGAGCGGATACGTTTTGCGGTACTGCGCGGACGACTCGGCGTAGAGCGCGGTCTGGCTGAGAGCGCGCGCCAGCGACTGGCGATCGGAGCGTTGCAGATTCGGAAGCAGTGCGATCCGGCGAAGCTCCGTGCGCGCGCCGACGATGTTGCCCGCCGCCACCATCTGCTCCGCTGCCGCAATCTGATCCGCGACGGCTTCAGTGCTGGCCGGCGCGGTTTGCAGCGGAACGGGAGCCGGAACGATGGGAGCGGGAACGGGGGCAGGCGTGACGCGTGGAGCCGGCCGCTGCGGCACTGGCGAAGGTGCGACCGGTTGCGGGGCGATTGGCTGCGGGGCTACCGGCTGCGGAGCAATCGGCTGCGGAGCGATTGGTTGCGCAGCAATGGGTTGAGGAGCGGGCGGTTGTGGCGCCGGCTTCTGTTCGATGCTTTGCAGCGCGTCGCGAACGTCGGGCCGCGCGAGCACGGCGCTCGACGCGGTACGCCGCACGCCCGTGGCATCCGCAACGCGTCCGATTTTGACGAGCGCGATGAGATACGCGGCGGTTTCGTCGTCGGTGAGGTGGCGGCGTGTGCGGACGATGGCGTAGTGCTCGGCCACGTCATTCCAGGCGTTGTGGGCGCGGCCGATCTGGGCGAGCGCGGCGTGTGCGTTCGGGTTCGTGTCGTCCGAGGCGAACGCCAGATCCGCGTAACGGCGCGCGCCGGCTTCGTCTCCGGCGGCGACGCGTTCGAGCGCGAGCCGTCCGTAGTCCAGCGCAGGCTGCGGCTTTGAATCAACGTTGTTGTCGTTCTTCGGCGCCGTCACCGCGACGTTTGGCTGCCTCGTCGGCGTCGGCACGATGGCGGTATGACGGCTGGGCCGCGGCGCGCCCGATTGGACGGCCGGCGCCTGGCTGGCGAATCGAGCGAACGCCGGCACATTCGCGAGTTGGTCGCGCATGAGCAGCGCCGGGAGGAGCTGCTCGAACGAAGCGCGGACTTCTGGCGGAAGTTTCAGCGCGGCGTACGAAGGCGTGATCCGTTCCGCCTGCAGAACTTTCAGAGCTGCTGTTCGCGCATCCTCGGCGTGCTCGAGGCGGTCATTCGTGACCGCAAGGTACACTTCCGCAGTGATGTAGGATGGGATATCATCGACCCGGCCGAAAGCCGCCACGCGCAGTTCATCCGCCGCACGCGCGTAGGCGCCGCGGCTGAAATCGACCACGCCGCTCTGGAATCGCGTTTCGTAAAAGTTCTGCGCGAGAACCGGAACGGCGGTCAGTATCGAGAGAAGCGCCACAAGCGGGCGCACGATTGCGTTCACTTTGTAAAAAGCTTTCGTATTTGACGGAAGAGACGACCAGTTTTTTCGCCGGACGGATCCGGCAAGTCAGGATCGTACACGAGTCCGCGATTTTCTACGATTGATTTTGGATTGTCGACGAAGAGCGATTGCGCGATTTCTTCGCCCACGAGCGCCGCCACGCGCTCCCTCGCGGCTCGAAATCGCGGCTGCCGTTTGGTCACGTTGTGCGCGTCCGTGGCCATCACATGCACCCAGCCGCGCTGCAGCCAATCGATGGCCGTGGCTTGCGCTTCCGCTCCGAACTCGCCGGTCACGCTCCCGGTCGTGACCTGCGTCTTGACGCCGATCCGGATCAGCGACGCCAGGAACTCCGGCTTCGACTGAAAGACGACGTTGCGCTCCGGATGCGCGATGACCGGCGTCCAGCCGTTGAGTTGCACGCGGTACAGCGGATCGCGAACGAGCGGCGGCACGTTGTTGCTCGAGAATTCGACCAGCACGTACCGGCCGCCGGCGAGCGGCAGGATCGATTCCGTGCGCAGCATCTCGTCCATGTCGTGACCGAAGAAGTATTCGGATCCGAGGACGATGCGGGGGCGGTCGCCGACCTCCGCGCGAAGATCGTCCAGGATTTTTGCCAGTTCCGCGCGCGACGTGTTTTGCCAGCGGCCGCGCAGAACGTGCGGCGTGGCCACAATCGTTTCGATGCCTTCATCGGCGGCCATGCGGCAGAGATCGACCGACTCGGCGAGCGTGCGCGGGCCGTCGTCGACGCCCGGCAGGCAATGGTGATGGATGTCGATCATGCGAGACGCAGCTCGCCGATGTTATCCGACGCGCTGCTTCGACGGTTCCTTCGAGCTGCTGCCATCCTCGTCGTAGTAGTCGTAGTAGCTCTTCTTGAATGAGTAGCCGTACTGCTGCAGATCGAGGTTGTTGAGCAGCGCACCGAGGACCGGGATGTTGCTCTGGCGAAGCCGCTCGGCCGCGCGCTGCACGATGTCGCGCGGCGTCTGACCGCCGTGTACGCAGAGCACGACGCCGTCGGCGTTCGCGGCCAGAACGATCGAGTCGGTCACGGCCATGACCGGCGGCGAGTCGAAGATGACGAAGGCGAATTTCGTGCGCAGCTCGTGGATCAGGTGCTTCATCCGGTCGGAGCCGAGGAGCTCGGACGGGTTGGGCGGCGTCGGTCCGGAAAGGATCAGCGAGAGATTCGGAACCTGCGTCTCCTGAACGACGTCGTCGAGCGGAATGTTCGCGGCGAGGTAGTTGACCAGGCCGAGGTTCATCTTCCCGCGGAAGACTTTCTGGAGTCGCGGACGGCGAAGGTCGGCGTCGATGAGGAGCACCGGCTTGCCCATCTGTGCGAGAACCGTGGCGAGGTTGACGGAGGTGGTGGTCTTCCCTTCGCGGGCGAACGTGGAGGAGATGACGATGACTTTCGGCGAGCTTGCGGAGGCGAGCAGCAGCGACGTCCGGAAGGCGCGATAGGCCTCGGCGATGGCCGAGCGCGAGTCGCTGTGCGGAAGCAGATCGATGCCGGCCTGCGCATCCGGAGTATCGGTGACCGAACGAAGGCGCGGCGTACCGCGGCCGTAACCATAGCCGTAGCCGTAACCGCCGCGGCCCGCGGAGTTCGCGGAAGGAATGACGCCGAGCGAGGCGAATTTCGTGACGCGCTCGAGCTCCTCGGGCGTCTTGATCGAGCGGTCCATATACTCGAGGAAGAAGATCGCCGCGAGCCCGAGCACCACGCCGAGCGGGAAGGCGCTCTGCAGGTTCTTCTTCATCGTGACGTTGAACCGGGTCGTCGGAAGCTGCGCGTGGTCGACGATGTGGATGTTGTTCGACGAGGTGGACCCCCGCAACCGTGCGGTGACCTCGGTTTCGTTTTGACGCTTCTCGAGTTGATCGAGAAGGGCCTGCTTCGATGTCAGCGTGTTCGTGAGATCCGTGAAGCCGGCCGCGCTGGCGTTGATGTTCAGCGTCTCCTGCTTCTGCGTAGTGACCGCCGAGCCCATCTGGCGTTCACTCTGCTGTGCCGCTTCCAGTTCGCGGAGTGCGGACTCCTTCGCACGCTGGAAGGCGGCGGCGATTGCTGCGGCGCGCGCCTGATGTGTTTTGTCGATGGAGTTCTTGAGGGTCGTCATCTCCGGGTGGCCCGGTTTGAACGTTGTGAGTTTCTGCTGGTACTCGCGCGATTTTCGTGACTCTTCTTCGGTGAGTTGAGTGACGAGAAGATCGCCGCCGGTAACCGACTCCGGATTGGCGCGCGACAGCGCGTCGTAGGCGTTCTGCTTCTCGAGCCGGACGTTGGTGGCATTCTGCAGATCGGTGTTCACCTTCATCAACCGCTGGAAGGGAATGCTGCTCGCGTCAGCGGTGGAGATGATGCCTTTGGTTTCGCCGTAGTTCTGCAGTTTCCGCCGGGTGGCCTCGATATCGTCCCTGATCTGTTTGATCTGACGCTCCAGAAAGTCGCCGGCCTTGCGCACCGATTCGAACTTTTTTTCGTTGTTGAGTGTGATGTACGAATCGCCGATTCCTTCGGCGACCTTCTGCGCGAGACGCGGCGAGGTTGAGACATAGCCGACGTCCACGAGCGAGGTGCTGCGGACCGGAACGACGTCGAGCGGTCCGACGACCGCGCCGGCCATCTGCGAACGGATCTGCGCGATCTGCGCGGGAGTCTTGCCGTTGATGCCGGGCGGGTAAAACTCCGGATCGCTGAGGAGCTTCTGATCGTCGATCACTTTCTCGCCGAGGCCGCGGCTCTTCAGGAGCACGTACTGCGTCTGCAGGAACTCCTGGTCCGAGGCGGCGATGCCGAAGAGATCATCGACGGTGAGCTGATTCGGATTCTCGCGCTCGATCTGGATCTGGATCGCCGACCGGTACAGCGGCTTGGCGAACTCGCTGGCCAGATACGTCCCCAGCATTACCACCACAACAATCGACAGCGCGACTTTCCATCGCTTGTAGATGATGTTCCAGTAGTGGGAGAGATGGACTTCCTGCGTGTTCAGGTCCATGGGTGATGGTAACCGGTAACCGTTGCAACGGCTTCCACGGCACCGACACGAATGTCAGTGCCGGCGATCAGAAGAAGCTTTCCCTGAAGACGATGCGGTCGCCGTCGAGCAGCACGACATCGTTCTGACGGCCGTCGATAATCTTCTTGAAATCGTATTTGAAGGTCTTCTCGCTGCCGTTGACGACGCGCTTCAGGATGACGCCTTTCGAGGCGCGGTCGGTCGGTCCGCCGGCGGCGGCCAGAGCCTGGAGCAATGTGGGTGTCTGGGAGCGGCGGAACTGCACGCTGCCGGGATGCATCACTTCGCCGAGCACGTAGATGTTGATCTGACTGTCGATCGGCACGTTGATGACGTCGTTCGGACGAAGGGGGAGGTTGAGATCGGGATTGCCGTTGACCATGAGGTCGTCGATGTCGATGGCGATCTGTTCGGTGAGCCCGTTGGCGGCCGTCCGCAATACGTAGAGCGCGCGTCCGTAGCCGCTGGCGAGACCGCCAGCCTGCGTGATGGCCTGGATCAGCGAAATGCCGCCAGTGATGCCGATCCGGCCCGGCCGCGTCACGGCGCCGATCACGGAAATCGGTTTGCTGCCCGCTTCGAGCACCGTCACGGTGACATCGGCTTTGTTGATGTATTTCGCTTCGAGCAACGACTTGATGCGCGCTTCGAGGTCCGTCGGCGTCAGGCCCGAGACCTCCACCTTACCCAGTAGCGGCATGGTGATGCGGCCGTCGTCGCTGACGGTGATCTTGGTGTTGAGGCTAGGATCCTGAAACACCTTCACTTCGATGTAGTCGCGCGGACCGATGGGCGCGTCGCTCGCGCTCGGGGCAGATTCCCCGAGCATTCCCGGCGTCGGGACTTGCGATTGCGCGAACGCCGGCTGTGCCAGCGCGGCAACGGTGAGCATCGCGGCTGTCAATGTGAGATAGGAGATTCGTTTCATTTGAATCCTTCCGATACTAAGCACCGCAACCCCATATTTCAGGAGCAGCGGGGAGCAATACAACCCTCGTCGATGTTCGACCGGCCCGCATGGTAGGCGAGAGGTTGTCATCTCGCTGTTCCGATTGATGTGAATCTTTCATCAAACGGTGGCACTCTGGTTAGAGGTTAAGAGGGTTATTTTGACCGAGTTTACGGCGTGAACGACAAGCGGAACAGCACTCGTATTCCTTTGTCCTCGTTGAGATCGAAGTTCGAAGTTCTGTTGACGTAGCCGATGTCGAGGCCGCCCAGCAGACGGGCGAACGCGTACGTGAAGCCAATCGACGGGAAGGTGAAAACGTCGCGGCGCTTGAGGAAACCGTGCGGCCCGTTGACCGGCACGTCGTAGAGGTCGCGGCCGAGGGCGTATTGCGCGTTCAAGGTGAGACGGCGTGTCGCGTCCCAAGCCACCTTCGCGCTGACCCGGTCCGCGATGAAGTAATTGTTCGCGGTGAAGAGCGAGAAGTCGAGGTCGCGCGATGCGTTGAGCAGTCCCGTCGTCGACGTCCCGAATTTCCTGGTGGACGAGATGTTGCCCAGCGCGCCCTGAAACGCGTGCTGCCCCGGCTCCGAGAAGGTCAGCTTGCCGGCACCCGCTTCGAGGCGTGTGACAGTGCGGCCGCTGTCATGAACGAAGCCCGCGCCGACAAATGAGCGATGACCGTCTTTGTAGGTTGCGTTGTTGAAGACGTAGTCGCTCGCTTCGCCCGTGAGGAAGAGCGAGGTGAGCGGAAAGGTCTTGTGGTTTACGGCGATTCGGTAGTTGTGCCCCGTTCGGTCGAGCAACTGCACCGGCAGCCCGGGCTGGATTTTGTCAAGCGGATAGGAAGTCTTCAGCGCTGCCGCGTTAAACGTCATGCTGGTGCGGCTGGAGTACTTCAGCTCTCCCGTCACACCGTAGTTCGTCGCGCGCTCCGTGAGCAGCCGCGCGACCTCGGCAACGTCGGCGCGAAGCTGGTCGGCGTTCTCCGCATACGCATCGACATAGAGATGATTGAGAAGGTACTGCGCGTCAGCGCGGGCGTGGTATCCGAAGACATAGCCTCTGCCGTTGCGGTTGAAGAAGCTCAACTCCGGCCGGACGTCGATCGAGTAGATGGTTTTCTTCGATGGCACGACATAGAGGCGCGTCGGGGCCTGGATCCCGAAGCGGAAGCCGGACTGCCGGTCGGCGGTAGGGACATAGAAACTGGAGTCGTAGCCGATATCGGAAAGCTGGAACGTGCTCAGGAGGTAGAACGGGCCGTGGTGGAAATGTGCTTTGCGGAGATCGCTGGCGATTTCCGCGCTTGCGGCGAACGCCCGCTCACGGTCACGCAGACCGTTCTGCGCGAAGGCGCTGCCCGCAAACGCGCATAGAGCCAAGGCGACGATGAAAAGCCGCTTTCCTTGACGCACGTACCCTCCCATTGCCATCGACCTAAGATTCGGACCGCGCTGATGTTAGCACGGCCTCTACAATGCCTGGATGCGAAACGCGATCGAGCTTGCCCTCTTTGCGGCGCTTCTCGCGTTTCTGGTGTGGGTGCCGATGCCGTTCGGATCGGCCAGCGATGCATCGCAGCCGGCCCTGATTCTTCCGGCGTTGCTGATCGGCTGCGGCGCGGCGCTGCTCCGCGCAACCGGCAAGAAGCCATTCGTGCTGACGCGGCCCGGGCGCATCTGGACCGTCGGCGGAGTTCTCTTCGTACTCGTCATCGGGCTGCAACTCCTGCCTATGCCGCCCGCTCTGCTCGCGCTGATTTCACCGCAGTCGGCAGTGATCTGGGGGCGGGCCACGCACGT
>DASYJY010000197.1:0-5511 GCA_035995985.1 Thermoanaerobaculia bacterium | reverse complement strand
TCATGAACGCGGCCGTCGGTTCCGACGGTGAGGAAAAGCCGCGCGCTGCTCGGCCGCTGCACGCGCAACGGCGGAACGGGCTGGTAGAGCGGGATCGGTTCCGTATGCGGCGGAGCGGCGACGCGGATCACCTGGTTGCGCTGCTGCGGCAACTGCGGCCGCGGGCGACTGACCGGAACGGCGTGCTCGACGCCGCCCGGAATCGTGCGCGGATCGATCATCCCGTTGTTCGTTCTCACATCGCGCTCCGCCTTCGCGCGCTGCGCGGCGGCCGAGTATTCGCCGGACGGAAGAGCAGTGGCGTCGGTTCGATCGCCGTTGACTTCGACGTTCCCCGCACTCGGCGCGATGGCCGGCGCGCTGGTGATTGGCGGTTCCGATTGCATCGATCCATCCAGCGGCACCAGCGTCACATCGGCTTTCGGCCCTCCCTCGGCTTGCGCACTTGGCGCGGCGGGATGCGCCGGCGTCTGCGACGCTTTCGCCTGCGATGGATCGGAGCCATGCACGAGGGAGCCGACAACGAAGGCGATGACGACGAGCGCGACGAATGCGATCGCGCCGAGGATGCGGTTGCGCAGGCGCGTGTCGCGCGGTGGAACGTAGGTGGGAGCAGCCGGCGGCGCCGCGGTCACGGCGGGCTTCGTCACGCCCTGATCCCAGTTGCAATAGACGCACGAGCGCGCGTTCGCATCGATCGGGCGCTCGCATCGGGTACACGGTTTTCGTTCAGCCATTACGCGTTCTCTTTAGTCCGCTTGCTGCAACCGCCGTACCGCGTCGCTCCACCAGAAGACTCCCTCCGTTGTGACGGTGAACCTGCGGATGTTCTTCGCCACCGCCGAGCTCGACGATTTCGTGAACCGGTAGAGCGTCCCGCTGCTCGAGTCGAACGCATACCAGCGCGTGCCGCGGACGAACACGCGATCGACACCGGTCGGAAAGCTTGACGTTCCGCTGCCGAAGAGACCGAGTCCGATCAGGCCGCGCAGAAAGCCGCGCGTGAACGCCTGCGTCACCGATTGCGCCCCTTCGATCAGCCAGACTTTTTTGGCCGAGGGATCGGCAACTGCGAGCGTGCGCGCGGTGAGTGACGTGCCGGTCGATACGAATTCGAAGGAGACCGGTACCGCACCGACGTCGATGCTGCCTCCCGATTGCATCGACTCGAGATTGACGATGCCGATCCTCGCGCTGTGCGGATCGACGAGGTACGCATTCTTCGAATCGATTTCGAAATCGGACGCGAACGGCGTCACGCGCACGCTGCGCCGGATCGCGAATGGACTCGTGCGGACTTCCTGCACGAATCCGTCGCCGCGCGCGTAGACGTACAACCGGCCATTCGCCTCGCGAAGAAAGGCCGGATCGGCGCCGGTGCTGATGGACGCTCTCGTGCCGTCCGCGCCGATCCGTTCGAGAGCCCGGGCATCGCGCTCGAGGAGGTAAAGCGTTGGTCCGATGAAGACGCCGGCGGCCGGCGTCTCGCCCGTGTGCACCGCGGTTGCGCGTCCCGTTGCCAGCTCGACGATGCGCACCTCGTTCGCCAGCGGGTCGAGAACTGCGATTCGTTCATTGGACGCCACGATGGTCTGTGGCGTTGGTAGTCCATCCGTTTTCCAGATGAGATTTTTCCCGGTGCGGTCAAAGAGCTCGATGACGTGATCGTGCGCGACGGCGATGCCGCGGTTCGTAGCCGCGATCGGTTGGGCAATTGCAGCAGTCGTCGCGAGCATCAAAAGCACAGACAGGAGTGTCTGTGCCACATGATGCGTGTGTGGCACGGAGAGGAGTGTCTGTGCCACGTGATGCCTGTGTGGCACAGACACTCTTGTCTGTGCTGTGGCAACAATCCTCATCGCGCGGCCTCCAGTTGAATCGGCTCGAGCAGCAACTCGTCATTGCTCGCTCCGAGGATGCGATACGTGAGACGAAGCGGCGCATGCGCGGCAAAGTCTCCGTTGAACGCCATCGGCTCGCTGAAGCGGAAGCGAACGCCGTCGATCTCACCGGATTCGAAGATCGTCTGATGCGCCGGCGCATCCTTGCGCTGCTCGAATTGCACGACGCTCGTCATCGCGATCGTGTCGAGCACCGTGCGCTGTTCCGGCGTGAGTCGGTTGTTGTTGAAGAGCGCGATGAGCGATCGGAGATCGGATGCCGAGGGAGTGGCCGTGGTGACTCCGGCGCCAAGGAATGCCGGCGTTTCGTTCGGCTTGTCGAGTTCCGCGCGAAGCGTTCGCAGAGTGTCGTTGTCGGGAAACCGTTTGTCCAGCGCATCGAGCGCGGTTTTCGCCGCGTGCAACTCGCCGCGATTCATCGCGATGAGTACGCGCCGCATCCGCGCACCCGCCGAATCTCCGTCGGCCTCCTCGGCGCGATGCGTGGAGAGGTAGCGCTGATAGTCGCGAACGAGCGTCAGTGAAAACGGATTCGCATCGAACGCCTCGGCGAAATGCTCGCCGGACTGCGACAGCCACGCGATTGCTGCCAGCGCGGTCGGATCGTCGCTGCGCGCCGCCAGTACGTTCTCGTACTGCTGCCGTGCGCGCGCCGCGTTGCCGTGCGATTCGTACAGCGCTGCCAGCCGTAGCTGCGATCGATTGAGCAGGGAGATGTACGACGCCGCCTCGCCGCGCGCCGAGGAGTAGATTTCGAACGACTCGCGCCGCGCGACGTCACGCTTCAGCGAATCAAAGTCCGGCGAACGGAGCGATGACGTCACCTCGACGAGCAGCCGCTCCGCCTCGCTCGTTTGTCCCGTCTCGATCAACGCAGAAGCCAGCGCGTATTGGTAGATCGCCAGATCGATGCGATTACCGAGGTCCGGCGATTGCGCCAGATCTCGCCGCGCGAGCGCAACCGCATTGCGCGACGCGCTGGCCGCCTTGGCCGGCTTGCGCAGGAGCGACATCGTGTTCGCGTAGAGGTTCCACGTCTTCGCTTCGCCGCTTTCGTAGCGGATGGCTTCTTCCGACAATTCAAAGGCGTTCGCATCGCGGCCAAGCTTCGCCGAAGCCAGCGCCGCGTACGACGTCGCCGTCGCGTAACGCGCGAGATCGGAGGCACGACGCGCATCGAGGCGCTCGCGCGACGCGAGCTCGAACGCCTGCGCGTATTCACGCCGCGCCAGCGTGCTCTCGCCGCGCGCGAGGCGAGCGTCGCCGAGGTTGAGGTGGCCGGAGAGTTGGGAGAGGAAGTCGTGCGAGCGCGACAACTGCTGCTGCATCTGCGCGATCTCGAAATCGGAGGCGATGCGCGTCGTCTGCGCAAAGGCGGGCATCGCGACGAGCGCGATGACGATGAGGATCCGTTTCATCGCGCGTAGTACCCCTTGCGCGCATTCACGATTTCGATGCCGCGCCGCTGCGGTGTGATGGCGATCGATCGCCATCCAGGTCCGTTGCCGTGGCTCTGGTAATCGAGCGTGTAGCGGCTGTTGATGTCGACGAGCAGCGCATGCAACGCGCGTTGCAGCGTTGACGCATCCGCGGTGACTAGCGTGCCGCCGGTGTTGCGCGCCGCGTCGCGAAGAAAGTTCGACGTGTCGCCGAGCACGATCGCGTCGACGATCATCTTCGTGTTGCTGATGGCGTGCAGCGCGTCGCTCTCAGAAATGGCGCTGTTGCGATCGCCGCCATCAGTGATCACGATCGCGTACGTCCGCTCGCGCGTGACGATCGATGCCAGCGCGTCGCGCAGCGATGTACCGCCGGAAGTCGGAACGGCTGGAAGTTGCTCACCGCGCCGGATCACTCGCGCCTTCGTCACGTTGTGATTGAAGAGCACAAGGTCAATGCGATCGTCATTGCGCAGCAGCGGCGATTCGTTCGCGATCGCGCGCAACGCCGCATCGAGCTTTCCATCGCCCATCGACAGCGAACGGTCGACGATGAAGATGAATCGCGCCGCGCCGCGATCCGCCCGCAGCTCGCGGATCGTCTGCGGAATGCCGTTCTCCGTCACGCGAAGATCGCTCGCCTGCAACGGCTGCTCGGAATGGACGCGCATCGGCACTTCGACGACGTCCACGTTCATCGTTTCGCCAGCGCTCAGGGCCGCAGTTCTGATCGTGACGTCGTCCGAGTTTCGAAATCCGTTCGACCATACTTTCGCGGTGATCGCATGTGCCGCCAACGACGTCCCGAAATCGTGCGCGATCCGATACGGCGGCTTTCGCGCCACACCCGCCAACGCACCATCGACGGAGAATTCGACGCGATCGACATTCGCGGCCGAAGTCGTAATCTCGATCAACATCGGTCCAATCGCCTGCGCGCCGTTCTGTGGTGTGACAAAGGCGATGTCCGCCGCGTGCGCCGCGACGGCGGCCAATACATTAATGATGAGGAGCGCGATCCATTTCACGGCTTCCGAAAACGATCCGATCCGCTAAGTAATTGCCGCAAAAGCACTTGACCTCGCCTGCGGACGCGCCGTCATCGGGTGGTGACGCGGTACAATGTCGCACCACAATCGGAGGGAAGATGAACACTCGACAAACACTCCACGAACTCGTCGATCAACTGCCCGATGAAGATCTCATTACGGCTGTTCGCGTATTGAAAGGCTTGGAGATGGTGCCAGAGCCGGATTCACTGGATGTTCTGCTCGAGAACGCGCCAATCGACGACGAGCCATTTGATCCCGCCGACCTCGAGGGCGATGATGATGAGCCCTCAATTCCGCATGAGGAGGCCATGCGGCGACTTCGCGCATGAAGCGTCGCATCGAATGGCGGTCTCGCGCGCTCAAAGAAGCCCAACGGCTTGATGTCGCCTTGCGCGAACGCATTGCCGATGCGGTTGAGCGGCTGAGCGAGGACAAGGTAAGCGTTCAGAGACTCGAAGGTTACAAACCGCCCTCGTTTCGCATTCGCGTCGGTGACTGGCGAATTCTTTTCACGATCGAGGCAGGCGTCACGACAATCCAGCGCGTACTGCCGCGCGACAAGGCATACCGACAGTGACAGAATGCCGTCCATGCTCGCGCCCGACCAACACCTCGGTCCGTACCGGCTGATCGCCCGCGTCGGCGTCGGCGGGATGGGCGAGGTCTGGCGCGCCGAAGACACGCGGCTCGGGCGCACGGTCGCCATCAAAGTGCTGCCGCCGAGTGTGCTCGCCGACGCCGAGGCCATCGCGCGGCTGAAGCGCGAAGCGCGGACGGCGGCGCAGCTCTATCACCCCTCCATCGCAACGATTCATTCGATCGAGCAGGATGGCGATCACCTCTTCATCGTCGAGGAGTTCGTGGAAGGCGAATCGCTGACGCGCGTCATCAAGCGCGGCGGGCTCTCGGAGTCGGAGATCTGCCGCATCGGACGCGCCGTCGCCGATGCGCTGGCCGAGGCGCATGCGAAGGGGATCGTGCATCGCGACATCAAGCCGGCGAACCTGTTCGTCGTGGAGAGCGGGCGCGAGCGCAGGCAGTTGAAGGTGCTGGATTTTGGGCTGGCGAAGAAGCAGGGGCTTGAGGCTTCGCCGGACTCGCGCTATTACAGTCCGAGCG
>DASYJY010000196.1:0-2664 GCA_035995985.1 Thermoanaerobaculia bacterium | reverse complement strand
CGCATCGTCCACGACTTCGTTGACAGCCTACGAGCTCCGCACGAAAGTACCTAGCATTCTTATGGGTGAGGCACGGACATATCGCCCAAATCCAGCCCAACGACCTGCCGGATAATTCTGATGATTTTCGATCCGATTGACGGCTGCGAACCGCCCTTCGACGGAAGCGCGTAAATGTTTGAGGTTGTGAGCGCGATAAGAAGTGAAGTGACAGCTATGGCTTTGGAGACACGACGCATGAAGCCCTCCGGCGATTGGCCCGGCGACGCGCCGGGCGGTTATTCGGGAGGGCGCCCTCTCTCCTAGCGTGACGAAAGCGCAGCGCGTGCTACCCCGCGCATGGGAAATATTTTGCGCAGGGGAAAGTGGAAGTGTCTTATGAAGGATTTAATTGCTTAATAGACTACGGAAAAGGATCCGGCCGAGTGCGTCGTCGCCCGCTCCACGGTATGGAGCCAGCAAGTCGAGCACGATGGAACGCGTTTCCGCGCTCTCCTGCGCCTCGCCGATCAGCGATGCCACAACGCCGCCCAACGCGCCGTTCATCAGCGCCTCGAAGGCCACTGCCAGATCGCCTTCGGGAGCCGGAACGTCGCGCCGCACGACCTCGGCCGCCAACGCCGCCTTCGACGGCCACCTCCGGTAGATCGACGACTTCGCCGTCCCCGCCCGCCTCGCGACCTCGTCAAGACTCAATTCGCGATACCCACCCACCCGCAGCATCGCCAGCGCCGCCTCCAGAATCTCCGCATCCGCCTCGGCGCGCCGGGGGCGTCCTCTTGTCGCCATTGGCAGGTCATTCTAAAGGGAACGGTTTCACGCGGAGTTCGCGGAGAGGCGGAGCGCGCGGAGGGGGAACGCGAAGCGGCTTTTCTCCGCGCCTCCGCGTCTCCGCGTGTCTAGATACTCTGCCCGCTGGCCGGCGGGTAGTCATCGGCGCGGACGAGGATCTCGCGCGGCTTCGAGCCTTGCGACGGACCGAGGATGCCGTTTGCTTCCATGATCTCCACCAGGCGGGCGGCGCGGGAGTAGCCGAGTTTGAGGCGGCGCTGGAGGTACGAGGCGCTGGCCTGGCCGGTCGAGAGGACTACGCGCACCGCGTCGTCGTACTTCGGATCGTCGAGGTACTCGATGCCGTCGGCGCCGCTCTTTTCCACGTCGATCTTCGTGATCTCTTCGAGGAACTGCGGCTCGCCCTGGTTCGCTTTTACAAAGTCGACGATCTTCACGATCTCTTTTTCCGACACGTAGGCGCCGTGGATCCGGCGGATGCGTGCGGTACCGGGCGGGAGGAAGAGCATGTCGCCATTGCCGAGGAGCTTTTCGGCGCCCTGCGCGTCGAGGATGGTGCGCGAGTCGATCTTCGACGCGACCTGGTAGCTGATGCGCGAGGGGAAGTTCGCTTTGATCACGCCGGTGATGACGTCGACCGACGGCCGCTGCGTGGCGATGATGAGATGGATGCCAACCGCGCGCGCCTTCTGCGCGAGACGCGTGACGGAATCCTCGACGTCCTTCGACGCCACCATCATCAGATCCGCGAACTCGTCGATGATGATGACGATGTAGACCAGCGGCTCCGGCACCTTCACCGGCTCCCCTTCCGGCAGCTTCATCGCGCGGCGATAGCCGTCGACGTCCTTCAGGAGTCCGTTGTATTGATCGATGTTGCGCACGCCGCACTCCGCGAGGCAGCGGTAGCGGTTCTCCATCTCGTTCACGGCCCAGATCAGCGCGACGGAGGCGAGCTTCGGGTCGGTCACGATCGGATGGAGCAGGTGCGGAATGTCTTCGTACATCTTCAGCTCGACCATCTTCGGGTCGATCATCAGCATGCGCAGTTGCTTCGGCAGCGCCTTGTAGAGCAGCGACACGATCATCGAGTTGAGGCCGACCGACTTGCCCGCGCCGGTGGCGCCGGCGACGAGCAGATGAGGCATGCGCGCGAGGTCGGTGACGATGGCGTCGCCGTGGATGTCCTTGCCGAGGGCCAGCGTGAGGAGCGACGACTGCTGCGTGAACGCGTCGGTGTCGATAATGTCGCGCAGCGTGATCAGTTCGCGGCGTTTGTTCGGCACCTCGATGCCGACGGTCGACGAGCCGCTGATGCGCTCGATACGGATCGATTCGGCCTTGAGCGCGAGCGCGAGATCGTCACCGAGGTTGACGACTTTCGCGTACTTCACGCCGGCGGAGGGCTTGAACTCGAACGTCGTTACGACCGGCCCCGGGTGATACGCGGTCACTTCGCCATCGACGGAAAATTCGCGGCAGCGCTCTTCGATGAGGTGACCGATGTCGAGGAAGTGCTTGTGAACGTCGTCATTGATCGTGTCCTGCTTCGGACCGGCGGTGAGCAGGTCGACGGGCGGAAGGTAATCGTGCGTGAGTTTTGTCTCGCGCTTGGCGGGCGTTTCTTTCTGCTTGCGCTGCACCGGCCGCGGCATCTGCGGCTTCGGACGCGGCGCACGGATGGCGGGTGGATCGTCGAGGTAGAGCGGATCTTCGAATTCGCCGTCATCCTCGACGGCGACAGGACGCGAGAACTCCGCGGCTTCGACGGTGTCGGCTTTCGCGGCCGCCCATAACGCGAACGGATCCGGCGTCTCCTGCCGCGACAGCTCCTCGGCGGCCTTCCGGAGGTCCGCCTTCGTCACTTTGCGA